>JAWKHS010000004.1:306030-612060 GCA_041394705.1 Vicinamibacterales bacterium
GGAATCGCGTCAGTGTTTCTCCAGCGCGCGCAGGAACTCCGCGAGATAGGGCCCGAAGACCTGCGGCCGCGAGTGCGTGCCGTGGCCGCGGGTCTCGTCGCTGGCCGGGATCAGCACGAACCTGCCGTGCGGCACCTTCCCGATCAGCTCCTGCATCATGGGCAGTTCCGGCGGGTTCACGAAGTCGTCCGCCGAGTTGATGGCCAGCAGCGGCGCCGTGATCTCGCCGAGATGTGCCGAGGGGTCGTAATCCTCCGACGCGCGGAAGTGGTAGATGGTGTCGTTCGCGTCGGTCGTCTTCGTCCGCGACGCGATCTGGTCGGCCAGCCAGCGGTCGGCCGCCTCGTGTGTCGGGAACTCCTTCTGCCAGAGGCGGGGCGTGCTCGTGGCAATCAGCAGGAAGCCCAGCGCGTTGGCCATCCCCTTCGGCGGTTCCGTGTACTCGCCGCCCTTCCAGGTCGGGTCGTTCACGATGGCGTCCACCAGGAGCTTGCGCCAGACGCGGTTCCGGCCGGCGATCTCGACAGGATTGCTGGCCAGCGGCGCAAGGCCGTCGGCGAACGACGGGTACATGTAGCCCCACATCCACGAGTGCATGGCGCCCATCGAGGTACCCATCACGAGGTGCAGGCGCGTCAGGCCCAGTCCCTCGGTCACGAGCCGGTGCTGCAACCGCACCATGTCGGCGTAGCGGTATTGCGGGAACTTCATGTGCAGGCCGTCGCTCGGTTTGCTGGAGCGTCCGTGACCGACGTTGTCCGGCAGGATGATGAAGTACTTCTCGGCGTCCAGGAGCTGCCCCTTGCCGAACAGCAGCCCCGCGTACCCGGGACCGAGGAATCCTGCCCCGCTCCCTCCGGTGCCGTGGAGGATCAGGACCCCGTTTCGCACCACCCCGTCGGCGCCCTTCCTGGGCTCGCCGATAGTGCGGTAATGGAGGCGGATCTCAGGCGCCGTCTCACCGCTGTCGAAGCGCACGTCGCGAGCGACGAAGTCGCGCTCGACCGGCGCGGGGAAGGCCGCCTGTGCAGAGGCTGACGACGACAGGAGAACGGCCACGAGGCCCAGGAACGCGATTCGTCGCACGAGCGCACCCTTCCGGCCGCCGCCACCCAGACAGAACCTCCCGCGGATGGCGGCCAGGGACCGCGGGTCGCCGACGCTAGCGGACGAAACGCACGCGGAACATCTTGGGCCAGAGCTTGCCGGTGATGAGGAAGGTGTCGCTCGCCGCGTCGTACGCGATGCCGTTCAGCACGTCGGTGCCATAGCGCTCCGACGGCTGCAGCAGGCCGGACGCGTCGATCGAGGCCGTGACCGCGCCGCTCTTGGGATCGATCCGCACGATGCGGTCGGTCATCCAGACGTTCGCATAGACCTGCGAGCCCACGCACTCGAGCTCGTTCAGCTGCTCCACCGGGACGCCCTGCTCGCGCACGACGACCTCGCGCATCGTCCGGAACGTCTCCGGCCCCCGGAACGTGAGCGTCGCGCTGCCATCGCTCATCACGAGCTCGCGTCCGTCGTGGCACAGGCCCCAGCCTTCACCGGAGTAGGGGAAGCTCGGCCCCTTCTCGAACGTGTCGCGATCGTAGGTGTACGCCGTCTCGTGCTTCCACGTGATCTGAAAGAGCCGCTTCCCCACGAGTGCCAGGCCCTCGCCGAAGACCGGTGCCGGGATGTCCAGGCGGCGCAGCACGCGCCCGGTCGCCAGGTCGACCTCGCGGACGCTCGAGCGCCCCTCCAGTCCCGTGCTCTCGAAGAGGCGCCCGTCGGCCAGGACGAGTCCCTGCGTGAAGGCCCCGGGGTCGTGGGGATAGGCCTGCACGACCTGGACGTGGAGCTGTTCGGCGCCCAGGCGCTGCTCGGCGGCGGGCGGAGTGCCGCCGCTCGAGGCCGGGGCAGCGCGGCCCGAGGCCTCGCACGCCAACCCGGCCCCGGCGGCCAGCGCGGCGATCGACGTGACGACGACTCGGCGAAAGGACACCGGCAACTCCTGACTATCGCAACGTGAAATCGAGGGCGATGGTCACCCGGACGGCCACGGGCTCGCCGAGGCGCGTGCCCGGAATGAACTTCCACTGACGCGCGGCCTTGATGGCCTCCTGGTCGAGTCCGAACACCGCGTCGAGCGACTTCACGATCTCCACGCGGCCGACCGACCCGTCGGGCAGCACGATACAGCGGAGCACCACTTCGCCCTGCACCTTCGCGCGCATCGCCTCGGCGGTGTACTTCGGCTTCACCTCGCGAAGGATACGGGGCGAAATCACGCCGTTGCCGACGTCGTACTCGCCGCCGCCCACGCCGGCGGTGTTCCCCGGACCGAGCCCGCGGCCATTGCCTTCGCCCGAGCCGCCGCCGGTCCCGGTGCCTCCCCCGCCGCCGCTGCCGGGCCCGGCGCTGGCCGACGAGGGAGTCTCGGGCGTGATGGCCCCGGGCGCCTCGATCGGCGCGGCCGCCATCTGCACGGCGGGAATCGCGAGGTTCTCGATCGGCTCCGGCTCTTCCTTCGGGGGCTCCTTGACGGGCTCCGGTTCCACCTCCACCGGAACGCTGATCTTTTCCTCGCCGGGGAGCTCGACCTTCTTGGGAGGCTCCGGCGTGTTGTCGCCGCCCCCGCCCCCGCCGCCGCCCGGCCCCTCCTCGGCAATCCACACGATCTCCGAGGGCAGGCGCTCCGGGATGAACTCCGCGACCTGGGGCGCAGGCATGAAGCGGAGGATCAGGAACGCCAGGAGGATCATCGCGCCATGCGACGCCACGGACGCCCCAACGGCGCCCCCAAGGCGACGGTCGCCAAGGTCGAACGAAATGTCGTCCGGCCGGTCGAGCAGCACGTGAGTCGAGTGCACGGACCTGCGGCGGTCGACTACGGCCGTGGTCTGGGTGTCGGGCATGCGCGATGGTGTGGGCGGCGCGTGGCTCAATTCTGACCGACGGTTCTCGCCCCAGACAAGGGCAATCGTCCGCCGGCCGGCCGAACCAGTCGCCCGCCACTCCTTAGGACGCCGTCCGGGGACCCTCCGGTCGGTGCGCTCGAGTCGGTGCTATGATCGCGCCATGGTGCCGCTCTCTTTCGCCCTCTTCGGTCCGATCGGCTTGCCGGAGATGCTCATCATCCTGGCGATTGTCATCCTGATCTTCGGCGCCAACCGCCTGCCCGAGCTGGGCCGAGGCATTGGCGCGGGTATCAAGAACTTCAAGGCCGGTATCAAGGACGACTCGAAGAAGGACTGATCGTTCCCACCGCCCCGGCCCGGCCCCGGGCCGTCACAGGACGATGCGGGCATCGCCCTGCCGCCGCGTCACCCGTTCCCGATCCAGATACTCGAGCAGCGGAATGGCGTACTTCCGCGTGACGTTGTAGGCGTCCTTGAACGCCTTGACGTCCACCGTGGCCCGCCCGTTCGGCGCGGAGGCCTTCCTCGCCACGACGTCGGCCTTGAGGGCGTCGAGGGTCGCCGGGTGGAACACGAGCGTGTCCACGCGGATCAGGCGGCGGCCCTTGACCATCAGTGCCAGTACTCGCTCCACGGCCACGCTCGGCCGGCCTGACTCGCCCGGCAGGGCGCTCACGTCGGGCGGCGCGAGCCCGGCCTCACGGAACCGGCGGTCGAGCCAGTCCTGGAGCACGGCGTCCTCTGGCGACAGGGCGACCCGGTGCGACGAAAGCGCCAGGGTGTCCGTGGCCACGATCCGCCCCTCGCCGACGAGGGTGCCGACCACTACGTCCACGACAGCCGGTGGCACGAGGCGGAACCAGCGGGCACGAGCCTCCTCGAGCCCGACGCCCGGCGCGAGCGGCTGCGTCCGATGGAAGGCGGCCAGGCCCTCGAGCACGGACGCCCGTGGCTCCCGCAGCGACGACTCCCCTACCACCCAGTCGCCGCCCCGTACGGCTGTACCCGAGGCGACGAGACCGTCCACGGCCGTCGACACGGTGTCGTAGGGCGCGCCAAGACGCGGCGCCACATCGCGCACCGAGAGTCCGGCAGGACCGGCCGCGTCGATCATGACGCGCGCCGCCGCCGCGAGATCGGCGGGCGCCACCGAGGCCAGGGCGTCCATGCGGGCCACGCCGCGCGCCGTCCGCACGCCCGCTCTCGGAGGGAGCGGGTCCAGGACGCGCCCACCGCCGATGGTCACCGGCGGTGAGTAGCTTCGGAGAATCACACGGTCGCCACGAGTCAGCACCGTGGAGGACTCGAACCGCAGGCGCACATCGGCAGTCCCGCCAGCCTCCACGGCGGCGGCCGTTCCCGAGACGGCCGCCCGGGCGAGCACCTCGGCCGTGCCCTGGTGTACGCGGACGCGGGCGCCGTGCTTGAGCGACAGGCCGGGAAGCATCGTGACGCGGACATCGGCCCGCCGAGTCACCGGCAGGGCGAAGGGCGTCGTGAGCACGCTGCCGCGGTCGACCTCGCCGACGTCGATACCCGCCAGGTTGGCGGCCACCCGCTCGCCGGACTGGGCGTCGCTACGCGCGCCGCCGTGGACGTGGAGACCGCGCACCTTGACCCGGCGGGCGGCGGGCAGCAGCTGCAGTTCCTCGTCCACCGTGATCCGGCCGCCGACCAGCGTCCCCGTGACGACCGTGCCGAAGCCCTTCATGGTGAAGGCACGATCGACCGGCAGCCGTGTGACTCCGTCGGTCGGCCGGGGCGGCAGGGCCCGCGCGATTGCCGCCAGCGCGTGGCGCAGGGCCGGCAGGCCGTCTCCCGTCAGGGCCGATACCGGCACGATGGGCGCGCCGTCGAGAAACGAGCCGGCGACGAGTTCCTGCACCTCGGCCGCCACGAGGTCCACCATGCCCGGCTCCACGGCATCCGTCTTGGTCACGACGACCAGGCCGCGCGCGACGTCGAGGAGGCGGCAGATGTCGAAATGCTCGCGGGTCTGGGGCATCACCGATTCGTCGGCCGCCACCACGAGCATCACGAGGTCGATCCCCCCGACGCCGGCCAGCATGGCCCGCACGAAACGCTCGTGGCCCGGGACGTCGACGAACGACACGACGATGTCCTCGGCGACCGTGCCGTGCGCGAACCCGAGCTCGATCGTGATACCCCGAGCCTTCTCCTCCTTGAGCCGATCCGGGTCCGTACCCGTGAGCGCCTTCACCAGTGCGCTCTTGCCGTGGTCGATGTGCCCGGCCGTGCCGACCACGATCGTGCGCGTCATCGTCGCCTCTTCACGCGCGACGCGCGCTCGCGTCTGCCCGGCCGCGTTCGCGACGCCGGCCGTCTTCCGCCGCGATCGCGAGCACGCCCGGGACGTGACCGCGTCACGCTCGCCCCGGTGGGCGCGTCCAGCACGCGCAGCTCGACGTGACCGCGGTCGAGGTCGACGCGCACGACCTGCACGCGTACCGTCGCACCGAGGCCGAAGACAGGCGCGCCCCGCCCCCCCACGAGAGCCCGGGCCTGCCCGTCGAACCAGTACCCGGCGTCGGCGAGCGCCGCCAGCGGAATGAGCCCTTCCACGAACGGCTCGTCGATTTGCACGAAGGCCCCGAACGACGCCACGCCCGCGACGACGCCCGTGAAGGTGTCGCCGAGGCGCGTCGCCATGTAGCGGACCTGTGCGCGCCGCATGACCTCGCGCTCGGCCTCCAGTGCCCGCCGCTCCATCGCCGACGTGTGCTGGGCCACTTCCGCCATGCCGTCTGCCAGGTCCTGCCGGCGCTCCTCGCTCGCGTTCCCCTGCCGGAGTTCGCGCAGCGCGCGGTGCACGACCAGGTCCGGATATCGCCGGATCGGCGAGGTGAAGTGCGTGTAGGCCGGAGCCGCCAGTCCGAAGTGTCCCAGGTTCTCGGGGTCGTAGCGGGCCTTCTGCAGGGTGCGCAGCATGAGCGCGGCGAGCGGTCGCGCGAGCGGCGAGTCGTGGATGCGCGCCACCAGCGCCTGGAACTGGCGCGGATGCGTTCCATCGCCGAGCGTCAGTCCGGAGGCGGCCAGGACCTCCTGGAACTCTGCGACGCGGACCGGATCGGGCGGCTCGTGGACGCGGTAGAGCGCGGGCATCCGGTGGGCGAGGAGGTGCGCGGCCACGGTCTCGTTGGCCAGCAGCATGAACTCCTCGATGAGCCGGTGTGCCACGTTGCGCTCGCTCGCCACGATGTCCGCCACCTCTCCTTCGGGCCCGAGCACCACCTCCGCTTCCGGCAGGTCGAAGTCGATGGAGCCGCGGCGGCGCCGGCGGGCGTTCAGGACTTCGAAGAGGTCCCGCATCAGCTCGAACGCCTGGACCAGCGGTGCGTAGTCGGTGCGGGCCTTCGCCTCGCCGGCGAGCACCGCGTTCACCGCGGTGTAGGTCATCCGCGCCCGGCTGTGGATCACGCCGTCGTGCAGGGTGTAGGACACCACTTCTCCGCTGGCGTCGACGTCCATCACGCAGCTCTGCACGAGGCGATCGACGTGCGGCTGCAGGCTGCAGGCGCCCGTCGCCAGCTCCGCCGGAAACATGTGCACCGCGCGATCCGGGAAGTACACCGAGGTGGCCCGGTCGTACGCCTCGAGGTCGAGCGCACCGCCTTCAGGCACGTAGTGCGCCACGTCCGCGATGTGGACGGAGAGCCTCAGGAGCCCCGAGGGCAGTCGCACGACCGAGATCGCGTCGTCGAAATCGCGGGCGTGCTCGCCGTCGATGGTCACGACCAGGTCGTGGCGGAAGTCGGTCCGGCGTGCCGCCTCGTCCGCCCGCACGGCATGGTCGCGCGCCCTCGCCTCGGTCACGGCATCGGGCGAGTGCGCGTCGGGAATGCCGTGGCTCCTGAGGACGATGTCCGTGTCCACGCCCGGCTCGTCCGGCGCGCCCAGCACCTCGACGACACGCCCGCGCGCCTGCGGCCGCGCGCCCGGCCACTCGGCGACCTCCACCGTCACGACGTCCCCGTCCTCGGCACCGAGCGCGTCCTCGTTCCGAATCCGCACCGAGACGTCGATCCGTGGATCGAGCGCCGCGACGTGCGCCACGCCTCGCCGGTCGCGCCGCAGGCGGCCGACCAGCCGCGCGCTACGCCGCTCCTGGATCGCCACGACCCGCCCGCGGAGCCGGCCGCTCTCGTCCTGGGACTCGACGCGGGCGACCACCAGGTCCCCGTGCACGGCGCCGGCGCGCCGCGAGGCCGGGATCAGGATGTCGGTCGTCCCGTCCGCGGCGACGAACGCGACACCGCTCGGATGGCCGATCAGCCGCCCTGCGACGTCGCGCCGCCTCGCCGCCAGGGCGTAGCGCGGACCGCGGGAGACGTCCAGGCGTCCCTCGGCGGCCAGGCCGCGCAGCACCCGCCGAAGCGACGCGTGCGCCTCTCGCGGGAGGCGCAGCGCGCGGGCGATGTCGCGGACGAGGGCCGGCGGGCCGTGATGGGCGGCAAGCGCGCGAATGAGAGCGTCCTGGTCGATGTGAGCCACGATGGCGCGCGGGAGGGCGCCCGGACAGCGTATCAGGCGAGGTCCAGGACGAGCACCTGGAGATCGCCGACGTTCGTGCCGGACGGGCCGGGCCGGACGAGATCGCCGAGCGCGTCGAAATAGGGGTACGCGTCGTTCGCGGCCAGCGCCGCCTGCGCGTCCCGGCCGGCGGCGGATGCGCGGGCGCGTGTGGCCGGGTCCACGATGGCGCCCGCGGCATCGGTCGGGCCGTCGATACCGTCCGTGCCGAGTGAGACGACGACGGCCGGATGCGCCGATCCGGCGAGCAGGCCGGTGAGGGCCAGCGCGAACTCCTGGTTCCTGCCGCCGCGACCCGTGCCCCGGACCCGCACCGTCGTCTCTCCGCTCGAGACGATGGCCACGGCACCGCGCCGGGCCCCGGCGAGCGCCTGGATCGACTCCCACCATCGGACGGCGGCGTTCCGCGCCTCGCCGACCACCGGTTCGTCGACGACGACCGTCGCGTAACCGCGCGCCCGTGCCGCGCGTTCCGCGCCCGCCATCGCCTCCTTCCGCCCCCCGAGCACGCGGGCCGACGTCCGGGCCAGTCGAGAATCGCCCGGTTTCGGCGTGTCGGGGATCTCGCCCCTGAGGCCCGACTCGAGGAGCGCGCGGACCCGGGACTCGAGGCCCTCCCAACCGCCGAACTCCGTGACGGCGTCGGCGGCCTGCCGCCACGACGACCCGTCGGGGACGCCGGGGCCCGACCCGATGACGCTCACGTCGTCGCCAATGACATCGGAGATGGCGAGGGTCACCGTAGCGCCGTCGCACGCGGCGGCGAGGCGCCCACCCTTCACCCGGGACAGATGCTTGCGCACGGCGTTCAGGGCGGTGATATCCGCGCCGCCCTGCATCACATGCGCGACGGCACGCTGTTTGGCGTCGAGAGACAGGCCTTCGATGGGCATCGCCATGATGGCGCTGGCGCCTCCCGACAGCAGGCAGACGAGCGCGCCATCACGCGGCACCCCTGCTGCCAGGTCGAGGGCCGCCGCGGCCGCCGCGACGCTACCGGGTGTGGCGAAGGGATGCCCCCCCTGGACGAACGACGCGGGATGCGGCCATGAGGCAGGGCGGGTGGGCGCGGCGACGACGGCGGCGCGAATCGGCACCGGAGAGGTCGCCGCGAACGTCTCGTACATCCCGACGGCCGCCTTCCCGGCGGCGACGACGGACACCTGGGATACCCCGAGCGGGACGAACTCGCTCACTGCGGACGGCAGGAGCACCCGGGGCGACACCGCGTCCACGCCCGCCGCGGCGATGGCGAGGGCGTCGGACCGGAGGCGGCGGAGGACAGCGGTCAGTTGATGCGGAGCGGGTCGGTCCACGCCGACAGCCGGGTCACGACGTCGAACTCCCGGAGCAGCTTGGCGACGACGATGTCGGCATCGTCCTTGTGGGAGAGCGCGTCAATCTCCGAGATGATGCGGCACAGGGCCGCTTCGACGGAGCTGATGGCGTGTTCGGAGAAGTACTCGCGCTGGGCCGCCAGACATTGCTGGTGCTTGACGAACTCTTCTCGGTAGAAATCGATCAGGGAACCGACGGGGCGTGAATGCAGGGGACGAACGCTCAGGAAATCTGGCATGGGGCCTCTGGTCCTGTGCAACGGCCAGCTGTCATGAGTGTAAGGCGTGCAACAACGAGGTGTCAACGGGGCATCGGCCCCTGCGGATCCCACCGCCACGTCGCCAGCAGGCCTGCTACCGCGCCCACGAGCGCGCCACCGCCGAGCAGCGCCGCCATGTCCCACGGGGTGAGCGGGTGCAGGGCATCCGGTCCCAGCGCGGACGCCAGCGGCCCCATCGCGCGTCCGATCGCCCGGCCCAGCAGGGCGAGCGCGCCGAGCGACGCCAGCGCGCCAAGCGCGCCCTGGATGGCGCCCTCCATCACGAAAGGCCCCCGGATGAAGGCCACCGGCGCACCGACGAGCGCCATGATGCCGATCTCATCGCGGCGGGCCTCGAACGAGAGCCGCACGACCGCGATGACGGTCGTCATCGCGCCGAGCACGAGCGCCACGGCGGCCGCCCAGCCCGCCGTGCGCATCGCCGTGATCACGGCGAACAGCCGGGCCAGCCACTGCCGATCGTAGCGGACGTCGGCGACCCCGGGCAGCGCCCGAAGGGCGGCGGCCAGCTCGTCCGCGCCGTTCGCCATGCCGGCGTCCGTCAGGTGGATTTCGAACGACGCCGGGAACGGGTTCGCGTCCAGCGACGCCGTGACGTCGCCCAGTTCGGGGAACTCGGCGCCGAAACGTGCGAGTGCCTCTTCCTTGGTCACCAGGTCGACGCTCGCGACGCCGGCGCTGCGCGCAATCACCTGGCGGATCGCCTCCTGCTCGACGTCCGTCACGACGTCGTCGAGGTAGACCGACACCTCGGCCGCCTCGCGCCATCCCCCGGCCACTGACGCGACCGTGGCGGAGACGACACGAAAGGCACCGAGCATCGCGAACGCCACGGCGATGGTGGCTATCGACAGGCCCAGGGTCCAGCGGGCGCGCCCGAGACTGGCCAGCGCCTCCTCCCAGGCATAGCGCAGTACCCTCATGCCTCGCCCCGCCCGCGTTCCAGGTGCAGCACCCGGCGGCCGACGTGCGCGATGAGGGCCCGGTCGTGGGTCGCGATGAGCACCGTCGTGCCCGCGGCGTTGATGTCCCGGAACACGTCCATGATCTCGAGCGAGAGATCCGGATCGAGATTGCCCGTGGGCTCGTCCGCGAGCACCACGTGCGGGTCGTTCACCAGCGCACGCGCAATGGCGATGCGCTGCTGTTCGCCGCCGGAGAGCTCGGGCGGGTACGCCAGCGCCCGGTGCTGGAGGCCGACGCCTTTCAGTACCTGGTAGGTCTTCCGTCGCTGGAGCTCGAGCGGCACGCCGAGGACGCGCATGACGAACGCGACGTTGTCGAAGACCGTCTTCGTCGGAATCAGCTTGAAGTCCTGGAACACGACGCCCAGCGACCGCCGGTACGCCTGGACTTCCGAGGTCGTGAGCGTGGCCAGCTCGCGCCCGCCCACGCTGAGGACCCCCTCGGTGGGCGTCTCCTGCCGGAGCAGCAGGCGCAGCAGCGTGGACTTGCCGGCGCCGCTCGGTCCGGTCAGGAAGACGAACTCGCCCTTCTCGACCGTGAACGACAACCGGTCCAGCGCCAAGACGTCGTTGCCGTAGATCTTGGTGACGTTCTGGAGTTCGATCACGGGATTCGGCTCGGGCGGCGGCCGCCGCCGACATAGTAGCAGGAGACCATCGCGGCCCGGTCCGCGGCCCGCGGGCCGGGCCCAACTCCCGTGCAGCGCGCCCCGCGGCCCGCGTTCAGTCGACGCGGTCCAGCGCGTGCCGCAGCAGCTGGCTGAGGCGCTTCGGATCCGCCTTGCCGCCCGAGGCCTTCATCGCCTCGCCCACGAGGAAGCCGAAGGTCGCCTTCTTCCCGGCCCGGTACTGCGCGACCGCGTCGGCCTGTGCCGACACCACCTGCTGCACGAACCCGCCGAGCGCCACCTCGTCGGACACCTGCGCCAGCCCGCGTTCGGCGACGATCGCGGCCGCGTCGCGACCGCTGCCGTACATCTCCTCGAAGACGCCCTTTGCGACGGTGGTGCTGACCGTGCCGGCGAGCACGAGACGGATCAGGCCCCCAAGCGCCTCGGCGCTCACGCCCACTTCGTCGATCGTCGCACCGCGCGCCTTCAGGACACGCAGCACCTCGCCCATCACCCAGTTGCTGGCGGCCTTCGCGTTGGCGCATGCCGCCGCGACGGCCTCGAAGTAGTCGGCCAGGCCCCGGGTCTCCGTGAGGACCCCGGCATCGTAGTCCGGCAGGCCGTGCTCGCGCACGAACCGGACGCGCCGCGCGTCGGGGAGCTCGGGCATCACGGCCGCCACCCGGTCGCGGCGCTCCGCCGAGACCTCGACGGGCGGAAGATCCGGCTCCGGGAAGTACCGGTAGTCATGCGCCTCCTCCTTGCTCCGCATCGAGAAGGTCCGGCCGAGCGCCGAGTCGAAGAGGCGTGTCTCCTGGACGATGCGCTCGCCGTGCTCGAGGCAGTCGGCCTGGCGACCGATCTCGTATTCGAGCGCCTTCTGGAGGTAGCGGAACGAGTTGACGTTCTTGACTTCGACCTTCGTGCCGAGCGCCGCCTGCCCGGCGGGCCGAACCGACACGTTGGCGTCGCACCGGAGGCTGCCCTCCTCCATGTTCCCGTCGTTGGCGCCGATCCAGACGAGGAGCCGTCGAACGGTCTCGAAGAACGTCGCGGCCTCGAGCGGCGTCCGCAGGTCGGGCTCGCTCACGATCTCGATGAGCGGCACGCCGGCCCGATTGAAGTCCAGGTAGGTCCGCCGGTCCGAATCCGCGAATCCCTCGTGGAGTGACTTGCCGGCGTCCTCCTCCATGTGGATGCGCGTCAGCCGGATCGTGCGCACGTCCGCGCCCGTGCGCAACTCGACCTGGCCGCCCGTGGCCAGCGGCTGTTCATACTGCGAAATCTGGTAGCCCTTCGGCAGGTCCGGGTAGAAGTAGTTCTTGCGCGCGAACACCGACCGCTCGTGGACCGTGCAGCCGAGGGCCAGCGCCGCGGTCACGGCGAGATCCACCGCGTGCCCGTTCAGGACGGGCAGCGCGCCCGGCAGCCCCAGGCACACCGGGCACACGTCCTCGTTCGGCGCCGCGCCGAAGCGCGCCCGGCACCCGCAGAAGATCTTCGTCGCCGTCTGGAGCTGGGCGTGAATCTCGAGCCCGATGACGGGCTCGACGGCCACCCGGACCGCGCTCACACCCGCGGGCCGGCCGCGACGACCGCCGCGTCCACGTCACCCGCGAAGGTCTTGAAGTTATCCACGAACATCTGGGCGAGCTTCGCCGCCTGCTGGTCGTACGCCTGGGCGTCGGCCCAGGTGCCGCGCGGACTCAGCACCTCGGACGGCACGTCCGGGCAGCTGAGGGGCACGTCGATGTTGAACACGGAATGGCGCTCGTACTGCACCCCGTCGAGGGCGCCCGACAGGGCGGCCCGAATCATGGCGCGCGTGAAGCGGATCTTCATGCGCGACCCCACGCCGTAGGGACCACCGGTCCAGCCCGTGTTCACGAGCCACACCTTCGCGTCGTGCGCGGCGATCCGCTCGCCCAGCATCTTGGAATAGACATTGGGGTTCAGCGGCAGGAACGGCGCGCCGAAACAGGTGCTGAACGTCGCCGTCGGCTCGGTGACCCCCTTCTCCGTCCCGGCCACCTTGGCCGTATAGCCGGAGAGGAAGTGGTACATCGCGCCTTCCGGCGTCAGCCGCGAGATCGGCGGCAGGACGCCGAACGCGTCGGCCGTGAGCATCACGATGTTGCGGGGATGCCCGCCCTGGCCGGCCAGCACGGCGTTGTCGATGAAGTCGATTGGATAGGCGGCCCGGGTGTTCTCGGTGAACGTCGAGGAGTCGAGATCCAGCACACGCGTGGCCTCGTCGTACGCGACGTTCTCCAGGACGGTGCCGAAGCGCCGCGTCGTGCCGTAGATCTGGGGCTCGGCTTCCGCGGAGAGCCGAATCGTCTTGGCGTAGCAGCCGCCCTCGAAATTGAAGACGCCGCGGTCGCTCCAGCCGTGCTCGTCGTCGCCGATGAGCCCGCGATCGGGGTCGCTCGACAGCGTCGTCTTGCCGGTCCCCGACAGTCCGAAGAACAGGGCCGTGTCCCCCGCGCCGCCGATGTTCGCCGAGCAGTGCATGGGCAGGACCCCACGCAGCGGCAGGACGTAGTTCAGTACCGAGAAGATCGACTTCTTGTTCTCGCCGGCGTAGCTCGTGCCGCCGATGAGCACCTCGCGCGCCGCCATGTTCAGGGCGATCACGACCTCGGAGCGCGTGCCGTGCCGCGCCGGGTCCGCCTTGAACGACGGGGCGCAGATCACGGTGAACTCCGGCACGTGGCCGGCCAGTTCGGCCTCCGAGGGGACGATGAAGAGGTTCCGGACGAACAGGCTGTGCCAGGCGAACTCGCTGATCATCCGCACTGGCAGGCGGTATGCGGGATCGGCCCCGGCGTGAAGATCCTGGACGAAGAGCTCACGACCGCTCAGGTGGGTGACGATGTCGGCGCGAAGCGCCGCGAAGTGCTCCATGCTCATCGGGCGGTTGACCTTGCCCCAGTGCACGTGGCCTTCGCTCGACGGCTCCTTCACGACGAACTTGTCGTTCGGGGAGCGGCCCGTGTGCTGGCCGGTCCGACAGACGAGCGGGCCGTCCGCCGCGATGACGCCCTCGTTGCGCCGCAGCGCGTGCTCGTAGAGCACCGGCGGCGTCAGATTCCAGTGCACGGGGCCAGTCGCCGTGATGCCGAGCGTCTCCAGGCCGGATGAGGGTTGCGTGGTTGCCATTCGATCTCCCTGGCCGTGCGGATGCTCCAGCCGAATCGGGTGATCGTACCGAGCCCGGCATTACCAGTCAATATCGGTTCGATACCCACCGGAGCCCGCGGCCAGCTCCCGGGGCAGGATTCAAGCGGCCTTGGTAGAATCTGTAAACGGCGGCGGCCCGCCGGACGTAATCCCCATGAACGGACAGCCGACAGGACGCGACACGGTGCTCCAGGGCGCCGACGACGCGTCGGCGATCGCGGCCGACGTGAAGGCCCATCTCGACGCGGGCCGGCGCGAGGCGGCAGCCGATCGCTTCGGCGATCTCGTGGGCATGTGGCAGCGCCGGGCGAATCGTCTGGCCTACTACTACCTCGGGAACGCCGCCGACGCGGACGAAGCGGTCCAGGATGCGTTCGTGAAGGTCTACGCCCATATGACGACGTTTCGTGCCGACCTCTCGTTCGACGCGTGGTTCACGAGGATTCTCGTCAATACATGCCTCGACCGCCTGAAGGGGCGCCGCCGGGGCGGCCGGCCGACCTGGGATCCGCTGCCCGTCGACGAGGTCGCGGGCCTGGACAGCGGCGAGCCGTCGGCGGAGCGGCGGCTGATCGGCCAGGCGACCTGGCAAACCGCGGCCGAGGCCATCCGCCAGCTCCCGGCCCGCCAGCGAGACGCCTTCCTCCTGTGCCACCTCCACGAGTCGACGCCCGCCGAGGCGGCTGATGCCCTCGGCATGAACCCGGCGACCTTCCGCGTCCACCTCTTCCGCGCGGTCCGGAAGCTCCGGAGCGCGCTGGGGGTGTCCTGATGCCGATTTTCCATCGTCACCTCGGCCCCGCCGATCTCAGTGCCACCCTGGTCGCGCCCGCTTCGCGGGCCGCCGCCGCTCACCTGGCCAGCTGCGAACGCTGCCGCCGCGAACGGTCCCGGCTCGCGGCCCGGCTCGACGGACTCCGGTCGGCCGCCGAGGCCGAGGCGGACGCGGCCCTGCCGGCCGCGGCGATGGAGCGTCAGCGGTCGGCCATCGCCCGCCGGATCGCCCGGCTCGGCAGCGCAGGACGGGTGCTGGCCTTCCCCATGGCGGCCTCACCGGCTCCCGCGGTCCACGCGGCCGGGCCCGACACACGCTGGATCATGGCGGCCGCCGCGGCGGGTCTGCTGCTCGGCCTGGCCGTCGGTCGGCTGCCGCTGCGCCCTGAGGTCGCCGCCACCCGGATGGCGGTCGAGCGCGCGCTCCCGGTTCGCGGGACGGCGCCGCCGGCGACGGCCGAGACCTGGCACGACGATGCCCTCCTCAGCGACGTCGAGGAACTGCTGACGCGTGAGACCCGCCCGGAGTTCGGCGCGCTCGATCTGCTGACGCCCATCAGCGACGAGGTCCGCTAGCCACCCGTGCCGGCCCTCATCTTCAAGAAGGGGCTCGACCTCAAGCGCGAGGTGGCGGGCCAGTTGGCGGCCAGCTACCACAGCGACCTCGTCGCCGGGATCAAGGCGAACGACTACCGCTACGCGGACGGCCGGCTCACCCTGCACCTGGCCCGCGAGTTCGGCTTCTGCTACGGCGTGGACCGCGCCGTCGACTACGCCTACCAGGCCCGCCTGAAGTTCCCGACGCGGCAGGTCTACCTGACCGGCGAGATCATCCACAACCCCCACGTCAACGATCAGCTGCGCGCCCAGGGCATCCGGTTCCTCTCCGACGCCGGAGAATCGTGGGAACGCCTGGACGCCGACGCCGTGGTCATCCTGCCCGCCTTCGGGGTGCCCGTCGCCGAACTGGCGCGCCTCGACGCCCTCGGCTGCACCTTGGTCGATACCACCTGCGGGTCCGTGTTGAACGTCTGGAAGAACGTGAAGCGCTACGCCCACGACGGCTTCACGGCGATCATCCATGGCAAGCACTGGCACGAGGAGACCCGGGCCACGGCCTCGCAGGCGGTCCAAGTGCCGGGCGGCCACTATCTCGTCGTGCTGGACGCCGCCGAGGCCGACGAGGTCTGCCGGTTCATCACCGACGCACCGGCACCCGGCAGCCAGGCGCGAGCCGATCTCCTGACCCGCTTCGCACGCGCCTGCTCTCCGGGATTCGATCCCGACCAGCACCTCGACCGGGTCGGCCTGGCGAACCAGACGACGATGCTCAGCACCGAGTCGTTCGCCATCGGTGAGCAGTTCCGGGCGGCGATTCGGGCGCGCTACGGAGAGGCCCACGAGAGCGAGCACTTCCGGGCGTTCGACACCATCTGCAGCGCGACCCAGGATCGCCAGGACGCGGTCGTGGCGATGCTCGCCGAGCGCCCGCTGGACCTGATGATCGTCATTGGCGGCTACAACAGCAGCAACACCTGCAATCTCGCCAGGATCTGCGCCGCGACCGTGCCGACCTATCACATCGCAGAGCCCGATGGCCTCGAGTCCGCCGACCGGATCCGGCATCGGGACGTCGCCGCGAAGACCGAGCTCGTCTCGACGGGCTGGCTGCCCGACGGCCCCCTCGCCGTGGGCCTCACGTCGGGGGCCTCAACGCCCGACAATCACGTGGAGGCGGTGGTCCGCCGGCTGGCGAGTCTGGCCAACGGACCGGTGCCGCGCGACGCCACACCGTAAACGCACGCCCCTGCCAGTCGTATTTGAAGTAACGCGCCATGGCACTGTCATCTCGTGTCTTCGTTCGTCTTCTGGCGGTCATCGCCTGCCTCACGGCCGTGACGGCCGCGCCGGCCTTCGCGCAGGGATTCAAGTGGTGGCAGAACGAGCGCTACCAGCGGGAGCTGAATCTCGCGCCGGAGCAGGTCTCGCGACTCGAGGACATCTACCAGGCCGCCGGGCCCGCCATGCGCACCGAGAAGGCCGCGCTCGAACGCCGGCAGGCCGACCTGTCTGCCATGGTGGACCTGGGGCAGGCCGACGAGGTCGACGCCGCAGGGCTCATCGCCCGCGTCGAGGGAGCCAGGGCCGAACTCGGCCGGACGCGCGCGCTGATGCTCTACCGGATGCGCCGCGTCCTCACCACTGAACAGCACGGCAAGCTGAAGGCGCTCTTCGCCGAGCGCGAGCGCTCGCGGCGCAGCCGTCCCCAGGACCAGGCGCGCCGGTAGGCGGACGCCAGATTTCGACGACAGACGTCATCATGCGTAGCGGTCTCCTTCCACGGCTCCTCGTTCCCATCGCGTGCGTCCTTGCGGCGGCGCTCCCGGCTCCGCCGGCCTCCGCCCAGGACGCGAGGCATGACGCCCTCGTGCGCGACGCGGTCGCCCGGTTCGAACGCGAGCGGTCCGACACCCCGGTACTGCTCCCGTCCGTCCAGCCAGCCGCGGTCCACGAACTGCGCCTCGCCGACGCCGTGGAACTCGCCCTGAAGCAGAACCTCGACATCGCGGTCGAGCGTCTGAACCCCCAGGGCGTGGACTTCCAGCTCGCCGGCCTCCGGAACGCCTTCCGTCCGACGGCGTCGTCGACGATCGGCCAGCGGGCCCAGGTGATCGCCCCGACCAACCAGTTGAACGGCGGTCAGCGCGTGACCAACGACACCACCACCTACAACTTCGGCGTCTCGCAGACGCTCCCGTGGGCGGGCGGATCCGTGGGTCTGTCGTTCAACAACAGCAAGCTGGACACGTCGAACATCTTCGCGAACTTCAACCCCACGTTCACCTCCACGGCGACGCTCACCTACGCCCAGCCGCTCCTGCGCGGGCTGAGGCTGGACCAGCTCCGCCAGCAGATCGCGATCACGCAGGTCAACCGCGATATCGCCGACGAGCAGCTCCGGGCGACCATCGCGACGACTGTCGCCAACGTTCGCAACGCCTACTGGGACGTCGCCTTCGCGCGGGCCGCCGTGGACGTGGCGCGGCGGTCGCTGGAGCTCGCCGAGCGGCTCGTGCAGGACAACCAGGCTCGCGTGGAAGTGGGCACGCTGGCGCCCATCGACGTCGTCCAGGCGGAAGCCGAAGCGGCGAACCGGCGCCAGAGCCTGGCGCAGGTCGAGGCCACGCTGGCCACGTCGCAGCTGACCCTGAAACGGCTCATCGTCACGGGGACGAGCGACCCCCTCTGGGAGCAGGACGTCGTGGCGGTGGACTCTCCGCAGATCGCCGTGCCGGCCCTGGACGTCGCCGACGCGGTGCGGACGGCCCTCGAACACCGGACCGACCTGGCGGTCGCCCGCAAGAACCTCGACAGCAACGACATCCAGATGCGCTACTGGCGGTCGGAGAGCCTCCCGGACCTCAGCCTCCTCGCGACCTACGGAGCGCAGGGCGTCGGCGGCACGCAGTTCATCCGCCAGGGAACGGGCCTCGGCTCCACGGTGACGGGCACGATTCCCGGGGGGTACTCGGATGCCCTCTCGATTCTGCGCAACCGCGACTTCCCCACCTGGAACCTGTCGCTGACCCTGAGCTACCCCATCGGCGGCAGCAACGCCGACGCCCAGCACGCACGCACCCGGGTGCTGAGGACGCAGCAGACGACGCGGCTCCGGGCGCTCGAACTCCAGGTGGCCACCGAGGTCACCAACGCGGCGCTGCAAGTGCAGGCCAATACCCGCCGGGTGGACGCGGCGCGCGCGGCACGGGAGCTGGCCGAGCGCCGCCTCGAAGCCGAGCAGAGCAAGTTCGAGGTCGGTCTGTCGACGAACTTCTTCGTCGTTCAGGCCCAGCGGGATCTCGCCGACGCCCAGAACGCGGAACTGCGGGCGTTGACGGACCTGCAGAAGGCGCTGGTCACCTTCGAGCGGGCGCAAGAGGCCCCTGGTGGCGGCGGCGGTCAGAGTGGCGGTGGCGGCAACTAGCGCACGGCGGCGCCGTCGCGCGGAAGGCATGTCAGGCGAACGGATGATGCGTAGCAAGGTGTGGCTGGGTGTGGGCATCGCGGTGCTGGCCGGCGCCCTGGCCGCGAGCGGTTGCTCGCGCGCCGGGTCGGAGGGGGGGCAGGCCCCCAACCAGCAGGCCGGCGGCGGCCCGGGCGGTGGCCAGCGGGGCGGCCGACCGGGCGGGGGCGGGCCGGGCGGGGGCTTTGGCGGCGGGTTCGGCGGCGGCGGGTTCCGGCCGCCGATGACGGTCGAGGTCGCCACACCCACGAAGGGTGACATCTCCGCGGAACTCACGGTCGTGGGCAACCTGATCGGCGCGCAGACCGTCGACGTGGTGCCTCGTGCCGGCGGACGCCTGGTGTCGGTCAACGTGCAGCTCGGCGACCGGGTGTCGCGCGGACAGCTCCTGGCCAAGATCGAAGACCAGGAGATCAACGAGCAGGTGAAGCAGGCCGAGGCCGCGCACGCCGTGGCGCAGGCCACGATCCGGCAGCGGGAAGCGGACCTGAAGTTCGCCGAGGTGAACCTGGAGCGGTCGCAGAACCTGTTCCAGCGCCAGCTCCTGCCGCGCCAGTCGCTGGATGACGCGGAAGCGCGGCACTCGGCCGCGACCGCGCAGCTCGACCTGGCGCGGGCGCAGTTCTCCCAGGCGCAGGCCCGACTCGACGAGCTCCGCATCTCGAAGGCGAACACGAGCATCGTCTCGCCCGTCAACGGCTTCGTCGGCAAGCGCAACATGGACCCTGGCGCGTGGGCCTCGCAGCAGGCCCCCGTGGCGTCGGTCGTCGACATCAGCTCGGTCCGTCTCGTGGCCAACGTGGTCGAGAAGGACCTGCGCCTCGTGAACGCGGGCGATCCGGCCCGGGTGTCGGTGGACGCCTTCCCTGGCGAGGCCTTCGAGGGCCGCATCGCCCGGGTCGCGCCCGTGCTCGATCCGGCCACCCGCACGGCCGAGATCGAGATCGAGGTCCCCAACCGCGACTTCAGGCTGAAGCCGGGCATGTACGCCCGGATGTCGGTGACCATCGAGAGCCGGAAGAACGCCACGCTCGTGCCCAAGGCCTCGGTCGTGGACTACAACGGCACGCGTGGGGTCTTCACGATGACGGCCGAGAACAAGGCCAAGTTCCTGCCGGTCGAGGTGGGCATCGAGGACGCCGACCACGTGGAGGTGCGTAACGGCATCACCGCCGCGGATACCCTCGTGACCAACGGCGCCTCGGCGCTCCGCGACAACGACACGCTCGTCCTGGCCGGCCAGCCGGCCGGTGCGGGCGGCGGACGGCGCGGGCAGGGCACCCCAGGTGCGGCCGGGCGCGGCAACGGACGCGACACGGCTGGCGGCGCGGCCGCGGCCCCGCCGGCGAAGCCGCCGGAGACACCCACCGAAGCCGCGGGCGCCGAGGGCGCGGAGGGCACGCCCCGCCGGCGGCCCGGAGCCGGCGGGCAGCAGCCCGGCGACGATCCCGCGCGCCGGCGACCCACCGGGCCGCCCGGCCTGTAGCGCAGCGATTCGAGCACGAAAGCGCCTGGAGCCCACATGAGTATCCCGAGAATTGCCATTCATCGCCCCGTGACGATGTTCATGCTGAGCTTCGTCGTCGTGCTGCTCGGGGCGATATCGCTGACGCGGCTACCCGTGGACCTGATGCCGGACATCAGCTACCCGTCCATCACGGTCCGCACGCAGTACCAGGGCGTCGGCCCCCTGGAGATGGAGGAGCTCGTCACGCGGCCGATCGAGCAGGCCGTCAGCGCGGTGGCCGGCCTCGACCAGATCAACTCCACCTCCTCGGAGGGCAACAGCAACGTCCGCCTGAACTTCGCCTGGGGCACCGACCTGAACGAGGCCGCCAACGAAGTCCGGACCCGCATCGACCGCGTGCGCGGCCGCCTGCCCGAGGACGCCGATCCGCCCACGATCTTCAAGTTCGACTCCACCTCCATGCCCATCATGGGCGTCGGCGTGGAGGGCAACTTCGATCCGGTCGCGCTCCGCGAGATGGCCCAGAACGACCTGTCCCCACGCCTCGAGCGCGTGCCTGGCGTCGCCGCCGTCAGCGTGGACGGCGGGCTGCGCCGCCAGATTCGGGTGGACCTGTCGCGCGAGAAGATCACGGCGCTGAACCTGTCGGTCGATCGCGTCGTGCAGATTCTGCGCACCGAGAACCAGAACATTCCGCTCGGCGAGGTGTTCGAGGCGGACCGCATGTTCCTCGTGCGCAGCCCGGGCCAGTTCACGAACATCGACGAGATCCGGAACCTGGTCGTCATGACCAAGGACGGCGTGCCCGTCTACCTGCGGGACATCGCCGACGTGCGGGACTCCACCGAGGACCGCCGCAGCTTCACGCGCATCAACGGACGGCCCGGCATCCGGATGCGCGTCACGAAGCAGTCCGGCACGAACACCGTGCAGATCGCCGACGGCGTGCGGGCCGAAATCGCTCGCATCAACCGCGAGGTGCCGGGCGTCACCCTGTCGGTGCTCGACGACCAGTCGCGATACATCAACCGCTCGATCGGGAGCGTGCAGGAACACGCGCTTCTCGGCAGCCTGCTGGTCATCCTCGTCATCTTCGCGTTCCTGCGCGACATCCGCTCTACCATCATCATCTGCACGTCGATCCCGATCTCGGTGGTCGGGACCTTCGCGCTCCTGTACTTCGGCGGCTACACGCTGAACACCCTCACCTTCGGCGGACTGGCGCTCGGCATCGGCATGATCGTCGACGCCGCGATCGTGGTGCTCGAGAACACCTACCGGCACCTCGAAATGGGCAAGGACGGCATGACGGCCGCCATCGAGGGCGCCGAGGAAGTCTGGAGCGCGATCCTCGCGTCCACGCTCACCCACATCGCCGTGTTCGTGCCGATGCTCTTCCTCACTGGCGTCTCGAGCATCATGTTCGGTCAGCTCGCGGCGGTGGTCTCCTTCTCGCTGGCGATGTCGCTCTTCGTCGCCGTCACCATCGTGCCCGTCCTGTGCTCGCGCCTCCTCCGGCTGGCGCCACCGGCCGAGAGCCGCCGGGGCGTCGTGGGCGTCGTCTACCGCGCCAGCGAACGGGTCCTCAACACGATCGACCGGACCTACCAGGCGGCCTTGCACACGTCCCTCCAGCACCGGCCGACGGTGCTCGGTGTCGGCGTCGCCGCCTTCGTCGCCGCCCTGGTCCTGCTGCCGAGGGTCGGCTTCGAGCTGCAGCCCACGACCGACGAAGGCGAGGTGACCGTCGATACCGAACTGGCGGTCGGCACGCGGCTCGAGTCGACCGAGGCCGTCCTGCTCCGCCTCGAGGACGCGATTCGCCAGAGCACCCCAGAGGCCACCGACCTCATCACCCAGGCTGGCGGGGGCGGCGGCGGCTTCATGGGCGGCAGCTCGACGCACCGTGGTTCCATCACCGTCCGCCTGAAGCCGAAGGACGAGCGGCAGCGCTCCAGCGACCAGATCGCCTTCGACCTCCGGCGCCAGCTCTCGGGCCTGCCCGGCGTCGTCGTCCGCACCCGCTCGTCGGGCGGCCAGCAGGGCATGATGCGCGGCATGGGCGGCGGCGGCGATGGCAGCCGCCTGTCCATGGAGATCCGCGGGCACGACCTCGACGACGCCAAGCAGGTCGCGCAGGACCTGAAGGCGATCCTCGACACCACCGCCGGCATCGCCGACTCGCGGCTGGGACGTGACGAGGGCCGGCCCGAGCTCGAGGTCCGCGTGGACCGCGACAAGGCCGCCGTGCTCGGCCTCACGGTGACGGGCGTCGCCAACACGATCCGGACCAACGTGGCAGGGACGCAGGCCGCCATGTTCCGCGAGTCCGGCAACGAGTACCCCATCGTCGTCCGGCTCCGGGAGTCGGATCGCGACGAGATCTCGAGCGTCGGCGACGTGCTCCTCAGCACCCCGCAGGGCCGCGTCCTCCCCGCCAAGAACGTGATGGCGATGGATCGCGACACCGGCCCGACGCAGGTGGACCGGAAGAACCAGGAACGGATCACGCGCGTCAACGCCGAGGTCGAGGTGACGCTGAGCGAGGCCGTGAACAACATCCAGGCACGGCTCGGCGAGCTGCGGCTGCCGAAGGACTTCGACATCGGCTTCGGCAACGAGGTCGAACAGCAGGCCCAGTCGTTCCGCGAGCTGATGCTGGTGCTCGTGCTCGCGATCCTGCTCGTCTACACCGTGATGGCCTCGCAGTACGAATCGCTGCGTGACCCGTTCATCATCATGTTCTCCATCCCGCTGGCGGCGTTCGGCGTCGTCGGCGCGCTGCTCCTGACCGACACGCCCTTCAGCATGCAGGCCTTCATCGGCGTCATCATGCTCGCCGGCATCGTGGTCAGCAACGCCATCCTGCTCGTGGACTACGCCAACACGCTCCGGCGCCGCGACAAGATGGCCCTCCGCCCGGCCATCGAGCAGGCCGGCCACCATCGGCTCCGCCCGATCCTCATGACCAGCATCTGCACCACCCTCGGTCTCGTGCCGATGGCGCTGGGCATTGGCGAAGGGTCGGAACTGCAGGCCCCCCTCGCGCGCGTCGTCATCGGCGGCCTGCTGACCTCGACGCTCATCACGCTGGTGTTCGTCCCGGCGATGTACACGCTGTTCGAGGAAGGCCTGAAGGGCCTGCGTCGCGGAAGCCACCACGAACCCGCCGCGCACTGAACCGCGGCGTCAGGAGCACTCGGCCGGCCGATCAGGCGGGACCTGACGGCCGGCACTCGGCCGGCCGATCAGGCGGGACCTGACGGCCGGCGGGCGTCCCAGAGTTCGGCCATCGTCAGACCAGTCACGGGATCCCGCCAGTCCGGCACCAGTCGCGCCAGCGGCCCGAGCACGAAGGCGCGATCCCGGAACCGGGGGTGCGGGACCGTGAGGTCTGCCGACGTCTCCACCTCGTCGCCGAAGAGAATCAGATCCAGATCCAGCGTGCGCGGGCCGCGCGTCCCCTTCCCCGTACGGCCGCGCGCGCGCTCGAGTGCCGTCAGGCGGTCGAAGAACTCCCGCCGTCCCAGCCGCGTCCAGCCGACGGCCACGCTGTTCAGATAGGTCGGCTGAGGGGCCGGCACGTCGAGCGGCGCGGTGTCTTCGGGAGCGGAGCTCTCGAGGTCGTCAACGAGGGCGCCCAGTTGCTGGAGGGCCCAGGCCACGTGGCCCTCGCGGTCGCCGAGGTTGCTGCCGAGCGCGACGGCCACGCGGGTGCCCGCGGGCGCGGGACGCCGCGAGGCGGTCACTCCACCCAGCGCGTGCCGAGGACGGCGCCGGTCCGGACGGTGCCGGCCAGCGGCACGCCGATGACGTCGGTCCGCCCCTCGCCCGCCTGCGCGAAGATGCGCTGATGCTCCTGCATCTCGCCCAGGATCACCTCGAGCATCTTGCGGTGGCGGGCGTGTCCGACGGCGGCCACACGCGGGGTCCACCGCGTGACGAACGCCTGGTTCGCCGCAGCGTCGGCAGCCGCGGCCTCGCGGCCCTTGCCGGCCGGAGCGTCGGCGCCGCTGTCGCCCGCCGGCACGGCGCCGCCGACGTCCAGGATGGCCCGGTGCACCCACAGGACGTGCGTTTCCTCACGGGCGATCACGTACTGGTACGCGTTGTTCACGTCGTAGTCGCCGACGACGCGAGCCGACGCGACGTGGCGCTGCAGGATCGCCAGACGCTCGGCGTAGAACTCGCGGAGCAGCGGAGCCAGGTCGGGGGACGTCACGCCTTCTGCTTCTCCTTGCAGGTGATGCACACCCGCGTCCACGGAATGGCGTTGAGGCGGGCCTCGGCGATGGGTTCGCCGCAGTCGCGGCAGACGCCGTAGACGCCCTTGTCGATCCGGACCAGGGCCTCGTCGATCGCCTGGAGGATCTTCGCGTCGGTCTGCTTCAGCTTGAGGGCGATGTGGACTTCGTTGTTGCCGCTGGCCTGGTCGGCCATGTCGCCCTGGCGGCCGTTGTTGTGCTCCATGGACGTCTGCAACGGCCTGACGCCCGCCGCCGAGGCCAACTCGGCGCGCTTTCGCAACAGGATGTCCTTGTAGGCGGCGACGTTCATTCGGGATTGCTCCATCTGGCCGGGGCGCCACGACCCGGCGAACACCCGATCATAGCACGTGCATTCGGCCGGCCCGGCGCCCGTCACTGACCTCGGAGGGTCATCAGCGGCCGCCGTTGGAGCACGTCCCAGCTCGCGGCCACGCCGACCGCCGCGACCGTCACCCCGCACGCCAGGACGCCGCCGGCCGCCAGCGCGGTGGGCGCCCGGAAGGTCATCTCGAACGCGTAGCGGCTGAGCGCCCACGTCAGGCCCGCGGCCCCCGCTGCGCCGAGCACGCCCGCCAGCGTGCCCAGCACCGCGTACTCCAGCAGGAGCATCGTGGCGATGACGCGCCGCGTGGCGCCGAGCGTCTTCAGGATCGCCGCTTCGTAGACGCGCCGGAACTTCGTCATGGCGACCGCGCCCACCAGGATCAGCAGCCCGCTCGCCACGACGAGCGACCCCACCACCGTCACGGCGAGCGTCACATTGTCCACGACGGTCTTGATGGCCGTCAGCATCTCCCGGCCGTCGATGACCGACACGTTCGGGTACTGCCGGGCGAGCGTCCCGAGCAGCGACGCGCGGTCCGCCGTGGTCGACGGCCCCCGTACGAAGGCGATGTAGCCGTGCGGGGCCGTGTCGAGCAGGCCCGGGCGGAACACGAACATGAAGCCGCCGGCCCGGCCGTCGCTCCAGTCCACGTGGCGGACGGACGTGACGCGTGCGGACACGACCCGGCCGAGCACGTCGAATCGCATCGTGTCGCCGACGTCGATGCCGAAACGGTTCCGGATGCTCTCCTCGATGGAGACCTCGCCCGCGGTCGACGGCGTGCCGTCCCAGGCGGCGCCGGCCACCAGTCGCTCGTTCGCCTCGAGGTGGTTGCGGTACGTGACGGTGTACTCCCGGGCGAGCGACCCGCGGCCCCGGACGTCCTCGTAGTCCTCCAGCGACACCTCGCGTCCCTGGACTCCCGTGACCCGCGCCCGCAGCACGGGCAGCGTCCGCGGCGGAGCCGCCCCCTGGGGCTGAGCTGCGGAGAGCGTCCGGACCACGCCGTCCACCTGGTCGCGCTGGATGTCCAGGAGGAACATGTCGGGCGCCTCGGGTCCGAGATCCACGGAGACTTCCTGCACGAGGTTGTTCTGGAGGGCGCGGACGCCCAGAATGAAAAAGACCCCGAGGCCGACCGTCAGCAGCACGAGATGCACCTGCCCGCCCGGGCGCGTGAGCTGCAGCGCGGCGTGGCGGAGCGGGAACCAGGACGCGGCCGAGAGCGGCCTGACGGCCGCGATGAGCCCGCGGCCCGCCAGGTAGAGCGCGAGGGCGACCACCACGAAGCCGCCCGCGACGATGCCGCCGATCCGGATCGACCCGGCCTGCCACATGGTGAGGCCCACGAGGCTGCCGCCGACCGTGACCGTAGCCGCCCACCATACCCAGTCGCGCGCCGGGGTGGTCGCCTCTTCCCGCAGCAGCCGCGACGGCTTCACGTGCCGCACTTCCAGGAGCGGCACGAGCGAGAAGAGCAGCGATACGAGGAGCCCGATGCCTCCGCCCTGAACGACGGCCGACCGCGTGACGTGGTACTGGACGTCGATCCCCTGCGTGACGGCCGGCCCGAGCCATGCCGGGATCCACGCGATCACGCCCACGGCGAGGGCGACGCCGGCGAGGCTCCCGGCGAGGCCGAGCGCCAGGACCTGCGCGACATACACCGCCAGCACCTGGCTTCCGCGTGCACCGAGGCACTTCAGGACGGCGATGCTCCGCAGCTTCTGCTGGACGAAGACCCGGATGACGCTCGACACGCCCACGCCGCCCAGCATCACGACGATGAGGCCGACGAGGCTCAGGTAGTTCTCGGCGCGCGCGAAGTCCTCGCCGAGATCGCCCTCGGTCGCCGTGTAGGCGCGCACCCTGATGAACGCGTTCTTGGCGTCGTCCCGGAGGGCCGCGGTCAGCGACGGCAGCGCGGCGTCGTCCACTTTCACCAGCCGCTGGTGACTCACGCGGCTGCCGAACGCGAGGAGCGACGTCTGCTCGAGGTCGGCGAGATCGACGATGACCCGCGGCCCGAGGCTGAACGCCCCCAGCCGCCGCCCCGGCTCGGCCTGGATCACGCCTCGGATCGTGAAGTCCTTCCCGCCGATGGCCATCCGGTCGCCGACGGCCAGCCCGAGCTGCGCCAGGAGCTCCGGGCGCACGAGCGCCCCGAAGCCCTCCACGAGCGCGTGCGAGTACGGGACGCCGCCCTCGAGGGCCAACGTGCCGTAATACGGGAACCCGGGACCGACCGCCTTCAGCTCGACCATGCGGGCCGGCCCGTCAGGTGGCCCCGCGGCGCGGGCCATGGTGGCGGTCTCGGCCACCGGTGTCACCTGGACGCCGGCCGCAGCCAGCCGGGCCTCGATGCGCTGGGCGGCTTCGCCCGCGAACGCGCGGTTGCTGGAAAGCACCAGGTCGGCGCCGAGCAGCGCTCGCGCCTCCCCCGCGAAGACCTGGCGCACGCTCTGGATGACCGAGCGCAGCGTCACGATCGCGCCGACGCCGAGCGCGATGCAGAGGAAGAAGAACGCGAGGCGCCGCCACGACGCGCGTAGTTCGCGCACGGCCATCGCGGCGACGAACCTCACCGCGGCCCCCACGCGGCCGTCGTCGCGTCGGCGACGGGCCGGCCGTCCCGCAACGTGAGCTTCGCGTCGGCCAGCGCCGCGATCTCGGGATCGTGTGTCACGAGGACCAAGGTGGCCTGCCGAGCCCGCCGGACCGACAGGAGGAGATCCAGGATGTGCCGTCCGTTGACGCCGTCCAGGTTGCCCGTGGGCTCATCGGCCAGGATGAGCGGCGGATCGTTTGCGAGCGCGCGGGCGATGGCCACCCGCTGCTGCTCGCCTCCCGAGAGCTGTGCCGGATAGTGATGGCCCCGCGCCTGCAGGCCCACCTCGTCGAGCAGGGCCAGGGCCCGCTGGCGCGCCCCCGCGCGCCCGACCAGTTCCATCGGCACCAGGACGTTCTCCAGGGCCGTGAGCGACGGCACCAGGTGGAAGAACTGGAACACGAAGCCGATCCTTGCGCCCCTGAGGACGGCCAGTCGGTCTTCGTCGAGCGCCGTGATGTCGGTGCCGCCCACCTCGATGGCGCCCGTGGTCGGCGCGTCCAGACCCGCCATCAGCCCGAGCAGCGTCGTCTTTCCGCTGCCCGACGGTCCCACGACGGCCAGGAACTGCCCGTCGGGCACGTCAAGATCGAGCGGATACAGGATGGTGAGGGGACGGTCGCCGCTGGCGACGGTCTTGGATACCCCGCGCAGCGTGATCATCGCGCCGACTCGGCCTCGATCTCCCCCAGGATCGGATCGAGGGCCTTCCAGACGGTGTCGGCCACGCGCCGCGCCCCCTCTCTGTTGGGGTGGATGCCGTCGCCCTGGTTCAGGCTGTCGATCCCGGCGACACCGTCGAGAAGGAACGGCACCAGCGTCACGCCGTGCCGGGCGGCCAGCGTCGGGTAGATCCGCCGAAAGCCGGCCGTGTACTCCGGGCCGTAGTTCGGTGGCGCTTCCATCCCCGCGAGGATGACGCGCGCGCCGCTGGCGAGCGAGCGCGTGATGAGGGTCTCGAGATTGGCCGACAGTTCGCTCACCGGCAGGCCGCGCAGGCCATCGTTGCCGCCGAGCGCGATGACGACGACGGCCGCGCCCCCGTCGATCGACCAGTCCAGGCGCCGCACGCCGCCGGCCGATGTGTCCCCCGACACGCCGGCGTTGACGACGGTCCAGCCGCCGCCCCGCGCCTCCAGTCGCCTCTGAATGAGTGACGGGTACGACTCGTCCGCCGGCAGGCCGAGGCCGGCCGTCAGGCTGTCGCCGAGGAAGACGATGCGCCGGGCCGGATCGATCCCCTCCGCCTCCGCGGCCGGCTCGTGGGCCGCGGGCGCCGCCGCGGCCGTCGCGGTCGCTCGTTCCGGGGCCGCGGGAACGCTTCCGCAGCCAAGTACCCCGGCGAGCAGCCACACACCCACCGACGCCGGAATCGCGCGCGCACTCATCGCTCGTCCATTATGACGGATGGCCCGGCGCGGCGGCCCCGGCGTTGGTCCCTGCGGGATTACCGGTGCCGGACGACCACGACGGTGACGTTGTCGGTCGTGCCGTTGGCCACGGCTTCGGCCACGAGACTGCGGGCGGCCGCACCTGGCGGCGCCCCCTCGGCCAGCTCGCGGATCCGGCGATCGTCCACCACGTTGTGCAGGCCGTCGGTCGCGAGCACCACCACGTCCCCCGGCGCGAGCGTGACGGCGACGACCTCGGGCTCCCCCGACTCGCGCGCACCGATCACGCTCGTCAGCACGTGGCGCATGGGATGCGCGCGGGCGGCCGCGTCGCGCGCGCCGTCCTTGCCGAGCACCGACACGAGCCAGGTGTCATCGCGCGTCAACTGCTGCGCCTCTCCGCCGCGCAGGAGATACGCCCGGCTGTCCCCGACGCTGCCGACGGCGGCCTCGGCCCCGTCCACGACGAGCGCCGTCAGCGTGGTGCCCATCCCCGTGAGCGACGCGTCGGCGGCGCCGGCCGCGAACACCGCCTCGTTGGCGCGGCAGAAGGCGTGGCGCACGCGGTTGGCCGTGCGTCCGGCCGTGGCGTCCTGCCCGAGCGGGAACGTGAAGGCCGGATCCGCTGACGCCGCCAGATCGGCGGCGACCTCGGCGACCGCCAGGTGCGCGGCGACCTCGCCCGCCTGATGGCCACCCATGCCATCGGCCACGACGTACGCGCCCAGCGCGTGATCGACGAGCCAGTGGTCCTCATTCGCGGTACGCACAGGCCCCGTGTCGGTCCACCCCGCCGCCTCGAATCGCCCAGGGGGCTCGCTGCTGTCCGGTCCGTCCCGCATCGCCGGACGTGAGAGTACAGGCGACGGGGCGCCGCCGCAATGGCCTGCCCGCGAGGCGAAAGGACCGGGCGGTATACTCGCAGCCGTGATCAGCACGCCGCTGCAGCCCGCGTTCGCTCGCGCGGCAGCGCTCCTCGACCGGGGGCGCGGGTCGGCGGCGGCGGAACTCGTCGAGCCCCTGCTGGCAGGGCGTGCGTTGAAGCGCGTCGACGAACTGGTGCTACGCGCCACGCTCGCCGAGGCGTACCTGCAGTCGGGCGACCTGGACCGCGCGACGTCCGCGCTGGGGCGGACGCCGGATCACGTGCGGGAAGCCCTGCCGCAGGCCCTGCTGGCCAGCCTCTGGCGCCTGCACGGACGCGTGGCTTACGAACGCGGTGACCGGTCGCGCGCCATCGCCCATCACGGTCGCGCGCTCAAGCACGCGGAGGCGGCCCACGACTCCCGCGCGATAGGCCTGGCGCACCTGGAGCTGGCGCACTGCTACCAGCGCGTGGGCGACCACGGCATCGTCCGCGAGCACCTCACGGAAGCCGCGGCGGCCCTGCACGCCGCCGGCGACCGCAGGCACCTCGCGAGCGTTCACTCGGTCTCGGGGGTCGCCTTCGCCCAGCAGTCGCGCTTCGACGACGCGACGACCGCCCTCCGCACGGCCGAACGGCTGGCGTCGGCGGCCGGCGCCGACGACCTCGTGGCGGTCGCCTGCATGAACCAGGCGTCGGTCGCGCAGATCCGGCGCCGCTACGATCAGGCCGTCGCCCTGGCCGAGCGCGCCGTGGGCCTCCTCGCCGCCGCCGACATGCCGCACCGCCTCGCGGCGGCGCTGGCGACGCTCGGCCAGATCAACGTCAAGCTCGGACGGCTCGACGACGCCGAGCGGGCGCTGCGCCGGGCGCTCGACATCGAGGGCGCGGCGTCCCAGCTCCAGGAGGCCCGGGGCGCCGTCTACGACACGCTGGCCCAGATCGACCTGATGCGCGGCGACTACGAAGCCGCCGCCGACCACTTGACCAAGGCCGCCGACACGTTCGGCCAGTTCGGGCGCTCGACGGGGCGGTGGTACGAGTGGTCGGTGCGCGTGATCACGGCGCGCCTCGCAAGCCGCCAGGCGCGATACGACGACGCGCTCGCCATGGCCGATGCCATCCGGACCGCCGACGAGGTCCCGCCGGCGGAGCGGCTCGAGGCGGAGCTGGCCGCCACCGAGGCGCTGGTCCTCTCGGGGCGCGCAGAGGCCGCGGCCACACGGCTCGCCGCGCTCGAGGGCCGCGTGGATCCGCGAGGGGCCCCGGGCACGTGGGGCGAGTTCGTCCGGCTGCGTGGCCTCATCGCCGCGGCGGACGGCCGGCCGAACGAGGCGTACCACGACATCGCCCAGAGCGTGAGCGTCTTCGACCTCATCGGCGAGCGCTATCAGGCGGCCATCAGCCATCTCGCCCTGGGCCGTCTCGCGCGGGAGGCCGGCGCCCGCTCGATTGCGGACCGTCACCTGCAGCGCGCGCTCGAGGAGTTCACGGCCCTCGGGTCCCGGCGCGACCTGCAGGAGGCCGAGCGTCGCCTGGCCGAGCCCCCGGTCTCGGGGTCGGGCGTCTACATCGGCTCGCCCGCGGATGCCGACGACGCGATCGTCCAGCGCCTGGTGAACGCATCGGTGCTGCCAGAACTCCTGGCGCACGAGCTGGTCATCGCCGCCCGCGAAGCCGTGCTGGCGGACGACGCCGTCGTCTACGTCACGCCGGCCGGCGGCGAGGTGCGGGTGGTGGCCGCTGCGTCCACCGATGCCGCGGCCACCAGGCACGTCGTCCAGGCCGCCGCGCGCGGGACCACCCACACCGGGCATCCCGTGATCGTCCACGCGCTGGGCACCGACCCCGAGGGGCCGCGCGCGCTCGCCGTGGCCGGCAGCCGGCCCTGGAGCGACCTCGCGCTGCGGCGCCTGCGCATGATGGCCGCCGTCGCCCGGCAGGGCTTCGACCTGTGCGCCGCACGCGAGCGCCCGGTCGCCGCGTCGGTGGCCGCCAGCGAGCGGCCCCTCGAACCCCTGCTCGCCGGCTTCATCTGCGCGTCGCCGTCCATGCAGCGCGTCGTCGAGCAGGTGCAGCGGCTGCAGGGCAACGACTTGAACGTGCTCATCACGGGCGAGAGCGGCACGGGCAAGGAGCTGGTGGCGCGAGCGATCCACGTGGGATCGCTCCGCAGAACCGCGACGTTCCTCCCCTACAACTGCACGACGACCACGCGCGAGCTCGCCGACAGCCAGCTCTTCGGACACCGCCGGGGGGCGTTCACGGGCGCGGTCTCGGACCAGCAGGGACTCGTGCGTGCCGCGGCCGGCGGGACGCTGTTCCTCGACGAAGTCGGCGATCTCCCCTTCGACGTCCAGCCCAAGCTCCTCCGCTTCCTCGAGCAGGGAGAGATCCTGCCGGTTGGCGAAACGCGGCCGCAGCGAGTCGACGTGCGGGTCCTGGCCGCCACCAACGCCGACCTCGAGCAGCGCGTGGCCGAAGGCAGGTTCCGCGAGGACTTGTACTACCGGCTCAGCGTGATTCGGATCTACGTCCCGCCCCTGCGCCAGCGGCGCGACGAGATCCCCCACCTGGCCTCCTTCTTCCTGCGGGAAGCGGCTGACCGCCTCGGAAAGCCCGACGTCGAGCTCAGCCCCGAGGTGCTGAGCCTCTTCGCCGCCTACTGGTGGCCCGGCAACGTGCGGCAGCTTCGCAACGAAGTCCAGCGGGCCGTGGCGCTCGCGCCGCCCGCCAGCACCATCGTTCCCGAGCACCTGTCCGCGGACCTGACGGCGGAGTCGCCGCTTCAGGACTCGGCCCCGAACGGGCCCACGCGGCTGAAGGCCGGCCAGACGCTGGCCGAGCTCGTCGACGAGGTGGAACGCGGGCTGATTGCCGAATCGCTGGCCGACGCCGGAGGGAACATCGCCGAAACGGCGCGGAGGCTCGGCCTGACGCGGCGAGGCCTGTACCTGAAGCTGAAGCGGCTTGGCATCGAGTCAGCTGTACCGCAGTACTGATTACAAAGTATCCAACTGACGACATTGGTGATTACTTTGTATCCTTGTCGGGCAGCTCGTTGACTGAGCTTGAGCCCAACTACATGCAGTGTATGTCTTATAAAGTCATATAAATATCGCTGAATAACGTCTTCGGCACTCCCCGGCCCGGTTCTTGGAGCCAATTCAGGCGTTGCACGACCGGCTGAACGACATTTTTCGGACCCTGGGGGACACCGTGGCCAACTCTCTTCACAGCATTGCCGCTAGCGCGACGCAACGGACCACCTCACGCCTGCGTGTGAGCGTGCCGGCTCGCCTGACGTGGACGGACAAGCAGACCGGGGCCATCCGGTTCGCGTCCGCCGTCACGCGCGACGTGAGCGACACCGGCGCGTTCGTGGAGTGCCCGTCGTCGGCGCCGCTGCCCCTCTTCCGCCTCGTGCACCTGCAGCTGGAGGGGCCGGCGCTGGATCGGACGCATCCGCTGTCGAGCGGGCGGGTCCTCGCGGCCGTGTGGCGCGTGGAGCACGACCGCACCGCCAAGGACTCGCGTCACGGCTACGCCCTGCGCTTCCTCATCGACCCGTCGGAGCGGACGGTGGCCCCGGCGGTCCAGCGCCCGGCACGCGCCGCCATCGCCGCGGCCTGCTAGAACCGGCTCACGCGGGCGGTGGGGTCCCCGCCGCCGCCCGCGCGTCGCGCTGCCACCGCTTGCGCCAGTACCTGGCCAGTCCCTGCCATCCCTGATCGAAGGGCGCCGCCGTCTCGACCAGCCGGGCCGCTTCCTCCGACGCCGCCTCGCGGGCATCCGTCCGCAGCCACTCCACCCAGTCCGCCAGCTGACGCGCCTCGTCGCGCCCCGACTCGAGCCCCTCCCGCACCACAGCCGCGGCTCGCCTCAGCGCGGCCCGCAGGCGGGCCAGATGGGGCGCTGGCGCGCCGATCTCTCCGAAGTGGGTCAGGAAGAGCGCCGACGGGCCCCAGGCCTCGATCACGCCAAGGCTGCGCTCCCATGCCTCGAGGTCGATATCCGGGGGAGGGGTCGGCGCCATGAGATAGCCGCCGACGACCAGCCCCGCCGTGTCCCCGACATAGGCCACGCGATCGGCGACGTCCAGGTAGCCGACGTGGTGCACTGCGTGGCCCGGGGTGTACGCCACGTCGAACGCACGCGTCCCAATCGTCAGACGCTCGCCGCCCGTGAGCGCCGTGAGCGCCGACGCGGGCACGGCCTTGAACTCACCCCAGAGGCGATCCATCTCCGAGCCGTACAACCGGGTGACGCTGGCCAGGAGGCGGTCGGGCGCGGCCAGGTGGGTGGCCCCCAGTTCGTGCACGAAGATCCGCAGGTCGGGGAGCGCCGCCGCCAGCGTGCCACAGGCGCCCGCGTGATCCAGGTGGATGTGGGTCACGAGCACGGCGCGGACGTCGTCCAGCGCGACGCCGAGGCGTTCGAGACCCCGCGTGAGGGCGCCGAGACAGGAACTCGGCCCGGGATCGACCAGCACCACGCCGTCGCCGCACGGCAGCACGGCCGTGGCGATGACGCCCGGCAGGCCTTGGAACTGGAGGTCGACGGCGTGCGGCATCGGCGTTCAGTGTAGTGCAGGCCCCCCAGCCTCCCGGCGCCCCTCCCACCGTTCGTGCCGGCATCGCCGCGTGCCAGGCGCCTTGGGGGCCGCCGTCCCGCTATGATGCCTGCGCCCTCTCGATTCGCGGAGCCGCTCGCATGACCAAGTCCCTCGCCCTTGCCGCCGCCCTGCTGGCCGCGGCTGCCTGCTCGCGACCGTCCACACCTGCGCCGAGCACCCCGGCACCGACCTCAGGCCTCGACGCGAGCGGCTTCGACACGTCCGTCCGCCCGCAGGACGACCTGTCGCGCTACGTCAACGGGGGGTGGCTCGCGACGACGGAGATTCCGCCGGACAAGGCGTCCTACGGAGGGTTCGTCGAGGCCTACGACCGCACGCAGGACCAGCTGAAAGCCCTGGTCGAGGAGACGTCCAGCACCCCCGGCGCGCCGGGCAGCGCCGCGCAGAAGATCGGCGACTTCTACGCGGCCTTCATGGACGAGGCCCGGGCCGACGCGCTGGGCATCACGCCGCTGGCGGCCGAGTTCGCGCGCATCGACGCGATTGGGTCCAGGGCCGACCTGGCGGCCTACTTCGCGCGGCAGCTCAAACTCGGCGTCGGCGGCGCCCCGATACAGGGCGGCGTCGAGGGCGACGCCCAGGAGCCGACGCGGTCCGTGCTCTACGTGTCGCAGGGCGGCCTGGGGCTGCCCGACCGCGACTACTACCTGAAGGACGACGCGAAGCTGAAGGACATCCGAGCGAAGTACACCACCTACGTGGCGGCCATGCTCGCCGCGGCTGGCGTGGCCGACGCTCCGGCCGCCGCGCGCGACGTGGTGGCGCTCGAGACCACACTGGCCCGCGCGCACTGGACCACGGTCGAGAACCGGGACGCGGTGAAGACCTACAACCGCGTGCCGGTGGCGGAGTTGGGAGCGCGCTTCCCCGGCCTCGACTGGGCGGCGTGGACGGGGGCCCTGGGCGTGGCGTCGGCGCCGCACCTCATCGTGTCGCAGCCCAGCTACCTGGCGGCGCTCGCGAAGACGGTGGCCGCCTCGCCCGTCTCCCGGTGGAAGGCCCACCTGAAGTTCCACGCCGTGGACCGCTTCGCCCCCTACCTGAGCCGGGCGCTCGTGGATGTCCGCTTCGACTTCCGGGGCCGGACGCTCCAGGGCGTCGAGGTGCTGCAGCCCCGGTGGAAGCGCGCGCTCGTCGCCATGGACGCGGCGCTTGGCGAGATGCTCGGCCAGGTCTACGTCGAACGCTACTTCGCGCCCGCCGCCAAGGCCCGGATGGACCAGCTCGTGTCCAACCTGAGCGCGGCCTTCAAGGACGGGATCGACGGGCTCGAGTGGATGGGCCCCGAGACCAAGCAGGAGGCGCAGGCCAAGCTGGCCGCGTTCCGCCCGAAGATCGGCTACCCGTCGCGATGGCGCGACTACTCCGGGGTCGCGATCGCGAAGGACGACCTGGTCGGCAACGTGCAGCGTGCGCTCGAGGCCGATGCCGACTTCCAGCTCGCGAAGGTCGGCAAGGACGTCGATCCCGAGGAATGGGGGATGACGCCACAGACCATCAACGCGTACTACAACCCGGTCCGCAACGAGATCGTCTTCCCCGCCGCCATCCTCCAGCCGCCGTTCTTCGACATGGCCGCCGACGATGCCGTGAACTACGGCGCCATCGGCGCCGTCATCGGCCACGAGATGGGCCACGGATTCGACGACCAGGGCCGGCGCTTCGACGCCAAGGGCGTGCTGCGCGACTGGTGGACCGAAAAGGACAACGAGGAATTCCTCAGGCGGGCCCGCGGCCTGGTCGCCTACTATTCGGCCAAGGAACCCATCCCCGGCGTGACGGTGAACGGCGAGCTGACGCTGGGCGAGAACATCGGCGACCTCACCGGACTCGTCATGGCGCACCGCGCCTACCGGATGTCGCTCGGCGGCAAGGACGCGCCCGTGATGGACGGGCTCACCGGCGACCAACGGTTCTTCGCCGGCTGGGCCCAGGCCTGGCGCGCCAAGACGCGCGACGAGGCGCTCCGCCAGCAAGTGATGGTGGATCCGCACGCGCCGGACAGCGTGCGGGCCATCGCGCCGCTGCCGCACGTGCCCGCTTTTTACACGGCGTTCGACGTCAAGCCCGGCGACGCGCTGTATCTGCCGCCGGAGGCGCGCGTGCGGATCTGGTAGACGCTAGCGGCGCGACGCCTGGCCGAATGTGTCGCAGGCGTCGATCGTGCCCTCGCTGAGTCCGCGCCGGAGCCACGTGACGCGCTGCTCCGACGACCCGTGCGTCCAGCTCTCGGGCGTCACGCGGCCCTGCGAGCGTCGCTGCAGGGTGTCGTCGCCGATGGCCGCCGCGGCCCGGAGGCCCTCTTCCACATCGCCGCTGTCGAGCAGGTTCCGCTGGGCGGCGTGGTGGCCCCAGACGCCGGCGAAGCAGTCGGCCTGCAGTTCCTGCAGCACCGACAGCCGGTTGCCCTCGGTCTCGCCGGCCCGCTGACGCGCCGCCTGCACGCGGTCCGAGATGCCGAGCAGCACCTGCAGGTGGTGCCCGACCTCGTGGGCCACGACGTACGCCTGGGCGAAATCGCCCGGCGCGCCGAACCGCTCGTCGAGCTCACGGAAGAACCCGAGGTCGATGTAGAGCTTCTGATCCGCCGGGCAATAGAAGGGGCCGACCGCCGCGGAATTGGTCCCGCACGCGGACTGGACGGCGTCGGTGAAGAGGACCAGCGTGGGCGGCGCGTAGCGTTCGCCCGACTGCTGGAACACGCGCGTCCACGCATCCTCGGTCGACGCCAGGACGACGGCCGCGAACTCCGCCTGCGGGTCGTCGGTGGGGGCGCCGGTCGGCGCCTCCTGCACGGGCGCGCTGCCGCCCCCGCCAACGCCGCCGGCCATCTGCAGCAGCGTGAGGGGATTGGCCCCCGTGAGCCAGCTCACGATCAGCACGACGACGACCGTGCCCAGGCCCACCCCGCCGCCGAGACCGCCGCGGACGCGCATCCCGCGCCGGTCCTCGACGTTCTCGCTTCGCCGCTGGTCCTCCCACCGCATCGCACTCCTCCCGGCCGCCGCCGCAGCCTGGCCGTGTGGCCGGCCGTGATTCTATGACACCCCACCGGGCGCGCCGGTCACGCCCGCGCACGTCCCTTCGCGTGCGCGAGCCGTTTGAGCAGCTGCACCTGGCCCGCGTGATAGAGGTCGTGCGCGGCCGCACCCCGCACGAGCGCCCCGAAGGTCCACGGGCTGGAGGGCACCCGGCGGGCGAACCGCGACGGCGGGCATGCCGCGACCGCCTCGCGCAGGCGCCGGTGCTCGCTCGTGAGGAGCGCCACGTCGGCGCGCCATTCGGCGGCCGTGCCCTGCACGGGTCGGCGCCACCAGTTGCTGCCCGCGAGCGCGAATGTCCCCCGGCTCTCGCCGGTCAGGCGGCGGCGCACCGCGTACTTCCAGTAGGCGGCGTGCACGACGATCTCCCAGATGTTGTGACGGCCGCCCGCCGGACGCCACGCCGCCACGCCCGGCGTCAGCCCGCGGATCGCGCCGCGCAGGTTCGTGCCATGCCACGACCGGGAAGAAAACGCCTCGTCGAGCAACGCCACGAGCATGGGATCGGCCGCCATCGCTCGCCCCCTCTCCGCGCCCACCGCCGCCCGGCGCGCCGTGGTGAGGGCGCGCTGGTGCCGGGGGTGGGAATCGAACCCACACGCTCCATACGGAACCCGGGATTTTAAGTCCCGTGCGTCTGCCAGTTCCGCCACCCCGGCCCCCACCACGATAGCCGAGCCGACGTCGCGCGGCCACCGCGCGCGTCGCGGCGGGCGCCGCGTCCGGCCACGCGCCGGGGCGGGGGCCGCGGCGCTGGAGTACACTTCGCCTCCGGGAGGCAGCGCGCACGTGGTCGACTCGGCACCGCTCCGCGGACGGCGGATCGTGATTCTCGTGGAACAGGAATACGACCACACCGACGTGGACCACGCGCGGGCGGTCCTCTCGGGGGCCGGCGCCACGGTGCATCTGGTGGGGCCCGTGCAGGGGCAGACCTACACGAGCCGCGACGGCAGGACCGTGACGGCCGACCTCGCCGCCAGCGCCGTCCGTGCCGCCGACGTGAGCGCCGTGGTCGTGCCCGGGGGCTACGCCGCCGACCGGATGCGGCTCCGCCACGCGATGGTCGATCTCGTGCGCGACGCCGTGGCGGCGGGCAAGCCGGTGGCGGCCATCGATCACGGGCCGTCGCTCCTCATCAACGCGAAGGCGCTGTCGGGCCGCCTGGTCACCTGCTGGCCGTCGATCGCGGTGGACGTGAAGAACGCCGGCGCGCGCTACGTGGACCGGCCCGTCGTCGAGGACGGCCACGTCATCACCTCGCGCAAGTCCGACGACCTGCCCTTCTTCACCGACGCCCTCATCCGGCAGCTCGCCCAGCCCCCCGCGTGAGCTGCGCGGCCTTCCGGGACTCGACCGCGCCGAGGCGCACGTACGCCGCCGTCATCTCCACCCCGTAGAGCAACACCACGGCCGACACGTAGATCCAGAGCAGGAACACCACCACGGCCGCCACGGAGCCATGGACGCTCCACTGCGACAGGTCGGCGGCATACCAGGAGAAGACGGCGAACGCGATCCGCCACAGCACGGCGGTCACGATCGCGCCGGGCCACACGTCGCGGAACGCGACGCGCACGTTGGGAACGAAGCGGAAGATCAGGGCGACGCAGGTGACGAGGAGCGCCATGGCGGCCCAGTCGGCCCCGACGCTCCCGAGGGAGTCGACCCACGGCCCGCTGATCCGCAGCGCCCCGAACCACCGCGCCTCCACCACGCGCACGGCGCCCACGAGCACGATGGCGACGACGAACACCGCCCCCGCCGAGAGCATCATCAGGAACGAGAACAGGCGGTGGCGGAGGAAGCTGCGCTTCTTCTCGACGCCCCAGGCGTGATTCACGGCCGAGGTGATGGCGTTGAACACCCCGAGCGAGGCATAGGCCAGGGCCAGGCTGCCGCCGACGCCGATGCCCACCCGATCGGTGCGGAACCTGTCGAGCTGTCCCGTGACGAAATCGAACTGACGCGGGAAATAGCGGAAGACGAAGTCCACGACCGTGTCGCGCGCGCCCGGGTCCGCGGTCAGGCCGCCGATGACCGAGAACAGCAACAGGAAGAACGGAAAAATCGACAGCAGCGTGTAGAACGCGATCGACGCCGCATGCGTCAGCCCGTCACTGGCGTAGAGTTCGGTCACGCCCCGCCAGGCGGCGCGCACGGCGCGCACCGGGTCAGGCCTCCCCGATGGCCGCCACGCCCCGCCGCCGACGGTCTGCGGCGATGCCGTGCCGCCGCATCTTGTTGTACAGGGTCGGGCGGTACAGCCCCAGGATCTGGGCCGCCTCCTGCTTGTTCCAGTTCGTGCGCTCGAGCGTCTGGAGGATGGCCATCCGCTCGATCTCGGCGAGGGTGCGGTGCGGCGGGATGACGAACGTGTCGTCGGCCGAGCCCGAGCGGAGCGACTCCGGCAGGTCGGAGGCCTGGATCTCGGACGAGCGCGTGACCAGCACCGCCCGCTCCATCGCGTTCTCCAGCTCGCGCACGTTGCCCGGCCAGCGGCTGCGGATGAGGAGATGGTAGGCCGCCGGACTCACGCCCCGCACGGACTTCTGATGCCGGCGCGCGAACTTCTCGACGAACCAGTCGCAGAGGAGCGGAATGTCCTCGGTCCGCTCGCGCAGGGGCGGCACGCGCAGCTGAATCGTGTTGATGCGGAAGTAGAGGTCCTCGCGCAGCCGGCCGTCGGCGAGTGCCGCGTCGAGATCGATGTTGGTGGCGCAGATCAGGCGGAAGTCCACCTTCACCCAGCGCTCGCTGCCGATGGGCCGGTACTCGCGCTCCTGGAGCACCCGCAGCAGCTTGGTCTGCAGGTAGGCCGGCATCTCGCCGATCTCGTCGAGCATCAGGGCGCCGCCCTCGGCCAGCTCGAGCAGCCCCACCTTGTCCGAGGCCGCGCCCGTGAACGCGCCCTTCTTGTAGCCGAAGAGCTCCGACTCGATGAGGTCCTTCGGGATGGCTGCGCAGTTGATCTTGATGAAGGGCCCCGAGGCCCTGGGACTGCGCTGGTGGAGGGCGTTGGCGATGAGCTCCTTGCCGGTGCCGTTCTCGCCCTGGATGAGGACGTTGGCGTTGCTGGGCCCCACGGCGTCCACCAGCTCGAAGAGATCGCGCATCACGCGGCTCTGGCCGACGACGGCGCCCATGCCGTCCGGATCCCGCAGCTTCGCCCGGAGCGCCTCGTGGGTCAGCCGCTCGTCGACCTGCCGGGCGGCTCGCTCGAGGATGCCGACGATGCCGGTCGGATCCAGCTGCGACTTCTCGATGAAGAAGAACGCGCCGGCCTGCCCGGCGTCGAGCGCCCGCGCGATGGTCCCCTGCCCGGAGATGACGATCACTTCCGCGCCCGGGGACCGCTCCTTCATGCGCTTCAGCACGTCCATCCCGTCGCCGTCCGGGAGCAGGAGATCGAGCAGCACGATCTCCGGCCGCCACTCGTCGAACAGGGCGAGTCCGGTGCGTCCAAGTCCGGCCGACCGCACGTCGTAGGGCGGATCGCAGTCGGCCTGTTCGACGACCATCTTCAGCCAGTCGACCGTGGCGGGGTCGTCGTCCACCACCAGCACCCGCCGATGTCGAGGTTGGGCCCGCGCCATGAAAACCCTCACCATTATTTCCGATCCGCGCGGCCGGACCGAGCGCCGCTTCGCTATAATCGCGGCCATGCCTGATCGCCCGCTGCCGCCGATCACGCCTGTCCTGTCGGCGCTCCGTACGCCGCCGGCCGCCGACGTCGAGCACGCCCTCTGCGAGCGCTGCGGCGCGGAGATGTACCGCATGCACGCCGTCTGGCGGTGCCCGCAGTGCCGCTACAAGACCGACTGTTGCGGGTGGTGACCCGCGGGGACGGCCCCCGCGCGGCCGCTGTCGCGCCCTGACTGCCATGGACGTCCTCGAGTCGCATGTCCGCACGACCAGCCCCGAGTTCGCGGCCAACCGGGACCGCATGGCCGCGCTCGTCGCCGAGTACCGTGAGCGCCTCGCCCAGGTGAGGCTGGGCGGCGGCCCGAAGTACGTCGAGCGTCACCGCGCCCAGGGCAAGCTGACCGCCCGCGAGCGGGTCGACCTCCTGCTGGACCCGGGCTCGCCGTTCCTGGAACTGTCCGCGCTGGCCGCCTGCGACCTGTACGACGGCGAGGCGCCCGCCGCCGGCATCGTCACCGGCATCGGGCGCGTGTCCGGGCGCGAGGTGCTCGTGGTGGCCAACGACGCCACGGTGAAGGGCGGCACCTACTACCCGCTGACGGTGAAGAAGCACGTCCGCGCCCAGGACGTCGCGCTCCAGAACCGTCTGCCGTGCGTCTACCTCGTCGACTCCGGCGGCGCGTTCCTGCCCCTGCAGGCCGACGTGTTCCCCGACCGCGACCACTTCGGCCGTATCTTCTACAACCAGGCGCGGATGTCGGCGGCCGGGATCCCGCAGATCGCGGTCGTGATGGGGTCGTGCACGGCCGGCGGCGCGTACGTCCCGGCGATGTCGGACCAGACCATCATCGTCAAGGGGACGGGCACCATCTTCCTGGCCGGCCCGCCGCTCGTGAAGGCGGCGACGGGCGAGGACGTCACCGCCGAGGAACTGGGCGGCGCCGACGTGCACACGCGCGAGTCGGGCGTGGCCGACTACTTCGCCGAGGACGACCGCCACGCCCTGCACCAGGCGCGCGTCGTGATCTCCACGCTGCACACGGTCAAGGCGGCGGCGGGCGACCTCACCGCACCCGAGGAGCCGGCCTACGACCCGGCGGAGTTGTACGGCATCGTGCCGACCGACCTCAGAACGCCGTACGACGTCCGCGAGGTGATTGCCCGGCTCGTGGACGGATCGCGGTTCGACGAGTTCAAGGCCCGCTATGCGCCGACCATCGTCTGCGGCTTCGCGCGCCTGCACGGGCGGCTGGTCGGCCTCGTCGCCAACAACGGCGTGCTCTTCTCCGAGTCGGCGCTGAAGGCCACGCACTTCATCGAGCTGTGCAACATGCGTGGGGTGCCGCTCGTGTTCCTGCAGAACATCACGGGCTTCATGGTGGGCCGCGCCTACGAGCGCGGCGGCATCGCGAAGGACGGCGCGAAGATGGTGCACGCCGTGGCCACGTCCGTCGTGCCGAAGTTCACGGTCATCGTCGGCGGTTCATTCGGCGCCGGCAACTACGGCATGTGCGGCCGCGCCTACGAGCCGCGCCTGCTCTGGATGTGGCCCAACGCCCGCATCTCGGTCATGGGCGGCGAGCAGGCGGCCGGCGTCCTCGCCACGGTGAAGCGCGATCAGCTGGCGCGCGACGGGCGGACGCTGTCCGACGACGAGGACGCCGCGATCCGCCAGCCCATCCTGTCGAAGTACGACGTCGAAGGATCGCCCTACTACTCCACGGCGCGGCTCTGGGACGACGGCATCCTCGACCCGCTCGACACCCGCACGGCGCTGGCACTCGGGGTGTCGGCCGCCGCCAACGCCCCCGTCCCGCCGCCGCGGGTGGGCATCTTCCGCATGTAGGAGCGCGATGTATCGCTATCTCGAGGTCCGGCGCGACGGCCCGGTCGAACACCTCACGCTCAACCGCCCCGACGTCCGCAACGCCTTCAACGACGAGGTGGTCGCCGAGCTGGCAGCGTGGGCGGCCAGCCTCGCGCAGGCCCCCGGGGTCCGCGTCGTCGTGCTCGCCGGCGCCGGCAAGGTCTTCTCCGCCGGGGCCGATGCCACGTGGATGGCGCGCATGGCCGACGCGTCGGAAGCCGAGAACGAGGCCGACGCCCTGGCGACGACGGCCATGCTGCGCGCCATCAACACGCTGCCGGTCGTCGTCATCGGCCGGATCCACGGCGCCGCCCTCGGCGGGGGCGCCGGTCTGGCCGCGGTGTGCGACATCGTCGTGGCGGCCGAGGGCACCGTCTTCGGCTTCACCGAGACGAAGCTGGGCATCCTGCCGTCGATGATCTCGCCCTTCGTCCTGCCCAAGATCGGCGTGTCGGCCGCGCGCGAACTGTTCCTGACCGGCGCCAGGTTCGATGCCGCCCGGGCGCTCGCCATCGGGCTGGCGCACGCGGTCGTTCCCGCCGAGGCGCTCGACGAGGCCGTCGGGCGCCACGTCTCGGAGACCCTCGGCGCCGCCCCCACGGCGGTGGCCGCCGCCAAGGCCCTCATCCCGCAGGTCTGGGGCCGCCGTCCCGAGGACGTGGCGGCCCTCACCGCGCACACGATCGCGGCCCAGCGCGCGTCCGCCGAGGGCCAGGAGGGGCTGCGCGCGTTCCTGGACAAGCGGCGTCCGTCCTGGGTGCCGCGGTGATCCGGAAGGTCCTCGTCGCCAATCGCGGCGAGATCGCGCTGCGCGTCATCCGGGCCTGCCGGACCGCCGGCATCGCCACCGTGGCGGTCTACTCCGATGCGGACGCTGGCGCCCCGCACGTGGGCGCCGCCGATCAGGCCGTGCGTATCGGCCCGGCGCCCGCCGCCGAAAGCTACCTGTCAGTGGACGCGCTGGTCGAGGCCGCACGGAGCACCGGCTCCGACGCCGTGCACCCCGGCTATGGCTTCCTCTCCGAGCGGGCCCATTTCGCGGAAGCCGTGGAGCGCGCGGGCCTCGTGTTCATCGGCCCGCCGGCCGACGTCATCACCCGGATGGGCTCCAAGACCGGGGCCCGGCGGATCATGGAGGCGGCTGGCGTGCCCGTCGTGCCTGGACGCGTCCCGGCCGATCAGGGCGACGACGCGGTGCAGGCCGCCGCGCACGAGATCGGCGCCCCCCTGCTCGTGAAGCCGGCGGCCGGCGGCGGCGGGATCGGGATGAAGACCGTCCGGACGCTCGAGGAGCTGGCCACGGCCCTGCCGCAGGCCCGCCGTGAGGCCCAGGCGGCCTTCGGCACGCCCACCATCTACCTCGAGCGGCTCGTCGAGCGCCCGCGTCACGTCGAGGTGCAGGTCTTCGCCGACGCGGACGGCCGCACCGTGCACCTGTTCGAACGGGAGTGCTCGGTCCAGCGCCGTCACCAGAAGGTGATCGAAGAGACGCCCTCGCCGGCGCTGACGCCCGCCGTCCGCGCCCGGATCGGCGCCGCGGCTGTCACCGCCGCCACCGCGGTCGGGTATCGCAACGCGGGCACGGTGGAGTTCCTGCTGGACGGCAGCGGGGACGACGCCCGCTTCTACTTTCTCGAGATCAACACGCGTCTCCAAGTCGAGCACCCGATCACCGAGTGCGTCGTCGGGGTGGATCTGGTGGCGGCGCAGCTCGCCGTGGCGGCCGGCGAGCCCTTGCCCTGGCGGCAGGAGGATCTGACCCAGCGCGGCCACGCCGTGGAGTGCCGCGTGTACGCGGAAGCGCCGGCCCTGGGCTTCCTGCCACAGGCGGGCCGCCTGCTGCGCTACCGGGAACCGGCCGGACCGGGCGTCCGCGTCGACTCCGGGGTGGTCGAGGGCCAGGACGTGTCGGTGTTCTACGACCCGCTGCTGGCAAAGCTCATCACCTGGGGCGAGACGCGCGCCCAGAGCCTGGCGCGGGCGCGCGACGCCCTGCGGCACTTCGAGATCCTGGGTGTGGGGACGAACATCGCCCTGCTGGGCGCCATCCTGGCCCACCCCGCGTTCGTCGCCGGCGAGGTGGACACCACGTTCCTGGAGCGCGAGCTCACGCACCTCGTGGACGGCCTCGGCACGACGCCGCCCGCCGTGGTGGCCGCGGCCGCCGTCCACGCCGCTCGCGGCGGCGCGACCGCGGCGGCACACGCCGCGCCGCACGAGGCGGCCGCCGCGACCGATCCCTTCGACACGATCCGCGGATGGCGCGGATGACCGGAGGCGTCCGATGAGCCGCCGCTACCGCGTCGGCGACGCCGGCGCCGAGGTGGCCGTGGAGGTCACCACTGACGGCGTCGCCGTGGTGGACGGCCAGCGGTTCCAGGTGACCGCCCTGGGCGACGGGCGCTACCGCGTCGTGGCGGAGGACGGCGCGGCCACGGTCGTGGCCGTCGCCGGTCCGGGCCACGCGCCGTGGGCATCCGCCGCCGGCAGGGCCGTCGCGCTCACCGTGGACAGCGCACCGCGCCGCGCGTCGAGTGCGCGGTCCCAGGGCGGCGACATGACGGCACCGATGCCGGCCACGGTGGTCCGTCTCCACGTCGCGGTCGGCGACGCCGTGACGGCGGGGTCTCCGGTGGTGGTCCTGGAGGCGATGAAGATGGAGCTCACGGTCCGCGCGGCCAGCGACGGCGTGGTTCGGGCCGTCAACTGCGCCGTGGGCGACCTGGTGACGCCCGGCGTGGCGCTGGTGGACATCGCGCCGTGACCCTGCCGCCACAGGTCTCGATCGTCGAAGTGGGACCGCGCGACGGCCTGCAGAACGAGGCCGTCGCGATCGCGACGGCCGACAAGATCGCGTTCGTGGATGCCCTGTCGCGAGCGGGACACCGGACCATCGAAGTCTCGGCCTTCGTCTCGCCCACCCGGGTTCCGCGCATGGCCGACGCGGCTGAGGTCTTTGCCGGCATCACGCGCGCACCGGGCGTGCGGTACACGGCGCTCGTCCCGAACCTGGCCGGCCTCGAGCGCGCGCTCGCCAGCCGGGTCGACGAAGTGGCCGTGTTCGCGGCCGCCACCGAAGGGTTCAGCCAGGCCAACCTCAACGCCTCCATCGCGGTCTCGCTGCAGCGCTTCGCCGAGGTGGTCCGCGGTGCCGCGCAGGCCGGCGTGCCGGCGCGCGGCTACGTGTCGTGTGCGTTCGGCTGCCCGTTCGAAGGCGCGGTCGCGCCCGAGGCGGTTCTCCGCGTCACCGCCGCCCTGCTCGACCTCGGCGTCCGGGAAGTGGCCGTGAGCGACACGATCGGCGTGGGCCACCCCGGGCAGGTCCGCGCGCTGGTCGATCGCCTCGCCGAGGACCTGCCGCGCGACCGCCTCGCGCTGCATTTCCACGACACGCGGGGCACGGCGCTCGCCAACGTGCTCGCGGGGCTGGACGCCGGCATCGTCACCTTCGACGCGTCGGCCGGTGGCCTCGGCGGCTGCCCGTTCGCCCCTGGCGCGTCCGGCAACCTCGCCACCGAGGACCTGCTGTACATGCTCGACGGACTGAGGGTCCAGACCGGCGTCGACAGGCGGCGCGTGGCCGAGGCCTCGCGGCAGATCGCGGCGCGCCTCGATCACCCGCTCCGCTCGCGCCTGCTCGAGGCGGAGGACGCCGCGTGCCGGCGCGGGGCCGGAACCGGCGCTAGCTGACGGGCGGCGGCGGTGACGCCGCCCGCGCGTCTTCGATGCCGGCAGGCGCCGGCGCGGTTCGCGTGGCCACCACCACGCCCATGCCGATGCCGGCCGCGACGCCGCACAGCGAAACGAGCAGGAGGACCCCGATGGCCCGCGCGGTGAGGCCGGACAGCGCGAAGGGCGCCGTGGCGGGGCGGGCGGAGAGCGGCGCGAGGCGCCGCGCCGCCTGGTAGTACTGGGCCAGTTCGTGCGGGCCCTGGGCCGCCGGGAAGCACGTGAGGGACCGGCCGAAGGCCCGCGCCGAGCCCACCCGTTTCGGAGATCGCCGGGCGGCCTCCATCGCCTCCCACAGCGGCATCGGACAGTCGCCGGTGCGGAGGATACCGGCCAGGAGCTTTCCGGCCGCCCCGACCGTCGAGACCGCGTCAGCGCTGCCGGCGGGCGGAAACGAGACCTCTCCCCCCGACGTGATCATGATCGTGTCGAGCGGCGGCGCCGCCTGGCCCGGCTCGAGTTGCGCGCACACTGCCTGGACGACGGCCACGGCCTCGACCCAGGTGGGCTCCACGCGGGAGATCGCGTCGACGATTCGCATCGGGGGCGCGGCCGACTCCGGCCGCTGCTGGTGTAGCGTCGCCATGGCGTGCGTCGCCTCAGAGATCGTCATGCGGGACGCTCCAGAAGGGCCGTGAGGTCGGTGGCGCCGGGCTGCGGCGGCCGCTGGGTCGGGGCCGCGCCGAACACGATCGCGGCGCGGTAGCGGAGGGGCGCCAGGCGATCCACCCAGCAGCGCACGATCTGCCCGGAGACGACGAGCCGATCCGCGCCCTCGTCGGACGGACGGCTGAGGCGCAAGGTGGACCGCGTACCGGGCCGCAGCCACTCGTGGAGTTCGACCAGCGCGCCGCCCGTCGAGACGTTCAGCACCCGCACGTAGACGCCCTGTGACAGGCTGGCGTCCACGTCAAGGCCGAGGATTTCGGCGCTGAGCCGGGGTTCCGCGCGCCTGTCGCGATCGGAGGGAATCAGGAAGGGGCTGCCGGCGGGCTGAGGGGCGGACGGATCCATGCTGCCCCTCCGCAGAGCACGGGTCGTACCACCATCCAGGTTCTCATGGCCTTGCACGCATCCGCTCCGAATCGCGTGGCCACGGAGGTCGCGGCTAGCAGTACTTTTGCCTGCGTTTGGCTGACTCAGCCTCCACAACGACTGGCTCAAGCCAGACTTTTGCTCGGTCCGACTTCGCGCAGACGCCAGGGGCGGCCATCGGCCGTGTGCCACAATGGCGCGCCATGCCGGCCCCCTCGCCGACAGCGGAGACGGTACTTCCGACCGTCCGCCGCCGGCTCATTCCCTTCCTGTTCCTGCTGTACCTCGTCGCCTACCTGGACCGGGTGAACATCGGCTTCGCGGCCCTCGACATGAACCGCGACCTCGGCTTCAGCGCGACGGTCTACGGGCTGGGGTCCGGCATCTTCTTCGTGTCGTACACGCTGCTGGAAGTGCCGAGCAACCTGGTGCTCGCCCGCGTCGGCGCGCGCGCCTGGATTGGCCGCATCATGCTCACCTGGGGCGTCGTCTCCACGGCGATGGCCTTCGTGACCGACCAGACGACCTTCTACGCCTTGCGCTTTCTCCTGGGCGCGGCGGAAGCCGGCTTCTTCCCCGGCATCATCTACTACCTGACCCAGTGGTTCCCGGAACGCGATCGCGCGGGCGCCGTCGCGCTCTTCATGACGGGTACGGCGGTCGCCGGCGTCATCGGCGGGCCCCTCTCGAGCGTGCTCCTGCTGCTGGACGGGGTCGCAGGGCTACGAGGCTGGCAGTGGCTCTTCGTGGCGGAAGGCGTGCCTGCCATCGCCCTCGCGCCCATGGTCTGGCGGTTCCTCGACGAGCGTCCGGCCGACGCGCGGTGGCTGTCCGAGGCCGAGCGCGGCTGGCTGACCGCCACGCTCGCGGCCGAGGCGGCCGCGCACCCCGCGGAGGCGTCGCACTTCGGCCGGGCCCTGCGGGACCGCCGCCTGTGGGTGCTGGCCGCCGTCTACTTCTGCATCGTCCTCGCGTTCTACGGGATCGGCTTCTGGCTGCCCCTGATCATCCAGAGCGCGGGCGATGCCCGCTCGAGCGTCGTGGCGCTGCTGTCGTCCGTGCCGTCGATCTTCGCGGCCGTCGGCATGCTGGTCATCGGGACCCGATCGGACCGCACGGGCGAACGCCGCGGACACGTCGCGGCGGCAGCCATCGTCGGCGTCGCCGGATTCGCGGCGGCGGCGAGCCTCCAGGGCCGGGTCTGGCCGTCTCTCCTGGCCCTCGGCATCGCGGCCTTCGGAATCTCGGGCACGTTCGGTCCGTTCTGGGCCCTGCCGACGGCGTTCCTCAGCGGAACGGCCGCGGCGGGCGGCGTGGCGCTGGTGAACGCGGTGGGCAACATCGGCGGCTTCGTGGGACCGTCCCTGGTCGGGTACGCCCGGGACCTCACGGGGTCCTTCTCGGCGGGGCTCTGGACCCTTGCGGCAGGGCTGGTCGCCGGCGTCCTGCTCCTGCTCGCGCTGCCGTCGGGGACACCGCCCCGGTCCGGGGCGTCATAATCGGAGGCGTCCCTTCTCCGCCCACCTTCGGAGCCGTCCCATGTCCATCCGCGCCGTCCGCTCGCATTCCACGTCCAGCCCGACGATCGAGGGCGCCGGCGTCCACCTCCGCCGGGCCTTCGGGTTCGGCGACACCGAGAGCGTGGATCCGTTCCTGCTCCTCGACGACTTCAGGAACGACGTGCCGGACGCCTACCTGCGCGGCTTCCCCTGGCATCCTCACCGCGGCATCGAGACCATCACCTACGTGCTCGCCGGTACCGTGAACCACGCCGACAGCCTCGGCAACGCGGGCGCCATCGGTCCTGGCGACGTGCAGTGGATGACCGCCGGCCGCGGCATTGTCCACCAGGAAATGCCGCACGGCGACAGCCAGGGTCGAATGCACGGCTTCCAGTTGTGGGCCAACCTGCCGGCCACGCAGAAGATGGTCACGCCGCGCTACCAGGAGGTCGGCGCCGGAGACATCCCCGTGGTCGTCGACGACGACGGCACGGCGGTGCGGATCGTCTGCGGCGAGTATTGGGGCCGGCGCGGACCGGTGGACGGGATCGCGGCGGAGCCGCAGTACCTCGATGTCACGGTGCCTGCGGGGCTCGAGCGGTCGCTGCCGGTCGCGCGGTCCCGCAATGCCTTCGCCTACGTCTTCGACGGCGACGGCGCATTCAAGGATGCCTCCGCGCCTCGCGCGGTCGCGACCGACGTCGTCACCGACGGCGGGCAACTCGACGACGATCGCGCCCGCTACGACACGGGCGTCGAGAACCGCTCGCTGGTGCTCTTCGACGCGGGCGACGAGATCCGGGTCCGCGCGGGCGAGCACGGACTCCGCTTCCTGCTCGTCTCCGGTGCGCCCATCCGGGAGCCGATCGCCTGGCGCGGCCCGATCGTGATGAACAGCGACGACGAGCTGCGGCGGGCCTTCGTCGAGCTGCGCGCGGGCACGTTCCTCGACGCCCGCTGACGCCCGGCGTCCCCGCGTGGGAGGAGCATCGGTCGCGCCTCCGATCTAGCCCGGGTCCCTCACGGGCGCGAGGTGCGGCACCGCCGCCAGCGATGCCGCGTCCCGACGGTCCACGACCACACGCGCCCCTGGCTTCGGGAACCAGTAGGTCCGGCGGGTGCCCACGCCCACCACCCGAATCGCCGAGCGTCCCACGTACTCGAACGTGATCGGCGCTCCCACGCTCGCCGCCTCCACGCGCCGCCTACCGCAACATGTCATCGCCGTCCTCCATCCGCAGGGCCGGGTCCTCGATGAACGGCGCCGCCGGGGCCGTGGCGCGCTCCAGCAGGATCGCGCCGCCCGAGAGCGCGAGCCACAGCAGCACCCGCTCGACCACGCCCTGTGCGAGCACCAGCGCCCAGGGCACGGCCGTCCAGACGCTGAGGCACAGGAAGCAGTCGAGCAGCTGGCCGACCACGCTCCGGCCGGCCAGCGCCCGGACACGCGCGACGCCCCCCCAGGGGCCGTCCTCGGCGGTGACGAGGTGCGTGACCCGCCACACGCCGAGGACGCCCACGAGGAGCCAGAGCGCGGAATCGCGCTCGAGGGTCATGCCTCCGGCGCCGCCTCGACCTCGAGACAGAAGCCGTCGCTGTCGGTCCGCACGTGGCCCACGGACTGACTGTTCAGGATCGCGCGGTCCACCGCCACCACGCGGATCACGTATCCGCAGGCCTGCATCCCGGTGGTATCCAGCGTCCAGGCATCACCGGTCGGCGCGGTGTTCACGGAGCCGCCCGAGGGCACGGGGACGGCCTCGCCGGGATCGTTCACGTTCGGCTCGACCCCGATCGAGTACGACCCGAGGTACGTGTCGGTCGCGACGACCGTCCCGGCCAGGACGCTGCCGGACAGGAACTTGCCGCAGCTGCCGGCGCCGGACGTGATCACGATGGAGGCGTCGGGCCCCGTGTTGTCCAGCTGCAGGCGATGGGTGTCGCTGCCCTGCGCCACGCCACCCGGATCGAACACCGTGAGGCGCACGAACCAGCGCAGGTCGCCCGCCGTGTCCCACTCGGCCAGCAGGTTGTTCACGTTGGACGCGAACGGCAGGTAGTCGAACCGCTTCGTCGCGTTGTCGGCCTGGTGGGTGGACGTGTTGCCGAGGCCGTCCACGACCGTCAGGTCGGTGAGCAGCGGCGTCCAGACCGCGCCGTCGGGACTCACCTCCACGGTATAGGACCAGCCGGGGATCGGGAGGCCCTGCACGGACACCCGGAGACCGAACGGGCACGGCCGGCCCAGCGCATCGGGCGGCAGGTTGTTGGTGGCGAACACCGCCGTCGCCGTGGTGAGGCCGGTCACGTCGTCGATGTGGCCGACGGGGATGCCGCCCAGGATCGCGATCTTCCCGCCGGGCACCTGCGCCTTCGGCGCGATGTGGATGAGCGTCTCCTCGCGGTTGCCCCAGGCGGGCACGTAGTTCGGGTTCGCGCACGGCGGCGCGACGCTCCAGGACAGAATCGCCCGGATGCGCATCACGCGCGGCCCGTCCTCGCAGGGACGGCGGTAGGCCGAGAGATCGACCGGCAGACGGACGGCGTACCAGACGCCGCCGGCCGGCACGGGCAGGTCGTAGACGGTGACGTGCGCGGTGCCGAGGCAGGCGTCGAAGGTGCCGTTGCCGTCGGTGTCGGCCCAGAAGGTCACGTACTCGCGGCTGCCCTCGGTGCACGGTCCGCCCGAGTAGCCGGCGGCCTTCTTCACCTGGATGATGCCGACGAGTCCGTCCGGCGTGTTCGGATCGAGCCCGATGCACCGGAGTTCCTCGTAGCTCGTGTCGCCGTCGGTCGTCGGGAACAGCAGGTCGCCGATCCCGGGCTCGAACGCCACGCCGGGCAGCGCCTTGCCGAACGCCTCGGCGCTGAGCGTCAGCCGTCCGCCCGCGAAGGCGTGCAGTTCCTTGAACGCGAAGCGGTGCGGCGGCACACCCGCATGCTTGTACGTGGCTGCCAGGTCCGCGACGCCAGGGCTCACGGGCTGCACCGCGATCGGCGCGTTGCCCAGGAGCGAGGCGATCTCGGGCTTCACCTTCAGCCCTTCGAAGATGTCCGTGGGCAGCAGGAACCGGCGCGGCTCCACCTGGATCGCGGCCTCCCGCACGTTGCCCCAGACCGGCACCCAGTTCGGCTGATTCGGCGGCGGCGGGTCGTTCCACGACAGGATCGCGCGGACGCGAATCAGGTGGTCGGCCGTGCAGCGCTTCCGCGCGGGGTCCACCTTGAGCGTCACGGCGTACTCGAGCCGCCGCGCGCCCTGGGTGCCCTCCGGCACGTCGTAGGCCTGGAAGCTCGTCATGCCCTGGTCGACCCACGTGGCGCCGTGGTCGAACGACAGGTAGAAGCGCACGTACTCCGGCGTGCCCGCCCCGCAGACGTCCGTGCCGTAGCCCGACGGCTGATACACGTAGACCACGCCCTCGAGCAGCTCGCGCTGCGGGTGGTAGCCGACGCAGCCCAGCTCCTCGTAGAACGTGTTGCCGGCGATCGGCACGACGGGCGTGAAGGCACTCTTCTCCAGGGTGCCGAAGTAGTTCGGGTTGGACAGGAGCAGCGCCTTGAACCCCAGCCGCTCCTTGGTGAACGGCTTCTGCAACGCGACTTGGGACTTCCTGACCGCCTTCTTCAACTCATCGTTCATGATTCGGTCCCTCCGACCGGACGTGGCGTCGGCGGACGCGGGGCGCGTCGCGCAGGAGCGCGCGGCCGCGCCGCACCCGTGTGCAGAGTGCCGACGTTCATCGAAAGGGACGGGCGATGGGCGCGGCTTTTCGCGGAGCGCGCGCCTGCGACGCACGATGAGGGACGGGCGCGACGGACGTCGCTACTCGGCCGGCACGACCTCGGCGAGGGCCGCGCGCATGTCCTCGAGGAGCCAGTCGATCTCGGTGGCGTGCGTGCGGAAGCTGAGCACGCACACGCGCCCGACGTAGCGCCCCCGAGCGACCGCGCCCGTGATCATGACGCGGCCGCGCACCGTGATCCGCTCCATGAGCGCCCGCGTGGCGGCATCTTCATCGGCCGTCGTCGCGCCCGGCCACGTGACGTGGAACGCGAAGAGCGACAGCTCGGGCGGCGCGTCGATCACGATGCCCGGCAGCGCGGCCACGCGCCTGGCGGCGTCGACCGTGAGCCGGCGCTTCTCCCCGAGCGCGTCGCGAAACGCGGTCGTCCCGTACACCTTCACGGTCAGCCACACACGCAGGCCCGGGAACCCGCGTGACAGGTCGGGCCCGTGCTGGCTCGGGTCGTAGAAGTGGCCCGGGTGCGGCATCGGCGGCAGGTAGTCCGCGGTCGCTTCGTGCGCGGCGCGCAGCGCGGCGCCGTCGCGCACCAGCAGCGCGCCCGTGCCGTACGGCAGGAAGAGGCCCTTGTGCGGGTCCAGCGTGATCGAGTCGGCGCGGGACAGGCCCGCCAGCGTCGCGCCGAGCTCGTCGACGAGATGGAAGAACGCGCCGTAGGCGCCGTCGACGTGGTGCCAGAGTCCCTCGGCGGCGCAGACGTCGGCGATCGCGTCCAGGGGATCGACCGCGCCGGTGTTGGTCGTGCCCGCGCTGGAGACGACGGCGAAGGGCCGCAGGCCGGCGGCACGGTCGGCGGCGATGGCGGCGCGCAGCGCGTCCACGGGCATCCGGTACCGCGCATCGCACTTAAGCGCCCGCACGCGGTCCGGCATCACGCCGGCCATCTTCGCGGACTTCAGCACCGAGTGGTGCGCCTGGTCGCTCGTGTAGAGCACGCCGGGCCGGATCTCGGCGCCCAGGTGCCGCTCGCGGGCGCACAGGATCGCGTTGAACGTGGCCGTCGAGCCGCCGGCCGTGAAGAGGCCGCGCGCCGACTCCGGGAACCCCATCCACTCCCGCAGCCAGTCCAGGGCGTTGGCTTCCAGCTGCACGAGCGCCGGCGCCGCCATCCACACGCCCGTGAACCGGTTGGTCGTGTTCGCGATGAAGTCGGCGAGCGCCGCCGGGAAGGAGCCGCCGCCCGGGATGAAGGCCAGGTACCCGGAGGCCGCAGTGTTGAACGACCGCGGCACGCACTGGTCCATGACGAGGTCCAGCAGCGGTTCGAGCGGCACGCCCTCGGCCGGCGCCGGCTCGCGAAGGGCGCGGCAGAGCGCCTCGGCCTGCACGTCGCCCCGGATGGGCTGCTCGGGCAGCGACGCGACGTGCGCGATGCAGCGGCTGATGACGGCGTCCGCCATCGCCCGCATCTGGGCGGGGGTGAACTCGAGATCCGGCGTGGGCACGACGCCGGTGATTGTACGTGCCTGCGGCCGGCGCGACCCAGCGGGCGGCCGCGTGCCGTCGGGCATGCCGGGCCTGACGCGGCGCACCGCCGCCCGGGCTAGGCGTAGGTGTCGATGCGACCAGGCGCCGCGGGCGCGGGCGCCGGCGCATTCTTCACGAGATCGACCACCGACTGCGCCACGGCGGTCTCGACGTCGCGCTGCTTCCTGAGGACCAGCACTTCACGCGCGGCTTCAATCGACGCGGCCGCGAGCTGCTGGGGATCGACGTTGACTTCCATGGCCTGGGCAATCGGCCACCGGGCGGCACACTTGAATTGGCCGCGGCCCGGCCCGCCACGCGCGCGCGGCGGGAATGGGCAGGTCAGGGAATCCAGCCCTCCACGGACGTGGAGATGAGGCGGGTCCACCGGCCGGTGGCGCCGTCGTAGGTGTGGCCCGTGAGTTCCTGGGCGTCGTGCGGCGCCAGCGAGCGGGTGGCCGGCGGGCACTCCCCGGAACACGTCCGCGTGTACGTATAGCTCGCGGGCTGGGCATCATGGGCGTCTGGCGTGACCACGACCGCTGCGGGCTTTCCGCAGACCTCGCACGGGATCGGCTTCTCGAGGTGCATGACCGCACCATAGCACCGATGTGCAATCGGTCACGTGTGCGGGAATCGGGGTCGCTCGTGGGGAGGGTTGGAGGCGCCGCCCGGATTTGAACCGGGGATGGAGGTTTTGCAGACCTCTGCCTTACCACTTGGCTACGGCGCCGTGTTGCAGCTGGGACGAGCGGGGTTAGTGTCTCACAGACCGGACCGCCGGCCGCCCTCGCCTGCCGCACCGGCGGCGCCGAAGGCCCTTCGCCGGGAGCGGGTCTCGCGTCGAGCGAAGGATGGAGCGGGAAACGGGATTCGAACCCGCGACTTCGACCTTGGCAAGGTCGCACTCTACCACTGAGTTATTCCCGCCCGAGACGCCTTGGCAGTCTAGCAAATGCCCGGCTGGGCCGGCAAGCGTTCAGGCCTCCCCGCGCAGGACGCGCGCGGCCCGTTCCGGCGCGACCGGGTTGATCGGCAAGCCAACGCCGAGCGCGAGACCGCTCGGCCGGAGCACGCGTGGAACGACCTCCACGAACCAGTGGAAGGGCCCGTCGGCGGCCACGCCATACGGCGCGGTGTGCAGCACCGCGTGGAAGGCCGGCCGCTCCAGCGCCCGGGCCAGGCGGGCCAGCACCTCCACGATCGTGGCCGCTGCCGTCGCGATGTCGTCTTCCGCCGCCTGATCGAACCGCGCCAGGTGGCGCACCGGCACGACCCACACGGTGAACGGCCACCCGGACGCAAACGGCGTCAACGCCACCGCGCCGGGCCCGTCGACGACCACGCGCAGCCCCGTGGCCCGCTCGGTCGCCACGAGGTCACACCCGAGGCACCGGCCGGTCGCGGCGTGGTGGCGGGCCGCGCCCTGCACCTCCGCCTCCAGGCCGGGCGGCACCATGGGCGTCGCCACCACCTGCGAGTGGGTGTGGACGAGCCGAGCACCCGCTTCGGCGCCATGGCTCTTGAACGCGACGGCCGACCGCAGCCGGGTGTCGCGGGCGAGATCGGCGATGCGGCCGCGCCAGGCCTCCAGCACGCGCCCGATCTCGGCCGCATTCATGGCGTACCAGGACCAGTCGTGCCGCGGGTCCTCGATGACCACCTCGTGCGCCCCCAGCCCCGGGCGGTGGACATGGAGGCCATCGGCGACGGTCTCGCTGCCGGCTTCCACCCGGAGGGCGGGCACACGGTTCGGGACGACGCGCAGCCGCCAGCCGGGCTCGTCCGGCACTCCGCTGTCCCTGACAGCCGCGATCTCCCGGCCGGCCACCAGTTCGTGGCCCTCGCAGAACGGACAGGGCGTGTCGAGCGGCCGGGCGACGCCATCGACGACGAAGTCGCGACGCGCCAGGGGGAGTTCGTCGGCCACCACGATCCAGCGCCCGGTCGCCGGGTCGGCGCGCCACTCGGACATGCGCTGTAAGGCTACACCGGACGCCCGCGCCTGCCGCTCACCACCCCGGTCGGAAGGCGTCCGCGATCACGGTGACCACCGGCGGCCCGTCGACCGAGGCCTCGACGCTCACGACGTCGAACCTGACTGGCGCCCGTTCGAGCCGGTGGCGCGCCAGGTAGTCGGCGGCCATCTGGGCCACGCGTCGCTGTTTCTGCGCGGTGACCGAGGCCGCGGGATCGCCGAACTCGCGCCCCCGGCGCGTCTTGACCTCGACGAACACCACCACTCCCTCGTGGCGGGCCACGAGATCGATTTCGCCCTGGCGGGTGCGATAGCGACAGGCCAGGACCTGGTAGCCGCGCCGTTCGAGCGCCCGGCGGGCGTGGGCCTCCCCATCGAGCCCGAGCGCGATTCGGGCGTACGTCATGGCCCCGGCCGCTGCAAGGGCCGCGCCCGTTCAGGTCTGCGAGGGTGGGCTCCCTCTTATGTCCGGCTCGTGACGGCGGTCAGCGTCTCGTCGAAGAGCCGCACGGCGGTGTCCGCCTGGGCCTTGGTCAGGACGAGCGGCGGCGAGAACCGGACGGCGTTCTTGCCGGCGCCCAGGATGAGCATCCCCCGCATGAACGCCTCGTTGACCACGGCGTCCCGCTCGGTGATGGCCCGTTCCTTCGTGACCCGGTCGCGGACGAGCTCCACGCCGATCATCAGCCCCTTGCCACGGACGTCGCCGATGAGGGGGTGCTTGTCCATGAGCGCCCGCAGGCCGTCGATCAGGTGCGCGCCGACTTCGGCCGCGTTCTTCAGGAGCGACTCGCGCAGGAGCCCGATCGTCGCCACGGCCGCCGCGCACGACACCGGGTTCCCGCCGAACGTGCTGGCGTGCGCCCCGGGCGGCCAGTCCATGACGTCGGCCCTGGCCAGCGTGACGCCGAGCGGCAGCCCGGAGGCGATGCCCTTGGCCGCCGTCACCATGTCGGGCTCGACGCCGAAGTGCTCCATCGCCCACATCCGGCCGGTGCGGCCCATGCCCGACTGCACCTCGTCGGCGATGAGGAGCATGCCGTGCTCCTTCGTGAGCGCGCGCAGCCGTTCGTGGAAGGCCTTCGGCGGCACGACATAGCCGCCCTCGCCCTGGATCGGCTCCACCAGGACGGCGGCCACGTCGTCGGGCGAGATGAGGTGGACGAGCACCTGCTCCTCGAGAAAGCGCAGACACTCGGCGTTGCAGCGGTCGGGCGTCAGGCCCACCGGACACCGGTAGCAGGTGGCGTAGGGAGCGTGGTAGGTGCCGGGCGCCATCGGGCCGAACCCCCGGCGCTGAATGGCCTTGCTGGACGTCAGCGACAGCGACCCCAGCGTGCGGCCGTGGAAGCTGCCGAGGAAGCCGAGCACGCCGAAGCGCTTCGAGTGATAGCGCGCGAGCTTGATGGCGGCCTCGTTGGCCTCGGTGCCGGAGTTGGCGTAGAACGTGCGCACCGGTCCCGACATGGGCGCCGTGGAGGCCAGATCCTCGCCGAGCCGGACCTGCGGCTCGTAGTAGAAGTCGGTCCCCGACATGTGCAGGAACTTCTGCGCCTGGTCCACGATGGCCGCCACCACGGTGGGATGGGCGTGCCCGGTGGAGTTCACGGCGATACCCGCCGCGCAGTCGAGGAAGACGTTGCCGTCCACGTCCTCCACCGTCGCGCCCTCGCCGCGGGCGATGACGAACGGGTAGTCGCGGGTGTAGGACGGCGAGACGACCTTGCGGTCGCGGTCGATGAGGGCCTTGGCCTTCGGGCCCGGCAACGCGGTCTTCAGATGTGGTGCGTCCATCGCTCCTACTTTCGCTTCCAGCGGGTGCCCGTCGGGCCGTCCTCGAGAATCACGCCGAGTTCCAGGAGCTCGCCGCGGATGCGGTCGGCGGCCGCGAAGTCGCGCCGCCTCCGGGCCTCCTGGCGTGCCGCGATGTAGCGCTCGACCTCGTCCTCCGACACGCCAGCGGCGGCGTCCTCGCGGGCCCGCAGCGACACGACGCCGATGACGTCGTCGAAGTGCGCGAACGCCTCGCGGATGCCCGGCAGGTCCGGCGCGCCCACCCCGCCCTGATCCAGGGCGGTGTTGAGCGCGCGAATCAGCTCGAAGAGCTCCCCGAGCGCGGCCGCCGTGTTCAGGTCGTCGCGCATGGCGGCATCGAATCCTTCGCGGCCCGCCGCCACGCGCTCGGCAATCGCCGGATGCGCCTCGCTTCCCTGCACCCCGTCGAGCCGCGCCAGGAAGTCGCACCAGCGCCGGATGGCCTCCTCCGCCTGGGCCATGCCCACCCAGGTGAAGTTCAGGCGCGACCGGTAGTGCGCCGAAAGCAGCAGGTAGCGCAACGTCGAGGCCCGATAGCCCTTCGCCACGACGTCGGGAATCGTGTGCACGTTGCCGAGCGACTTCGACATCTTCTGGTCCTCGACCAGGAGGTGCTCGAAGTGCACCCAGAAGCGCGCGAAGGTGCGCCCGGTGGCGCACTCGCTCTGCGCGATCTCGTTCTCGTGGTGCGGGAAGACCAGGTCGATGCCCCCGGCGTGGATGTCGATGGGCGGCTCGCCCAGGAGGCGCAGCGCCATGGCCGAGCACTCGATGTGCCAGCCCGGTCGGCCCGGGCCCACCCCGGCGTCCCAGGTGGGCTCACCGGGCTTGGTGGCCTTCCACAGGACGAAGTCGCGGGCGTCCTCCTTGCCGTACTCGTCGGAGTCGACCCGGGCGCCCGCCTGCATGCCTTCGTGGTCCAGCCGCGCGAGGCGGCCGTAGGTCGGCATCGACGCGATCTTGAAGTAGATCGAGCCGTCGCTCCGATACGTGTGGCCCCGGGCCTCGAGCGCCGCGATCATGTCCGACATGGCCTGGATGTTGGCCGGGTCGGTCGCACGCGGCGTCTCCTCCGACGGCTCCAGCCCGAGCGTGGCCGCGTCCTCACGGAACGCCTCGATGTAGCGCTCCGTGTAGGCGGCCAGCGGCACGCCTTCCCTGTCGGCGCCCGCGATCGTCTTGTCGTCCACGTCGGTGAAGTTCACGACCTGGCGCACCTCGTAGCCGGCCACGTATTTCAACGTGCGCCGGAGCACGTCGAGCGCCAGGAAGCTCCGGAAGTTGCCGATGTGGCCGCGGGCGTACACCGTGAGGCCGCACGCATACAGCCGGGCGCACCGGCCATCGGCCGGCGCAAACGGCTCCCGTTGCCGGGTCATGGTGTTGTAGAGGCGCATCGTTCCGCTACTCCGTCGCCTGCCGGATGTGGCACACCGGGCCGGTCTCGCCCTCGATCCAGCGCACCGAGAGGCCGTGGCCGCGCGACAGGTGCGTCGCGTTGAGGGTGGTCGCGCGCCCGCCCGAGACGAACACGTCCAGGCACGCCTTCGACCGTTTGAACACGACGTCCACCGGCGTCCCGTCGCCGCGGCCCGCCGCGATGGCGGCCTCGGCCGCCGTCACGACTTCGTCGGCCACGGCCGTCGCCAGCGCCTGTCCGCCGGCGTAGGCCGCCACCTGCGAGGCCAGCTCGCGCACGGCGCCGAGCATCGCGCGGTCGCCGGAGACGCGCATCGTGAACTCGAACGGGCGCTGGTGCATCGTCATACCGAGATGTTGTCGAACAGCCGCGCCGCGCGGCGCACGTCCGCCTCGATCTGCTCCCTGAGCGCGTCGATGTCGGCGAAGCGCCGCTCGTCGCGCAGCCGCTGGATGAAGCTCAGCGACATCGCCGCGCCGTAGAGGTCCCGGTCGAGCCCGAGCACGTGGGTCTCGACCGTGACCGCCCCCGCCGTTTCGAACGTGGGACGCACGCCCACGTTGGTCACGGCCGGCCACCGGGCGCCGTCGATCTCGGCGGCCGTCGCGTACACACCCGCGGGCGGCACCAACTCATTGTGGGTCGAAAGGTTGGCCGTTGGGAACCCCAGCGTGCGGCCGCGCTGCGCGCCCCGCACCACCTCGCCCTCGATGGCGTAGTGGTGTCCCAGGAGCGCGCCGGCCTCGTCCACGCGGCCCTCCGCCACCAGGCGGCGGATGCGCGTGCTCGACACGACGAACTCCTTGTAGCGCACCGGATCGATCTTCTCGGCCCGGAAGCCATACTGGCCGCCCAGGGTCCGGAGGACGGAGAAGGTGCCCGCCCGCTCGTGGCCGAAGAGGAAGTCCGCCCCGACCCACACCTCCGACACGCGCAGCCAGTCGACCAGCACGTTGCGCACGAACGCGTCCGGGGACCACCGCGAGAGCGCCTCGGTGAAGCGGACCACGGCCACGCCGTGGACGCCGGCCCGGTCGAGCGCGGCCAGCTTCTGCCGCGTGGTCATGAGCAGCGGCGGCGCCTTGTCCGGCCGTACGACGCGCGGGGGGTGGGGATCGAACGTCAGGACGATGGCCGCCGTGCCCCGGTCGGCCGCGCTGCGCCGGATGCGCTCGACGATCTTCTGGTGGCCGCGGTGCAGCCCGTCGAAGTTGCCCAGCGCGAGCACCGGGCTCATCCACCGCGGCGGCCGGGGGTCGTCCGGGAAGTAGACGACGTCCATCACGCCCGCCCTTCGTCCGGCATCTCGGGCGCGACCCAGGGCACGTCGGGCAGGTCCAGCACCTGCCCGTCGTAGGCCAGCGCCATCGTCGCCGGCAGGGCCGCGTTGGTGGCGGCGTGCGGCAGGTCGTGACAGATGTGCGTGAAGTAGGTCCGCCCCGCGCCGAGGCGCCCGGCCACGTCCACCGCCTGGTCGAGGGAGAAATGCGTCGGGTGCGGCCGGCGCCGGAGCGCGTCCAGCACCAGGACGTCCAGGCCCTCGAGCATGGCCAGCGACCTGTCGGGAATCGCGTTGCAGTCCGTGAGATACGCGAAGCGGCCCACGCGGAAGCCCAGGATCTCCTGGGGACCGTGCAGGACGGGCACGGGCTCGACGCGAAGCCCGAGCACGTGGAACGGCCCGTCGATCTCGGTGAGCGACAGGTCCGGGACGCCGCCGCCGGGCACGGCGGGGGGTTCGAAGGCGTAGCTGAAGATGCGCCGGATCTCGCCGGCCGTGCGGGCGTTCGCGAACATCGGCAGCCGGCGGCCGTTCATCACGTTGAAGCGTCGCAACTCGTCCATGCCCATGACGTGATCGGCGTGGGCGTGGGTGAAGAGCACGGCGTCCACGCGCGTGACTCCGAAGCTCAGCGCCTGTTGCCGGAGGTCCGTCGCCGTGTCGACGAGCACGGCCGGCCCGTCCTCCACCGCGATCAGGATCGACGGCCGGAGCCGCCGGTCGCGCACGTCGGTCGAGCGGCACACGTCGCAGCGGCAGCCGATCATGGGCACCCCGTGAGACGTGCCGGTGCCGAGGAACGTCACCCGCGCCGCCGGCATCAGCTCGTCCCGCCGGCGCCCCTGAGCGCGACGAACCGCATCCGCAGCTCGTAGAGCGCCTGGTCGAGGAACTGCCGTTCCTCGTTCGTCAGATTGCCCTTGGTCTTCTGCTCGAGCATCACCATCACGTCGATGACGTGGCTCGCCTGCTCGAGGTTCGGCGGCCGCTTCTCGCCGGTCTGCGGATCGGCGACGTCGCCGAAGTGGACCGCGGCGCTGCCCGCCAGCGAGTAGAGGAACGCGAGGAAGGAGACGCGGGCGTCGGGGGGCGGGGACGATTCGGCCACGGCTGCGAGAAGCTCGAATGGTAGCATAGCGCCCGCGAGCGGCAGGATGGGTGCGGCGGCTGAACGATTCGACGAACTCGTGCGCGTCATGCGCGCGCTGCGCGCGCCCGGCGGCTGTCCGTGGGACCGCGAGCAGACGCTGCAGTCGCTGCGTCCATACGTCCTCGAGGAGACCTACGAGCTGCTCGACGCGATCGACGGCGGCGACCTGGACGGTCTCCGCGAGGAGCTCGGCGACTTCCTGTACGAAGCGGTCTTCCTCGCACAGATCGCCGAAGAGGCCGGCCACTTCTCCATCGCGGACGCCGTCGAGGGCATCGCGCGGAAGCTGGTGCGGCGGCACCCGCACGTGTTCCTCCCGGACGGAACCCCGCTCGCCGAGGCCCCGCCCGCGCTGTCCTCCGACGACGTCGTCCGCTCGTGGGAGGACCTCAAGGCCGCCGAGCGCGGCGCCGCCGGCCAGGCGCCGAAGACGATCCTCTCCGGCGTGCCGCGCTCGCTGCCGGCGCTGCTCGGGGCGTACGAGATGACGGCGCGCGCGGCCACGGTCGGGTTCGACTGGGTCACGGCTGACGCCGTCCTCGAGAAGGTGGACGAGGAGCTCGCAGAGATCCGCGAAGTGCTCGACGCGCCCTCCCCCGACCGCGACGCGCTCGAAGCCGAGGTGGGCGACTGGCTGTTTGCGTGCGCCAACTACGCCCGGAAGCTGGGCGTCGAGCCGGAGGCGGCGCTCCGCCGGGCGGGCGACCGCTTCAAGGCACGGTTCACGGCGATGGAGACCAGGAGCGCGGACGCGGGACGGCGGCTGCGCGATCTGTCGCTCGACGAACAGAACGCGCTCTGGGACGCGGTGAAGCGCGACGGCGCGGGCCCGTCCCGCTCGGAGGGGACATGACCACGATCGACTCGCTCGTCTCGGCGTTCGAAACCGGCCGGCTCACCAGGCGGCAGCTCGTGCAGGGGCTGGCCGCCCTCGTCGCGGCAGGCACGCCGGCCGGCGCCGCCGCGCAGGCGCCGCCGATCCCGGCTCTCTCGCTGAATCACGTCTCGCTGGCGGTGGCCGACCCCGAGGCATCGAAGCAGTTCTTCCAAAAGACGTTCGGCATGCCGGTGGTGTCTACGCAGGGCACGGGCATCAACCTGTCGCTCGGCACCAGCTTCCTGGGCCTCTACAAGATGCCCAATCCCGGCCGCGTGGATCACGTGTGCTTCGGCGTCGACGACTACGACGTGAATGCCATGGCCGCCAGGCTGGAGGCCCAGGGCATCAAGGCCACCATCCGGAAGGACAAGCCCGAGGTGTACTTCACCGATCCCGACGGGATCCGGTTCCAGCTCGAGAACAAGAACTATCGCGGCTGAGTCGCGAAGGCGGCCTGCCGTCCCGTCGCGCTCCGCACGGCCACGTCCACGCCGTCGGTGGTCACGGTGATGGCGCCGTCGAGGTCCGTGCGCCAGACCGACGCCCCCACGGCCGCCAGGCGGGCCAGCACGGCCGGCGCCGGGTGGCCGAACGGGTTGGCCGGGCCCGCGCTCACCAGGGCGATCGTCGGACGGAGGCGTTCGAGCCACGACCGCGCGCTGGCGCTGTCGCTGCCGTGATGGGCGACCTTCAGGACGGTGAAGCGCGACGCGTCGTCGAGGTCCTGGGACAGCGCCTCCTCCACCGCCCGGCCCGCGTCCCCGCTGAGGACGATCCGCACGCCGCCGTAGATCAGCTCGCAGACGACGGAATCGTCGTTCCGGACGCGCGCCCGCTCCCACTCCGGACGTTCCGGATGACGCACCGTCAGGACCACGCCGCCCACGTGCAACCGATCGCCACGGCGCACCTCCCGCCACGACGCGCCGGCCCGCGCCGCTTCCTGCCGCAGCCTCGCCGTGGGTGCATGCCCGGCCACGTCGATGCCCGTCCACACCTCGGCCGGCCGGAATTCCCTGGCGACGGCGGCGGCACCTCCGAGGTGGTCCGCGTCCGGATGTGAGACCACGAGGTAGTCGAGACGCCGCACGCCCAGCGCCCTGAGCGCCGGGCCGACCACCCGCGCCCCGAGGTCGCCCCCGCCCGCCAGCAGGCCTCCCGCGTCCACGAGCATGCGCCTGCCGTTCGGGAAGGCCACGTAGACCGCGTCGCCCTGCCCGACGTCGAGCATCGTCATCTCGAGATGCCCCGGGGCGCCTGGCACGAGGGTGAGCGGCGAGACGGCGACCCAGGCCGCCGCGAGCCCCACGGCGACGGCGCCCGCGCGGCGGACGTGCCGGGCGCGGGAGGAGTCGAGGCGGGTGCGCGCCCACAGCCACGCGGCCAGCGCGGCGTAGTAGGCGGCGACCGCGCCGAGCGACGGCGGCGGCACCTTCCAGGCGAGCCACGGCGCCAGGTCCACGACACGCGCCGACTCGGTGACCAGGAACGTCGCGGCGCGCAGGACGCCGCCAGCCACCCAGGCGACCGGAGGGGCCACGGCGTCCGCGAGGACGGCGGCGAGGGCCGCCACCTGGACGACGGCCATCGCCGGCACCGCCACGGCGGACGCGACGAGTCCCGCCACGCTCACCTGCTGGAAAACGGACGCCACGATCGGGAGGAGCGCCGTCTCCGCCGCGACGGACGTGAGGAACAAGGCGCGGGCCCAGGCGACGGCGCGCGACGCGGGCCGATCGCCGGGCAGCCCGATGACGAGACCCGCCGTCGCGGCGGTCGTCAGCCAGAATCCGACGTCCGCGACCACGAGGGGATCGGCCGCGACGAGGACGCTACTCGTGGCCGCCAGGACGTTCACGGCCGCCGCGCGCTGATCGAGCCAGCGTGCCGTCACGCCCACGACGGCCATGCCGCTGGCGCGCAGCACCGAGGCCCCGCCCCCGACGACATAGGCGTAGGCGACCACCGCCGCCCCCGTCGCCCCGAGCGCCGCGGCGCGGCGGGCCGTCACGCGGCCGGCCAGCCACGACGCCAGCACCGCCCACAGCGCGATGTTGCCGCCGGAGATCGCGATGACGTGGAACGTGCCCGCCCGCTGGAGCCGGTCCTGGAGTTCGGCCGACAGGCCGGCGCGATCGCCGATGAGCACGGCGGTGCCGACGGCGGCCGCCTCCCCGGCGTCCGCGCCCGACGCCCGGGCGATCGCCAGGCGGGCTCGTGCGCGGACCGCGGCCGCGGCCTCGCTCACCCAGGACCCGCGCGCCACCGTCTGGACGACCAGCCCGCTCTTGACGGTGCCCACGAGCGCGGCCCGGCGACGGGCGGCCTCGCGCACCGCACCGGGCGCGCCGACATTCCTCGCGCTCGCCGGTCGCCGGAGGAAGGCCACGACTGACAGCCGCCGTCCGGCACGCCAGTCGCCGCGGACGCGCGTCGCCTCGACGCCGGTCACCGCGAGGGTCACGGCCCCTGCCACCGGCTGGCGGACGCCGCCGGGGGTTTGCAGGGTCTCCGCGGCCACCCGAAGCACGGTCGCGTACGCCGAGGGCTGGGCATCGGCGAGAAGCCGGCCTTCCAGGTGCACGGCGGCCACCGCCCGGCCGCTCGAGGGCGGCAGCAGGCCCGCCTGCTCGAGCGCCTGGACCAGACTGGGCGACGTCGCCTGCCGCAGGCCCTGGGCGCCCGCCTCGACTCCGAGGCCGCCCAGCGCCACGGCCGCGAGCGCGGGCATGATGCGTCCGCGGCCGGCATGCCACGCCGCCCACAGCGCCAGCCACGCCGCAGCCGCCGCCGCGCCGGCGATCGTCGACCAGGACGGATCCACGGCGCCCGCGGCCACGCCGGCCACCCAGGCCGACGCGAGCCACACCGGCAAATGAGACACGGACCCGCGTCAGGCGGAATCCGTGCCGCGCGCCGGCGTCGCGACCCGTTCGGCGTTCGCCCGATCGGCGTGCCACGCTGGCCGGATTGACCACGGGCCGCGCCGTCGGAGTACGCGGATTCTGCCGCCCGCAGGTCCCGGGCTGGCGGTCCGATCAGGCCTCGGCGGCCTTGGTCGCGGCCTGGTAGTACTCCTGCAGCGAGCAGACGCCGAGCTCACGCGACTTCAACGCCCGGATGGCGTCCACGGCCGCGGCCGCGCCGGTCATGGTCGTGATGCAGGGAATCCCGGCCATCATGGCGGCCCGCCGCACCGCCTTGTCGTCGAAGAACGACTCGAGGCCCAGGGGCGTGTTCACCACGAGCTGGATGCGCCGGTTCACGATCTCGTCGGCGAGGTTCGGCCGGCCCTCGTTCACCTTGTAGACCACGCCGCAGTCGATGCCGTGCGCCCGCAGGTACACCGCGGTGCCGCGGGTGGCCGTCACCGAGAAGCCCATCTCCGCCAGCGCCCGCGCGATTGGCAGCACCTCGGGCTTGTCGTCGTTGTTCACGCTCAGGCAGACCGTGCCCTGCTCGGGCAGCCGCTGCCCGGCGCCGAGCATGGCCTTGACGAAGGCGTGGCCGAAATCGCCCGCCCCGCCTGACCTCGCCCGTGGACTTCATCTCGGGCCCCAGGATCGTGTCGACGCCCGGGAAGCGGATGAACGGGAAGACCGGGCTCTTCACGAACACGCCCGCCGGCGTCAGGTCCTCCGTGATCTTGAGGTCCGCCAGCGTCCGCCCCATCATCACCCGCGCCGCCACCTGCGCCAGCGGCACGCCCGTGGCCTTGGCCAGGTACGGCACCGTGCGGGAGGCGCGCGGGTTCACCTCGAGCACGAAGATCTCGTCGTCCTTGAGGGCGTACTGCACGTTCATGAGTCCGACGACCTTCAGGGCCCGCGCGATGCGGCGTGTGTAGTCCCGCAAGAGCGCCAGGTGCCGCTCGGACATGCCCGTCGGCGGCACGACGCAGGAGCTGTCGCCGGAGTGGATACCGGCCTCCTCGATGTGTTCCATGATGCCGCCGATCACGACGGCGCCCGTCGCATCGGCCACGCAGTCCACGTCGAGCTCCTTGGCGTGCTCCAGGAAGCGGTCGATCAGGATCGGGCGGTCATTCGACACGTCCACGGCGGAGGCCATGTAGCGGTCGAGCGACGCCATGTCGTAGACGATGGCCATCGCGCGCCCGCCCAGGACGTACGACGGACGGACGACCACCGGGAACCCGATCGACGCCGCGGCCTCGCGCGCCTCGGTCCGCGACACCGCGGTGCCGCTGGCGGGCTGAGGAATGCCCAGATCCCACAGCAGTTGCGCGAAGCGCTTGCGGTCCTCGGCGAGATCGATGGAGTCCGGCGACGTGCCCACGATCGAGACGCCCGCGGCCTGCAGCGGCAGCGCGAGCTTCAGCGGCGTCTGTCCGCCGAACTGCACCACCACCGAGACGTCCGCATGCCCGTCGCGCTCGCGCTCGATGACCGACATGACGTCCTCGAAGGTGAGCGGCTCGAAGTACAGCCGATCCGCCGTGTCGTAGTCGGTCGAGACCGTCTCCGGGTTGCAGTTGACCATGATGGTCTCGAGTCCGTCCTTCTTGAACCCGAAGACCGCGTGGCAGCAGCAGTAGTCGAACTCCACGCCCTGGCCGATGCGGTTCGGGCCGCTGCCCAGGATCACGACCTTCCGCGCCGCCGTCGGCGCCGCTTCGCACTCACGCTCGAACGTGCTGTACATGTAGGGCGTGAACGACTCGAACTCCGCCGCGCACGTGTCGATGCGCTTGTAGACGGCGCGCAGCCCGAGCTCGGCCCGCTTCTCCGCCACCGCCGACTCGTTCACCTGCAGCAGGTGCGCCAGCTCGTCGTCGCCGAACCCGGCGCGCTTCAGCGCGCGCATGAGATCGGCCGACATGTCCCGCAGCCCCACCAGGGCGGCCGTGCGGCGCAGCTCCACGAGTTCGGCGAACTGCTCGAGGAACCACGGGTCCATGCGCGTCACTTCCTGGATCCGTTCGGTCGTCCAGCCGCGCTCGAGCGCCTCGAACACCGCCCAGATCCGGCGGTCCGTCGGGATGCTCAGCCGGCGCCGCAGGCCCGCGTCCACCTCGTCGGGCGTGGCCGCGTCGGGCGCCGCTCCGGCCGGCATGCCTGCACTGAACACACGGCCTTCCTTCCCGAGCTCGAGCGACCGCATCCCCTTCAGGAAGGCCTCCTTGAAGGTGCGGCCGATGGCCATGGCCTCGCCCACCGACTTCATCTGCGTGGTGAGCGTGCGGTCCGCCTGGGGGAACTTCTCGAAGTTCCACCGCGGGATCTTCACCACGACGTAGTCGATGGTGGGCTCGAAGGAGGCCGGCGTCAGCCGCGTGATGTCGTTCGGGATCTCGTCCAGGTGGTAGCCGAGGGCCAGCTTCGCCGCGATCTTGGCAATCGGGAACCCCGTGGCCTTCGACGCCAGTGCCGAGCTGCGCGACACGCGCGGGTTCATCTCGATGACGACCATGCGCCCGTCGGCCGGGTTGAACGCGAACTGGATGTTCGACCCGCCCGTCTCGACGCCCACGCGGCGGATGATCCGGCGGGCCGCGTCGCGCATGCGCTGGTATTCCTTGTCCGTCAGCGTCTGCGCGGGGGCCACCGTGATGCTGTCGCCGGTGTGCACGCCCATCGGGTCGATGTTCTCGATCGAGCAGATGACGACGAAGTTGTCGGCGACGTCGCGCATCACCTCGAGCTCGAACTCCTTCCAGCCGATGACCGACTCCTCCACCAGCACTTCGTGCACGGGGCTGAGTTCGAGGCCGCGTCCGCAGATCTCGCGGAACTCCTCCACGTTGTAGGCGATGCCACCGCCCACGCCGCCGAGCGTGAACGACGGGCGGACGATGGCCGGGAACCCCGTGAGCTCCACGGCCTCGAGCGCCTCCGCCATGGTCTTCACCACGCGGCTCCTCGGCACCTCGAGCCCGATCTCGAGCATCGCGTCGTGGAACAGCTGCCGGTCCTCGGCCACCTTGATGGCCGTGATGGACGCGCCGATGAGTTTCACGCCGTGGCGGTCGAGGGCGCCGGCCTCGTGCAGATCCACGGCGAGGTTGAGCGCGGTCTGCCCGCCCACGGTCGGCAGGACGGCGTCCGGCTTCTCGCGCGCGATGATGCGCTCGACGACGTCCACCGTCAGCGGCTCGACGTAGGTGCGGTCGGCCAGCTCGGGGTCCGTCATGATGGTCGCCGGGTTGCTGTTGACGAGGACCACTTCGAGGCCCTCGTCGCGCAGCGCCTTGATCGCCTGCGTACCGGAGTAGTCGAACTCGCAGGCCTGCCCGATGACGATGGGGCCGGACCCGATGACGAGGATGCGGGAGAGATCGGTGCGTCGGGGCATGGTCTAGCGGGCGCGCTCCATCAGGTCGACGAACTGCCGGAAGAGGTAGTCGGCGTCGTGCGGACCCGGCGACGCTTCGGGGTGGTACTGCACGGAGAAGAACGGCTTCGACGTGTGCCGGAGGCCCTCGACCGTGCCGTCGTAGAGGTTCAGGTGCGTCACGTCGGTGCCGGCCGGCAGCGAGTCGGGGTTCACGGCGAACCCGTGGTTCTGCGACGTGATCTCCACCGCGCCCGTCTCGAGCAGCTTCACGGGATGGTTCGCTCCGCGATGGCCGAACTTCAGCTTGAACGTCGTCGCGCCGAGCGCCAGTCCCATGATCTGGTGGCCGAGGCAGATGCCGAACGTCGGCACGTCGGTGGCCACCAGCGTCTTGACGTGCTCGATGGCGTAGCCGACGGCGGCGGGATCGCCCGGGCCGTTGCTGAGGAAGACCCCATCCGGCTCCCACGCCAGCAACTCGGCCGCGGGCGTGGACGCCGGGTACACCCGGACGGTGCAGCCGTAGGCGACGAGCCGGCGGAGGATGTTGGTCTTGATCCCGTAGTCGTACGCCGCGACCTTCAGCGGCCGCGACGCCCGGCGTTCCGGCGACATGGCGAACGTGGCGTCGGCCACCGTGTCGGCGAGCGACATCGAGAAGTCGTAGGGCGCCGCGCACGTCACGCCGCTCACGAGGTCCGCGCCCTCCATCTGCGGCAGCGCCTTGGCACGCTCGACGAGCGCCTGCGGGTCGTGGTGGCCGGTGGCGATGATGCCGCGCATGACCCCGCCGGAACGCAGCTTCCTGGTCAGCGCCCGTGTGTCGATGTCCCCGATGGCCACGATGCCGTGCGACACCAGGTAGTCGCGGAGCGTGCCCTGCGCGCGCCAGTTGCTGGCGATGGGCGACTCGTCGCGGATGATGAAGCCCGCCGCTTTCGGGGCATCCGACTCATGGTCGGCCGGCGCCACGCCGTAGTTGCCGATCTGCGACGAGGTCATCGTCACCAGCTGCCCCGCATACGAGGGGTCCGTGAGGATCTCCTGGTAGCCGGTCATGCTCGTGTTGAAGACGACCTCCCCGCCGGTCTCGCCGTGCGCGCCGACGGCGACACCGGCGAACCAGGTGCCGTCTTCGAGGGCCAGTGTTGCGTTCATCTATCGCCTTTCCGGAGTGAGGGTGACGGCCACCCGCGCGCCCGAGCGAGCCGGCACGCGCGCCGTCGTGGTGATGGGCTGGAAGCCCTCGCGTTCGAAGCGTATGGCGTGGGCGCCGGCCGGCACCGTCACGGTGACCGGCGTCACGCCGACGCGCCGCCCGTCGACGAACACGCGCGCCCCGCGCGGCCGGGTGTCGAAACTGAAGGTCCCGGTCGCCGCCGCGGTCGAAGGCGCGGCCGCGGCAGGCGCCGCCGCCGCCCGTTCACGCGCCAGCGTGAGGGAGACGGTCCGCGCCGGACGGGCGCGGTCGAGCACGATCCGCTGCTCGGCGGACGCGAACCCGGCGCGCGTGACGCGGACGGTGTAGGTGCCGAGGGCCACGTCGCGAAGCGTGAGCGGCGTGACGCCCCGCCGCGTGCCGTTCACGAAGACCTCCGCTCCGCCCGGCGTCGAGCGGACGAGGAGGCGGCCGGCTGCGGCCGTCGCGGGGCGGCGTGCCGGCGCCGCCGCGCTCGCCGCGGAGGGCACGGAGCGCGGCGGCCCAGCCGGGGGCGCGGAAGGCATCGACTCGCGGGGCGCCAGCGCCTCGGTCTGCGGCTCCGGTGCCGGAACGACCGCGGAAGGCGAGGAGGCCGTGGGGACGGACTCGGCAGGCGACGGCGCCTGAGACGTCGCTGGCGCGACCGGGGCGCTGGCCACCGGCGCCGTGCCGCGCGGCGTGCTCCACCGGAGAAGGGCCCAGCCGCCAAGAAAGGCCAGCACGACGAAGGCCGCGAAGGCGGCGACCGCGACGGGAAGCGACGGACCTGCCGCCGGGGCCTCGGCCGCCGTGGCGGCTGGGGCGGCCGGCGTGCGCGTGCGCGAGGGCGACGGTCGTGACGGCGGCGGCGGCGCGACGGTCGGCGCCACCTCGATTGGCGGTGCCACAGGCTCGGGCCGCCCGGCGCCCTCGTCGAACTCGACCCGCGACGTACGATCGGGGTCAGCCGGTGCGCCCGCGCTCAGCAGGGAGTCGCCGTCCCATTCGGGCGGCAGCGCCGTGTGTTCCGGCCGCATCGTCAGATGCAGGTCGAGGGGATCGCGCGCCGATGTCTCGGGGACCGGCGCGGGTGGCGGCGGGCCTGCCGCTTCCAGCGGCGCCGGCTCCACGGCCGCGCCCTCGTCCGGCTCGTCGAAGACCAGGCGCGGGGCGACCGAGCGGCGGCTGCGCGTCGCCGGACGCGTGGCGGCGGGCGCCACGCTGGCCGACGCGATCGCCACCGCCTCGACGAAGCCCGAGGCCGTCGAGAACCGCTGGGCCGGGTCCTCGTCGAGGGCCCGGCGGAACACCGCGGTAAGTTCGTCCGCGTCCTCTTGCGGCAGACCGGCGACGCGCACCGCCAGTTCCGAGACGGGCCCCAGGCGCCGGCCCGTCAGCCACTCGTAGGCGATGGCCGCCAGAGCGTATTGATCGGCGGCGGCGCTGCTGCCCCCGCCGTCGCAGACTTCGGGCGCCGTGTACGGACGCCGGACCGGCGGCGCGGCGCCGACCCGCTCGAGGATGGGCGCGATGCCGGTGCCCGTGAGGACGGTGCGCTCCACCGACACGAGGATGTCGCGCGGGTGCAGGCTGCCGTGGACGATGTCCAGCGCGGCCGCGGCGTCCAAGGCGTCGGCGAGCGCGCGCAGGCGCGGCAGCGCGTCGACGACGTGCGCGGGGCCGTATTGCCGCAAGGCGACGTCGAGGGAGTCGCCGTCGACGACGGGAGAGACGGCGTACGGCTCGTCGTCCACGACTCCGGTGCCGAGCAGGGGCACGAGCGACGGATGCGCCGGAAGCCGGTCGCGCAGGGCGGCGAGCGCGGCCGCCATCGCGGCCGCCCGTTCGGGCGGAAGGCCGGCGCGGATGGCCTTGATGACCACCGGCTGCCGCGTCTCTCCGTCCTCCCCACGAAAGACCGGGCCCACGCTGCCGGCACCGATTTGATGCACGACACGGAAGCGACCGTACGTCGCACGGGGGCCGTCGAACAGGAGGCGGTCCTCGGTCAGTGGGTGAACTCCTCGACGCGTCGAACGCGGTCGGTCGGGGCGGCGTTATGTTAGCACGCGCGTCGCGCCGCCGCGCCGCGAACGGGTTGACACTCCGCTCGGGCGTCTGCAACAGTAGCCGCCGGTGTCCTCACCCTCCGCTCCCGCCTCGTCCGCGGGCTCTCTCGCGATCGACATCCGCCAGCTGCCGTGGATTCGGACGCTGGCTGCCGACTACGCGTTCGACTTCGCCCGGCTGGCCGAATTCTACGCCGGCGATCCGCAGCGCGAGGAGGCCTGGCGCGACGCCATCGCGCGCGTCCGGAGCGGGCCGCCGCGCGACCCGGCGCGGCTGGCCGACGTGCTGCGGCGCCAGTTGACGGCACGCCAGGCACCGGCCGAGGCGATGGACGCGGCCGCCGCGTTCGGCAGCCCGACCACCGTGGCCGTCGTGACCGGCCAGCAGGCGGGGCTTTTCGGTGGGCCGCTCTACACCCTCCACAAGGCCATCACCGCCATCAAGCTCGCGAGCGACGTGTCCCGCCGCCACGGAGTCCGCGCCGTCCCGGTCTTCTGGATCGACGCCGAGGACCATGACTGGGAGGAGGTGCGAGGCTGCACCGTCCTCGACGGCGATCACCGGGCGCATCGCATCGAACTGGACACGCTCGACGGCGCCGGCGACCGCTCGGTCGGGCGGCTGGTGCTCGAGGGCCAGGGCCGCTCCGCGGTGGACGCGCTCATGGCGGCACTGCCGCCGACCGAGTTCTCGGCCGACCTCGCCGCCATGCTGGCCGACGCCTACGCCCCGGGCCGCTCGATGGCCCACGCCTTCGGCCGCGTCCTCGAGCACTGGCTCGGCCGCTACGGCCTGGTCGTGTTCGACGCCTCGGATCCGGAGGCCAAGCCGATGGTGGCGGCGCTCTTCGCGAAGGCGATCCAGGCGCCCGGACACACGTCGAGACTGGCCGGCGAGGCCGGCGAGGCCCTCGAAGCGCAGGGGTACCACGCACAGGTGTCCGCGGCCGAGCACGCCGCCCCCCTGTTCGCCATCAACGGAACGCGGGAGTCCGTGCGCTGGCACGACGGCGTCGCCGTCGTCGGCGACCAGGAACTGCCGCTCGCCGACCTGGTCGCGCGCGCGCTGGCGGCGCCCGAAGGCTTCAGCCCGAACGTCCTCCTGCGACCCGTCGCCCAGGACTCGATGTTTCCGACGATCTGCTACGTAGGCGGCCCGGCGGAGCTGGCCTACTTCGGCCAGCTGAAGGGCATCTACGAGCACTTCGGCGTGCCGATGCCGCTCTTCACGCCGCGCGCCTCGGCGACGGTCGTGGACTCGGCCACGCTCAGGCTCCTGGGCAAGTACGACATCCCCTTCGCCGCGTTCCAGCGGCAGGACGAGCTCACGCTGAACCAGCTCCTCGAGCGGCAGCTGCCCGCCGGCGTCGAGTCGAGCTTCGCCGAGGCGGCCGCCGCGATTACCAGCCGGCTCGAGGCCCTCACGACGGCCGCGGCCGTCGTGGACAGCACGCTCGAAGGCGCCGCCAGGAACACCCTCGGGAAGATGCAGCACGACCTGCAGACGCTGCACGGGAAGGTGATCCACGCGGCAAAGCGCAAGGACGAGACGCTCCGCCGCCAGTTCAACCGGACGCAGACCCAGCTGTTCCCGAACGGCCAGCCGCAGGAGCGCGAGCTCGGCGGCGTCTGGCTGATGAACAAGTACGGCCCCGCCACGGTCGACCGCCTGATCGATCTCCTGCCCCTGGACCACGGCTACCACTGGGTCCTCGCCATCTAGCGCGAAGCGCCGCCGCCATGAAGCGGGGAGCCCGCCGGCGCCGGATCCGGGCGATCGTCGTCGTCCTCGTCACGCCGATCCTGGTCGCGGCCGCCGTGTCCGGGTACTACTACGGCCGCTATTCGGTCCTCGTCGAGACCCGGCTGCGGGGCGAGCGCGTGCGGCTCATCCCGCGCGTCTACGGCCGGCCGCTCACCTTCCGGCCCGGGCTGTCGGCATCGCCGGAGGACGTCGTCCAGCGGCTGAACGACCTCGGCTACACGGCCACGGCCACCCCACGGCGCGGCGGCGAGTTCGCGGCCGCGGCCGACGCCGTGCGCATCGTGCCCCGCGGCGGGTCCAACGCGCGCCAGGAGGTCCGGCTGACATGGCGGGCCGGCGCCGACGGCGCGGCCGCGGGCGGCGCGATCGCACGCGTCGAGGTCGACGGCGCCCCAGTGGCCGACGTGGCGCTGGATCCGCCGCTCCTCAGCGCCCTGGCCACGCCCGAGCGCGAGCGCCGCCGGCGCGTGCCGCTCGCGGCCATCCCGCTGCACGTCCAGCAGGCGGTCCTGGCCATCGAAGACCGCCGCTTCTACCTCCACCCCGGCATCGACCCGATCCGCATCGCCGGCGCGATCGTCACGAACCTTCGCGGGACGCGCGGCTACCTCGTCGGCGCCTCGACGATCACCCAGCAGCTGGCGCGCAACTTCTTCCTCACCGACGCGATGGCCGAGGAGCAGCAGTCGGGCCGCCGTTCCTTCCGCCGCAAGCTGCAGGAGCAGTTCATGGCGATCGTGCTCGAGACGAAGGCCAGCAAGGCCGACATCCTCGAGCTCTATTTGAACGAGGTCTATCTCGGGAACCGCGGGTCGTTCGCCCTCCACGGCGTCGCCGTGGCTGCGCGCACCTATTTCGCCAAGGACCTCTCCAACCTGACGGTCGCCGAGGGCGCGCTCATCGCCGGCGTCATCCAGTCGCCGGCCAACCACTCGCCGTTCGCGAGCCTCGAGCGCGCCCGCGAGCGGCGCGACGTCGTCCTCAGGGCGATGTTCGACTCGGGCTACCTGGACGCCGCCGGGCTGGAGGCCGCGCGCGAGGAGCCCATCCGGGCGGCGGCGCGTGCGCTGGACTTCGAAGCCCCGTACTTCGTGGACCTCGTGGGCGCCACGCTGGAGGCCGAGCATCCAGGCATCGCCGAGGGCGCGACGCGACTCGAGGTGTACACCACGCTGGACCTGAACCTCCAGCGCGCGGCCCAGGATGCGGTCCGCTCCGGGCTGGCCGCCGTTGATCGGACGCTGGCCCGGCGCCGGCGCTCCGCCCGCCCGCAGGCCGCGCTCGTGGCCGTGGACCCGCGGACCGGCGAGGTGCTGGCCCTCGTCGGCGGACGTTCCTACAACCAGTCGCAGTTCAACCGCGCGACCTCGGCGCGACGGCAGCCCGGATCGGTCTTCAAGCCCTTCGTCTACCTGGCGGCCTTCGACAAGGCCGCGCGGGAGGGCCGGACCGACGTCACGCCCGCCAGCCTCGTGCTCGACGCGCCCACGACGTGGACCGTGAACGAGGGCGAGTGGACGCCCAGCAACTACGACGACGAGTACGACGGCCTGATCACCTACCGGCGGGCGCTCGCGCTCTCCCGGAACATCGCCGCGATCAAGGTCGCCGAGCAGGCCGGCTTCTCCACGGTGGCCGCGCTCTGGGCGCGCACGGGCCTCGGCAAGACGCCGCTCCGCGGCTACCCGTCGATCGCCCTGGGCGTCTTCGAGCTCACGCCGCTCGAGGTGGCCGAGGCGTTCACGACCTTCGCCACCCTCGGGCGCCAGCTGCCGGCCAGGACGATCTCGCGCGTGGTCACGGACCGCGGCACGGCCGCGGCGGCCGCGCCGCGCGGGCGCGTCATCGCCGGGCCGGCCGTCACCTACCTGGTGACGAACATGATGCGGAGCGTCCTGAACGAGGGGACGGCCGCGTCCGCGCGGGCCGCCGGCTTCGCGGCCGACGCCGCGGGAAAGACCGGCACGACCAACGATCTGCGCGACGCCTGGTTCGTGGGCTTCACGCCCGACCTCCTGGCCGTGGTCTGGGTGGGGCTCGATGACAATCAGGTGCTGGGCCTGAGCGGCGCGCAATCGGCCCTGCCCATCTGGACCGCGTTCATGAAGCGGGCCCTCGCCGGCCGGCCCGCCGCGCGCTTCCAGGCGCCACCCGGCATCTCCGAGGCCGAGATCGATCGCGACACCGGGCTGCGGGCGGGGCCAGGCTGTCCGCGCCCCTCGATGGAGGCCTTCCTCGCCGGCTCCGAACCCGCCGCGTGGTGCTCGCTGCACCAGTTTCAGTGATAATCGGACCTGGTGGCACCGGCCACCTTCCACCGAGACGGGACACCACCCGATGAACCAGGAAGTCTTCGCGGCGCTCGGCGAGGCGATGAAACGGGCCGAGGACGTGGCGCTCGTCACCATCGTCGCCACCAACGGCTCGACGCCCCAGCGGGTGGGCGCCAAGATGCTGGTGTACTCGGACGGACGCACCGTCGGCACCATCGGCGGCGGCTGCTACGAGAGCGATGCCTTCTGGAAGGCCCGGGCGGCCCTGGAGTCGCGCAAGGCCACGCGGGTCAAATACGAGCTCGACGACGACTTCGCCCAGGAGAACGGGCTCGTCTGTGGCGGCCAGATGGAGGTCTTCATCGAGCCGATCGAGCCGCCGCCGGCCGTCTACGTCATCGGTGCGGGCCACGTCGGCTACTACCTGGGCCGGATGGCGGCCGAGGCGGGGTTCGGCGTGCACGTCGTGGACGACCGCGAGGCCTTCGCCAGCCGGGAGCGCTTCCCGGACGCCGCCGAGGTGGTTGCCGACGACATCCCGACCTGGCTCGGCGCCGCCGCGCTGCCGCCCTCCGCGTATGTCGTCATCGTGACGCGCGGGCACCGCCACGACCTGGATGCCCTCCGGGCGGTCGTCAACCGCGACCTGCGCTACGTCGGCCTCATCGGCAGCCGGGCCAAGGTCGCCCGCGTCTACGAGGCGCTCGTCGAGGAAGGCGTGGACCCGGCGCGGCTGGACCGCGTCCATGCCCCGATCGGCCTCGATCTGGGCGCCGTGACCCCGCAGGAGATCGCCGTCAGCATCGTGGCCGAACTGATCGCGGTCCGGCGCGGCCGGGCGACCGACCCGGCCGTGGCGGGCGCGTCGCTGAAGTGGGCCCCGAAGTTCGTCAGGGCTTCCGCCTCGTCCTGACGGGACTGGCCGGGCGCCCATCCGGCCCGTGCCATCTGCTATACTCCACGTTAGCAGTCTCAAACGACGAGTGCTAACAGCATGACGCCCGGGCCTCTCTCCGACCGTACCCGTCGCGTGCTCGCCTCCCTGGTGAAGGACTACATCGACACCGGCGAGCCCGTCGCCTCGGCGGCCCTGTGCCGCAAGGCGGGTCTCGGGGTCTCGTCGGCCACCATCAGGAACATCCTGGCCCAGCTGGAAGACATGGGCTTCGTCAGCCAGCCGCACACGTCTGCCGGCCGCGTCCCAACCGATCTCGGCTACCGCTACTTCGTCGACATGCTGCTGGACGCCAGGCGAGCGTCGCGGGAGGCCTCGAGCGTCGAGGCACGTCTGCGCGAACAGGCCGGTGCGGCGCCGCTGTTCGACCAGCTCCTGTCCAGCGCGTCCCACGTCCTCTTCGAGGTGTCCCACCACGTGGGTTTCGCGATCGCGCCATCCGACCGCCACGCCATCTTCCAGCGGATAGAGTTCGTGCCCCTCTCGGGGACGCGCGTGCTGGTCGTCACCGTGACCCGCGGGCAGCACGTGACGCAGAAGGTCGTGGACGCCGGCGAGGAGATCGCGCCGAGCGCCCTCAGCCAGGCCGCGAACTACCTGAACGACGAGTTCGCCGGGATGGCGCTCGACGACGTGCGACAGAGCGTCATCGCGCGCCTCGAGCGCGAGCGCTCCCTGTACGACCAGCTCCGCGCCGTGGCCCTCACGCTGGCCCGGCGCACGCTCGAGGACATCCAGACCCCGACCGCCGTCTACATCGACGGCGCCTCGTCCCTGGCGGACACCGACGACGTGCCCGCCGTCTCCCTGTCCACGCTGCGGACGCTCCTCCTGATGGTCGAGGAGAAGCAGCGGCTCGTCCGGCTGCTGGACGAGTACCTCGACGGCCCGGGAGTGGCCGTCGTGATCGGCGCCGAGCACCAGGACCCGCAGCTGCACGGCTGCAGCCTGGTCGTGGCCTCCTACGGCGACGGCGCCGGCCGCGGCGCCGTGGGCGTGATCGGCCCGACCCGGATGCACTACTCCCGCGCGATCAACGTCGTGGACGGCGCGGCCGCCGCGGTCGCGCGGTTCCTTCGCGACGAGAACTAGCCGCCGATGCGGCGGCGCCCCGATTCGACGCCATGAGCGACACGCCCGTTTCCGACGTTCCTCCTCCGGCCGATCCGACGGCCACGGAGGCCTCCGCTTCTCCCCTCGATGCCCTGCAGCGCGAGAAGGACGAGCTCTACGACCGCCTCCTCCGCAAGACCGCCGAGTTCGACAACTTCAAGAAGCGCACCGAACGCGAGCGCCGCGAGTTCGCCGACTGGGCCGCGGCGGAGCTCATCGGCGAGGTGCTCGCGGTCGTCGACGATTTCGAGCGCGCGCTCGCGGTCGAAGCGCCGCCCGAGGCGGCCAAGTACCGCGAGGGGGTGGAGATCATCCACCGCCAGCTGCTCGACCTCGTGAAGAAGCGGGGCGTGCAGCCCATCGAGACGCTGGGCGCCGACTTCGATCCGGCGTGGCACCAGGCCGTGGCCTACGACGAGAGCCCGGGCGCGCGCGACGGCGAGATCGTCGCCGAGCTGCGCCGCGGCTACCGCCTCGGCGACCGGCTCCTGCGTCCGGCGCTCGTGCGCGTGGCCAAGGCATCGTGAGCGCCCGCGACTACTACGAGGTCCTGGGCGTCGCCCGGACCGCGAGCGACGCGGACATCAAGAGCGCGTACCGCAAGCTCGCGCTCAAGTTCCACCCGGATCGCAACCCCGGCGACAAGGCCGCCGAGGAGAAGTTCAAGGAGGCCGCGGAGGCGTACTCCGTGCTGGCGGACGCGGACAAGCGCGCACGCTACGACCGCTTCGGCCACGCCGGCGTGAGCACGACCGCCGGCGGCCAGGGTTTCGACCCCTCGGTCTTCACCGGATTCGAAGACATCCTCGGCGGGCTCGGCGACATCTTCGGCTTCGGCGACGTCTTCGGCGGCGGCCGCCGCCGCGGCGGACCGCAGCGCGGCGCCGATCTCCGGTACGACCTCGAAATCACGTTCCTGCAGTCGGCGAAGGGCACCGAGACCGCCATCCAGATCCCGCGACACGAGACGTGCAGCACCTGCACCGGCACCGGCGCGGCGCCCGGCACCTCGCCGACGCCCTGCGGGCAGTGCCGGGGCACCGGGCAGATCCGCTTCCAGCAGGGCTTCTTCACGATGGCCCGGACGTGCGGCACGTGTCGCGGCACCGGACGGGTCGTGGCGACGCCTTGCAAGAGCTGCCGCGGCGAGGGCCAGATCGAGCAGCAGCGCAAGCTGAGCGTGAAGATTCCGGCCGGCATCGCCTCGGGCCAGCGGCTCAGGCTGCAGGGCGAAGGCGAAGGCGGCCTGCGGGGCGGCCCGCCCGGCGACCTCTACGTCGTGATCTTCGTGCAGGAGGACGAGCGCTTCACGCGTGACGGCAACGACCTGCACTGCCAGGCCGACGTGTGGTTCACCACGCTCGCGCTGGGTGGCGACATCCCCGTGGCCGGCATCGAGGACACGCACTCGGTCCGGATTCCGGAAGGGACCGCCACCGGCACGATGTTCCGCCTCAAGGGCAAGGGCATGCCGGACGTGTCGGGACGCGGCAAGGGCGACCTGCTCGTCACGGTGCGGGGCACCACGCCTCGCCACCCGACCAAGGAGCAGAAGAAGCTCCTCGAGCAGCTCGCCGAGTCGCTCGGCGACCTCGCGCCCGGCGACCGTCACGAGGACAAGGGCATCTTCGAGAAGGTCAAGGACATCTTTGGCTGACGCGCGCCGCTGGCCGTCGCTGGAGGTGCGATCGGCCGACGTGGACGAGGATGGCGCCCTCGAGGGCGCCGTGCTGTCGGTGTTGCACGATCACCAGCCGCTCGCCGTCCACGACCTGCATCCCCCGCCCCTGCCGCCGGGCGGCATCTGGGAGCCGGGGACGCCCGCGCTCGAACCGCCACCGACGGCCCTGGCGTGGCGTATCGCGTTCGGCGAGGCGACGACACGGGACGCCGCCGCGCGCGTCCTCGAGGCGCTCGCCCTCCCCCTGACCGTCACGCCGCTGGACCTGGGCGACGACGACTGGGTGGCGCGGAGCCAGCGCGCGCTGCGCGCGATCGAGGCGGGCCGCTTCGTCGTGGCGCCGCCGTGGGACGTGCCCGCGGATCCCGCGCCCGCGGGCACGCTCATCGTGATCGAGCCGTCGATGGGCTTCGGCACCGGCCACCATCAGACGACCCGGCTCTGCCTGGCCGCGCTCGGCGACATCGACGTCGCGGGCCGCACCGTCCTCGACGTCGGAACGGGTTCGGGCGTGCTCGCCATGGCGGCGTCGTTCCTGGGCGCACGGCAGATTCGCGCGGTGGACATCGATCCGGACGCCATCGACGCCGCGCGGCGCAGCGCCGCCCTGAACGCGCTGCCGACGCCCATCGACTTCTCCACCGCGGACGTGCTCGGACATCCGGCGGCCCCCGCCGACGTCGTCCTGGCGAACCTGACCGGCGCCTTGCTGGTCCGCGCGGCGGGCGCCATCGCCGGCCTGGTGGCTCCTGGCGGCACCCTGATCGTCAGTGGGTTCGTGGGCGAGGAGCGCACCGCAGTGGAAGCGGCCTTTCCGGCGATGACGGTCGTCGCCCGGCCCGCGGAAGACGACTGGGGCGCGGCCGTGCTGCGGCGCGCCGCGCCGGCCCCTATTTGACCGGGCGCTGCTGTCCCTTCGCGCGCCGGTCGTTCCAGCTGTCCACCAGGCGGCGCAGATCCGTGATGGGCTCACCGGAGTCGTCGACCTGCAGGCGGAGCACGACGTCGTTGTTCAGCCAGACGCCCTGCCCCTTCCCCACGATGAGCATCGCCGCCGACTGCATGCCGCGGGTGTCGCCGCCGGCGGCCTGACCGGCCTCGAGCGCCGCCATCAGTCGCACCGAGAGGTGGCCGGTCGTGGACTCGAACGCCTTCACCATTCCGTCGACCACGGCCTCGCCGGCCAGGATGTTGCCTTGCGCGGTGCAGAACTTTCCCGCCCGGTGCCCTGCCCACGGTGTGGCCTTCGGTCCGGTGTAGGCGGCCGTCCGGCCCTGCGGATCGATTACGGCGAACTGGCGGCCCTGCTTGGTCCAGCGCTCGGGTTGTGGATCCGGATCGCGATCCCAGATCGCGCGGACGATGTCGGCCGGCGCCATCTTCTTCCGGAGGAGCTCGATCGCCTGTGGGCCGTAGCTGACGTCGACGATGGCCTGGGTGGCCGCCGCCCCCACGCCGGCCTCGGCCCACAACACGCCGTTGCCGACCGAGAACACCCGCGACTGCACCGCGCCGCCCAGCTCGCCGGTCGCCGGGTCGTATCCCAGAATCGAGAAAGTCGCCACCGGGCTCGGCAGCCCCTCCTGCGGGGCCGCGCCCCGCGGCGCCGCTGCCGCGCCCAGCACGGCGCCGGTCAGCGCCAGCACCACCCACGTCGTCCGCCGCATAGACGTCTCCCGTGTCCTGTCACGAATCCCGCCATACCGCCTGGCAGGCCGCCAGCGCCGCCAGCAGGGCCGACGCGGCCGCAGGACGCGCCCTCCGAGACCGACGAGCCGCCACCCGCGCACTCGCCGCGTCCACCTCGACCGACGTCCACCGCCCTCGGGCCCCACGCCGATTGTGACCGCGAACGGCGGCGGCAGCGCGTCGAGCCGCTCGGTCCCGACGCCCACCGCCGGCTCCACCAGCAGCAGCCGCAAGCCCTGCGGGTCGGCATCCAGCATCGTCTCGAACGGCACGGCGTCGTGCACCTCGGGCACGACGGCGCGCCCGCACTGCTTGGCCGAGGCGACCGCCACCCGCTGCCAGCGGAGGCGGCGGTTCGCGCGGCCGATGGTCGCCAGCCGCTGTTCGGTACGCGTGCACACGAAGGGCCGGATCGCGGCCACGCCCATCATGACGGCGTCGCGGATGGCGTCGTCGGTCGCATCGCCCTTGAGCACCGCCAGCGCCGCCGTGTAGGTGATCCTCGGCTCAGGCGCCGACGGGGTCGGATCGCCCAGGGTGGCCACCACGCCCTGCCGGCGGCTCGACGTGAGCACGGCCTCCCACTCGTGACCGCGGCCATCGAACACCCGCAGCCCTGCGCCGGCCTCGAGCCGGAGCACGTCGCGAAGCCAGCGGGCCTCGTCATCCGGCACGTCCAGGGCCTGCCCCGGGCCGATCGCCTCGGGTGCGAACACACGCGCGACCACGCGCGGGATTATAGAACCCTCAACCGCGGCCGCGCCGCGCGTACCCGGCGGTGGCCGGCCTTCGCCGCCGCCGGTCACGACCTCGCGAAAGCGTTCGTCTATACTGCACGCCGATGTTCTTCCGCGACCAGGTGATCGGGAAATACAAGATCCTGGCGCCGCTCGGCAGCGGGGGCTTCGGCTCGGTGTTCCTCGCCGAAGACACCTGGATCGACAAGAAGGTGGCCTTGAAGGTGCCCCACCGGCAGGGGCTCGACTTCGGCGAGCTGCTGCGCGAGCCGCGCCTGCTGGCCACGCTCAACCACCCGAACATCGTGACCGTCCTGACCGCCGAGCGCATCGAGGACGTCTTCTTCATCGTGATGGAGTACGTGCCCGGCGAGACGCTGGAGGCCATCTCGGATCGGGAGGGCGCCCTCAGCCTGGCCCGGGCCCTCGACTTCGCCTGCCAGATGTGCAACGCCGTCGATCACGCCCATACGCAGGGCGTCATCCACCGCGACCTGCGGCCGGGCAACGTGATCGTGACCGAGGCCGGCGTCGCGAAGGTGGCCGACTTCGGCACGTCCCGCTTCCTGGAGATCGCCGCCCACGGCACCACCGTCATCGGGAGCCCGCCCTACATGGCTCCCGAGCAGTTCTACGGCAAGGCCGTGTTCGCCTCCGACGTCTATTCCCTGGGCGTCACGCTGTACCAGCTCCTGACGGGCCGCCTGCCCTACGACGCGCCGGCGCCGACCGACCTCGACCGCCTCATGCGCGGCGAGCTCACCACCTCGCCACGGCTGCACAATCCCCGGATCCCCAAGGTGGTGGCCGACATCGTGATGAAGGCCATGGCCCCCGAAGTGTCGGCCCGCTACGCCCGGGCTCACGACCTGCTGGACGCCATCCTGGCCGCCCGCCCGGCCGCCGTCGCCGGACGCCGCCCGTGGCCCGCGGCGGGGCCCGCCGTTGCGCAGGACGACGCCAAGGACATCCGGGAGCGCCTCAGGGCTCGAGAGACGCCCGCGGCCCGCTTCTGCTGGCATTGCGGCAAGCCCCTCCACGCCCGGTCCGCGACCTGTCCTTTCTGCGGGGAGCCCCAGTAACGGCAGAGCCGGGGTCGGGCTGCAGCCGCGGCCCGCTCGGGCCGATACGGGAAGCGAGCCGACCCTGACCTCCCGGGTCCAGGCACACGCCCATGGACATCAACCAGCTGCTCAAAGACGCTTCGGCCCTCGGGGCGTCGGACGTCCACCTGAAGGTCGGCAACTACCCCGTCGTGCGGGTCAACGGGAAGCTCCGCCCGCTGAACCACGACGTGCGCCTCGATCACGAGGCGCTGGTCACCATGGCGGCGACGATCATGTCCGCCAATCAGCGCCAGCGCTTCAAGGACGCGCAGGAGCTCGACCTCGCCTATAGCGTCGCCGGCCTGGGGCGCTTCCGGTGCAACGTCTTCCAGCAGCGCGGCACGATTGGCATCGTCCTCCGCGTGATCCCGATGGGCGTGCGGACCTTCGACGAACTGGACCTCCCGCCCGTCCTCCAGACGATCGCCGACGAACAGCGCGGCCTCGTGCTGGTCACGGGCACCACCGGCAGCGGCAAGAGCACGACGCTGGCGGCCATGATCGACCACATCAACAGCAGCCGCGACACGCACATCATCACGATCGAGGACCCGATCGAGTACCTGCACCGCGACAACCTGTCGATCCTCAACCAGCGCGAGATCGGCAGCGACACGCGGTCCTTCGCCCACGCCCTGCGCAGCGCCCTGCGCCAGGACCCCGACGTCATCCTCGTCGGCGAAATGCGCGACGTCGAGACGATCGAGACCGCGCTCCATGCCGCCGAGACGGGTCACCTGGTCTTCTCCACGCTGCACACCCTCGACGCCACCGAGACCATCAACCGCGTCATCTCGGTGTTCCCGCCACACCAGCAGAAGCAGATCCGGCTGCAGTTGGCCTCGGTGCTCAAGGCCGCGATCGCCCAGCGCCTCATCCCCCGCGTGGACGGCCAGTCTCGCGTGCCGGCGGTGGAGGTCCTGATCGCCACGCCGTTCGTCCGCGACTGCATCGTGGACAAGGAGAAGACGCACCTCATCAAGGGCGCCATCGCCCAGGGCACGTCGCAATACGGCATGCAGTCGTTCGACCAGTCGATCTTCAGTCTCTTCACGCGCGGGCTCGTCACCTACGAGGAGGCGCTCCGCTGGGCCTCGAACGTCGACGAGTTCAAGCTGAAGGTGCAGGGCATCTCCACGACGGCGGACCTGTCGCGCGACCAGATGGCGTCGGCGCTCATGGACCGCCCCAACGCGGCGGTGGGCGCCGGTGCGCCGGAGATCACGCGCTTCGGAGGGTAGCGGCCCGCTCGGCGAGGCCGACGCCGAGGCCCTCGCCCTGGCGTGGCTGGGGGCGCGGGACCTGTCGGCCGCGCAGGTGCGCCAGCGCCTCGCCCGCCGTGGGGCGCCGCCCGACGTGGTGGACGCCGTGGTCGCGGGCCTGACCGAGACGCGCGCGATCGACGACGCGCGTGTCGCCCGTTCGGCCGCCCGGCTCCAGACCGCCGTGAAGGGACGCGGACCGGCGCGGGCCCGGGCCGCCCTCCGCGCCCTGGGACTGTCCGACGCCGTGGCGGACTCCGCCCTCCGGCAGGCCTTCGAGGACGTGGACGAGCACGCGCTCCTGACCCGCGCCCTGGACAAGCGGCTGGGCGCCGCCCGCGGGCCCCTGCCTGCACCCGCCGTCCGGCGGCTGGTGTCGGCCCTGGTCCGCCAGGGGTTCGCGCCGGGCGCCGTGCTCGCGGCGCTGCGCCGCCGCGCCGTCGACGTCGGCGACGACGCCGCGACCGACCCGGAGTAGTCCGCCGCTGCCAGGCGCCCCCGCCGCGCTAGTGACCGCCGGGTCCGCGCCCGAGTACCATGACCGGGATGCACCCGAACGAGATCCGCCGGTCGTTCCTCGCCTACTTCGCGTCGCACGGCCACACGCCCGTCGCCAGCTCGCCGCTCGTCCCGCACGACGACCCGACGCTGCTCTTCACCAACGCGGGCATGAACCAGTTCAAGGACGTGTTCCTCGGGCGGGAGTCGCGCCCCTATCGGCGCGCCGCCACCTCGCAGAAGTGCATGCGCGTCAGCGGCAAGCACAACGACCTCGAGAACGTGGGCCCGTCGCTGCGCCACCACACGTTCTTCGAAATGCTGGGCAACTTCTCGTTCGGGGACTACTTCAAGCACGACGCCATCGAGCTCGCCTGGCACCTGCTGACCCGCGAGTGGGGCCTGCCGCCCGAGCGGCTGCGCGTCACGATCTTCAAGGGCGAGGCCGGCGTCCCCCGCGACGACGAGGCCTACGGCCGCTGGCGCGACTTCGTCCCCGCCGACAGCATCGGCGAGCTCGGCACGGCCGACAACTTCTGGTCGATGGGCGACACGGGTCCGTGCGGCCGGTGCTCGGAGATCTACATCGACCGGGGCCCCGGCGTGCCCGGCACCGGCGACTTCATGGCCGATCTCGCCTCGGGCAGCGAACGGTTCGTCGAAATCTGGAACAACGTGTTCATGGAGTTCGACCGCTCCGCGGACGGCACGCTCACACCGCTCCCGGCGCCCTCGATCGACACGGGCATGGGCCTGGAGCGCATCTCGGCCGTGATGGCCGGCCGGATCTCCAACTACGACACGGCGCTCTTCACGCCCGTCCTCGAGGCGCTCGGCGCCCTCACGGGCCGGAGCCACGGCGGCACGCTCGACCCGGCCGACGTCTCCATGCGCGTCGTGGCCGACCACCTGCGCGCGATGACGTTCCTCATCGCCGACGGCGTGGTCCCCTCGAACGAGTGGCGTGGCTACGTGCTGCGGAAGATCATGCGGCGGGCCATGCGACACGGCCGCAAGCTGGGGCTCACCGAGGCGTTCCTCTACACGCTCGTCGACGTCCTGGTGTGCGAGATGGGCGGCGCGTATCCGGAGCTCGTGGCGGGCCGCGACACCGTCGTCGCGATGGTCCGGAGCGAGGAGGACCGCTTCGAGGCCGTACTGTCCGGTCCGGGCATCGGGCGCGCGGAGCGCATCATCGAGACCAGCCGCGAGAGCGGCGTGTTCCCGGGCGACAAGGCGTTCATGCTCTACGAGACCTACGGGATGCCGCGGGACTTCGTGGAGGACCTGGCCGCCAGCGCCGGCCTTCGCTTCGACGCCGAGGGCTTCGAACGGACGCTGCAGGACGAGCAGGCCCAGGCGCGCCGGCACAGCGCGTTCGCCAGCAGGAAGGCGGAGCTTCCGGCAGAGACGCGGGCGGCCCTCCAGGGCCTCGCCGCCATCTTCACCGGCTACGAGCGCGAGACCGGCACGCCGACGGCGATCGCGGCGCTGCTCGATGCCGAACTTCGGCCGGTGCCGTCGCTGCCGGCGGGAGCGGCCGGCGTCGTCGTGCTGGCGGAGACGCCCTTCTACGTGGAGGCCGGCGGCCAGGTGTCGGACGCCGGCGTACTGCGGACGGAGGGCGGCATCGAGACGCCCGTCGTCGACGTCGTGCGGCTGGGCCCTGGCCTGCCGCGCGGCCACCGCATCGACGCGGCGGCGGCCGCCCTGGCGGTCGGCGACGTCGTCGTCCCGGACGTGGACCACGCCCGGCGGGCGGCCATCCGTCGCAACCACACGGGGACCCACCTCCTCCACGCCGCGCTGCGCGCGGTGCTCGGCGGCCACGTCAAGCAGGCGGGGTCGCTCGTGGCGCCGGATCGCCTCCGGTTCGACTTCGTCCACGGCGGCGCCGTGACACCCGACGAACGGGGCCGCATCGAGACGGCCGTCAACGACGCGATCATCGCGAACGACGACGTCGTGACCGTGGAAAAGGACACGGAGCAGGCGATCGCCGACGGCGCCACCGCGCTCTTCGGAGAGAAGTACGGCGACCGCGTCCGGGTGGTGGCAGTGGGCGACGGCCGCTTCAGCACGGAACTGTGCGGCGGCACACACGTGGCCGCCACCGGTGACATCGGCCTCCTCGTGATCACCGAGGAGTCCGGTGTGGCCGCGGGAGTCCGGCGCATCGAGGCGCTGACGGGCCCGGCCGCCCTCGGCTACCTCCGGCAGGCGCAGGCCGACCTGGCGCGAGCCTGTGAGGCCGCGCACACGACGCCGGAGCTGCTGCCGGGTCGCATCGAGCAGCAGGCGGCGCAGTTGGCCCGCGCGCTCAAGGACATCCGCGACCTGAAGACGGCGGCGGCCCTGGGCGGCTCGACGGGTGGCGCCGGCGCGGCGTCGTTCGAGTCGTCGGTCGGCGACTTCAGGGTGGTCGTCCGGCAGGTGGCGGACCTCGATCGCGAGGCCCTGCGCTCGCTGGCCGATCTCACCAAGTCGAAGCTGGGCGAGGGCGTCGTCTTCCTGGCCGGCCCGACGGCGGAGGGCCGGGTCGCCATGGTGGCGTCGGTGACACCAGGCGCGGCGAAGAAGGCCGCGGCCGGAGCGCTCGTGAAGCATCTGGCGCCGATCGTGGGCGGCGGCGGGGGGGGACGGCCCGACTTCGCCGAGGCCGGCGGGAAGGATCCGGCGAAGATCCCGGAACTGCTCGAGGCCGCGCGCGCTCACATCGAATCGCTGCTGAAGGCCTAAGGTCCCGGACGGGACGCCACGATACGGTGAGGGGGAGGTCCCGCTCCACGGCCCCCCTGGGCCCTCGTGACGCCACCACGCCTCGCCTTCCTCGCCGCCGCATGGCTCACCGTCCTGGCCCCGCGGCCCGCCACTGCCCAGATCTACGCATGGCGGGACGCCGAGGGTCACATGGTCCTCTCGGACACCGCGCCCGCGGGCGGCGGACCGGTCCAGACCTTCACGGTGCCCAAGGCGCCGGGCGTGCGCGTCACCCGTCCGCCCGATGCCCGGTCCGCGGAGTTCGACCCGATCATCGACGAACACGCCGCCCAGCACGGCGTGGACCCTGACCTGGTGCGCGCCGTCATCCAGGTGGAATCGGCGTTCAATCCGCGGGCCCTCTCACCGAAGGGCGCCATGGGGCTCATGCAGCTGATGCCGGCCACGGCCGCGGAGCTGGGCGTGGGCAACCCCTTCGACCCGGCCCAGAACATCGGCGGCGGCGTGCGGTATCTGAAGCACCTGCTCACCCGGTACGACGACAAGGTGGAGCTCGCGCTCGCGGCCTACAACGCCGGCCCCGGCGCCGTGGACCGCTACGGCCAGTCCGTCCCGCCGTACCGCGAGACCCGGGACTACGTGCGGAAGATCACCAGGTCCGCGGGCACCGCCCCGCCCAAGCCCGCCACGCGCATCTACCGCTGGACCGAAGTCATCGACGGCCGCGAAGTGGTGCGCTATTCCGACCGTCCCCAGGGCACGCCCCGGGGCGCCGGCTCGCGCTGACTCTGTGCTATCCTTACGGTTTTGGCGCGTCAGCTAGAGGTGTGACTACGTGGCGAAGAAGAATCCGTCGGCCCTGAAGGCCCATCGTCAGAACGTGAAGCGTCGCCGGAGCAACCGCGACATGCGCTCAGCGCTCCGCACCGGCCTCAAGGCCATCCGCGCGGCCCTGAACGCCGGCAAGATCGACGAGGCGAAGGCCCTGCTCGGCTCGGCCACCTCCCTGGTGGACCGGATGGCCGGCAAGGGCATCATCCACAAGAACACCGCCGGCCGCTACAAGTCCCGCATCGCGGCCCGCCTCAAGACCACCGCCTGACGGGTCCCGCGGGCGTCCCTGGCGCCCCGGCGCACACGTCCACCACGACGGCCTCGATCACGTGGCGGGCCTCGCCACGTGACGACTTGATCGCGAGATCGGCGTCGAGCACCCGCCGAAGCGCCGCCCGGGCCCGTTCGTCGGGCCGCAGCCGTCCCACCGCCGCCCGAATCTGGCCCAGCACCATCGGCGCCGGCATTCCTCCGTCCACCAGCACCTGCACTTCCCGGAGCGCGGCCGCCGGCTGTCCGGCCCAGATGGCCTTGCCCAGGGCGAAGTTTTCGCCCGGCTCCTCCACCGGCAGGACGACGTCGCGGACGTCGGAGGCGGCAATCGTTCCGGCGCTGCCGGCATAGAGCACGAGCTTGTCGAGTTCGGCCCGAAGGCGGGACAGGTTCAGCCCGGTGGCCTCCACGAGCGCGCGCACCGCGGCCGCGTCCATCGTGACCTCGTCGGCCTGCAGGCGCCAGGCGATCCACCGTGCGGCGTCGTCGAGCGACTCGAGCGTGCCGCAGTCCACGACGACCGCCTGCTGCAGGAGCGCCTTCGTGATGCGGCGTCCGCGGTCGAGCGACGGCGCGTCGAGAACGAGCGTGGTGGTCGGTTCGGGTTTCGCCAGGTAGGCCTCGAATGCCTCCATCGGCGTGGCGGCCCGGGCCCGCCGCTTGCCGCCCGGCGCTTCGGCGGGGTCCTCGTCCCTGGCGCGACGCGGCGTGAGCAGCGCGTCGGCGTCGTGCAGCAGGATCAGGCGATGCGACGCCATCATCGGCAGCGTCCGGGCGCCGCTCACGATGGCCGAGAGCATCGCGTCCCGATCCGCGGCCGTCGTCGCGTCGCGACCGTGGAAGGTCGCCACGTTGAAGGCGTGCAGCCCCTCCTCGACGATGGCGAGAAACGCCTGCGCGAGGTCGGTCCGAGACGGCACGTCGTCGCTTTCGAGCAGGTACAGCGGCGCGACGCTGCCCGAGGCGATCGACGCGCGGACCTTGGCGGGCGTCACGCGGCTCGGCGCCTCAAAACGCCTCGAAGATGGCGCTCACGACCGAGCGCGCAAAATCGGTCGACAGCCGGTCGACGGCGGCGCGCTCCTGGTCGATGAACGCCCCGGCGCCCGCGCTCGCCGCCAGGCCCGCGCTGCCTGCGCTCGCCAGTTCGTACTCGTCGCTGAAGGACAGCGACGGGTTCTCCCAGATCACGCGCTGCTGCTTGACGTCCGAGAACGAGACGCTCACGACGACCGTGAAGCGGTAACGGCTGGCCTGCTGGCTCGGGTTGAACCCGGCCGGCGCCGCGCCGATGTTCACGATGGTCCCCCGGACCACGGCGTCCACGCCCGTGTCGGCCGGCAGGACCTGGTAGCGCCCGCGACTCTGGAACTCGACCCGCACCTTCTCGGTGAAGATCTGCTCCATCGGCGAGTACGGCGTCTGGTTGCCGAACATGGGCACCCCGACCGACTGGATGTAGTCGGGAATCGTGTTGCCGCGTCCCGCCAGGGCGTATCCGCAGCCCAGGCCGACGAGGCCCAGTCCGGGCAGGCACGCGCGGAGGATCGCCCGCCGTCCCATGCGGTGGCCGGGGCGCCACGCGACCCCGACTCCGCCGCCGCCCGTCATCCCGCCACCACCGACACCAGGCGCCGTCCCGGTGCGACGACCACCTTGCGCACCGCCTTGCCGGCCAGGTGCGCGACGACGGCGTCGTCGGTCACGGCGAGCCGCTCCAGTTCGGCGTCATCCACCGTCGCGGGCACCGAGAGCCTCGCCCGAACCTTGCCGTTGACTTGCACGGGCACGACCAGGAGTTCGGCGCGCGCGGCCTCCTCGTCCACCACGGGCCACCGCGCACCGGCGAGCCCGTCGGCATGTCCGTAGCGTTCCCAGAGCTCCTCCGCCGTGTGCGGCGCGAAGGGCGACAGCAGCACGATCAACGCCTCGATCGCTTCGCGCGCGGTCGCGGCTGCCTGCGGGGTGACCGCCGTCCGCTGCCCATCCGTGAACTGGTACAGATCGTTCACGAGCTCCATCATCGCCGACACGGCCGTGTTCATCTGCTTCCGGACGTCGATGTCCGAGGTGACGCGACGGATCGTCTCGTGCGTCTTCCGGCGGAGCGCCCGCTCTTCGGCCGTGAGCGCCTGCCGGTCCAGCGCCGGCGCCGCGGCGGCCGCCTCGCGCCAGTGTTCGGCGACTCGCCACACCCGGGCCAGCCACCGGTACATGCCGTCGAGGCCGGCATCGCTCCACTCGACCTCCTTCTCGGGCGGCGCCACGAACATCACGTACGTCCGGAGGGCGTCGGCGCCCACCTTCTGCAGCATGGTGTCCGGGTCGACGACGTTGCCCTTCGACTTCGACATGACGTGGCCGTCCTTCAGCACCATGCCCTGCGTGAGGAGGTGCGTGAACGGCTCCGTGTGGTCCACCATGCCGAGGTCGTGGAACACGCGGGCGAAGAACCGCGAGTAGATGAGGTGCAGGATGGCGTGCTCGACGCCGCCGGAGTAGAAGTCCACCGGGCACCAGTACTTCACGGCCGCCGGCGCGAACGGCAGGCGATCGTTGTGGGCGTCGGCGAAGCGGTAGAAGTACCACGACGAGTCCACGAACGTGTCCATCGTGTCGGTTTCGCGGCGGGCCGGCCCGCCGCACTTCGGGCAGGCGACGTTCACGAACTCCGGCACGTGCGCCAGCGGCGAATCGCCGCGCCCCGTGAACTCGGCCACCTTCGGCAGCATCACCGGGAGCTGCCCGTCCGGCACGGGTACGACGCCGTCGGTCGGGCAGTGCACCATCGGGATCGGCGTGCCCCAGTAGCGCTGGCGCGAGATCCCCCAGTCCTTCAGCCGGAACTGCACGGTGCCGGCACCGAAGTGCCCGGCCTCCGCCGCGGCCGTCATCTGCCGACGGGCCTCGGCCGACGTCAGGCCGTCGTACGGTCCGGAGTTCACGGCCGTACCCTCGTCGCTCACGGCGGCCGTCATCGTCTCGGGATCGGGCACCTCACCGTCGGGCGTGCGGACGACCGCCCGGATGTGCAGGCCGTACTTCCGCGCGAACTCGAAGTCCCGCTGGTCGCCGTGGGGCACGCCCATCACGGCGCCCGTGCCGTATTCGCCCAGCACGAAGTTGGCGACCCAGATCGGCACGCGCTCGCCGGAGAACGGGTTCACGGCGTACACGCCGGTGAAGACCCCTTCCTTCCCGGCCTCACCCGACATGCGCGCCGTCCGGTCCTGCGCCCGGTAGCGCTGGGCCTCGGCGAGCAGGTGCTCGCCGCCGGGTCGCGCGGCCAGCCGCGCGACGAGCGGATGCTCGGGCGCGAGCGTGAGGAACGTGGCGCCGTAGATCGTGTCGATGCGGGTCGTGAACACCTCGACCCCGTCCGGTTCGCCGTCCACGGCGAACCGCACCCGCGCGCCCTCGGATCGGCCGATCCAGTTGCGCTGCATCGTGAGCACCTTGTCCGGCCAGGACGTGAGACCGTCGGCGCCCTCGAGCAGGTCGTCGGCGTAGGCCGTGATGCGGAAGAACCACTGCTCCAGGTCCTTCTCGACCACCGTCGTGCCGCACCGCCAGCAGGCGCCGTCCACGACCTGCTCGTTGGCGAGCACGGTCTGACAGCTCGGGCACCAGTTGACGGTGGAGCGCCGGCGGTACGCCAGGCCCCGGTCGAACATCCGGGTGAAGAGCCACTGGTTCCAGTGGTAGTAGTCGGGCAGGCACGTGGCCAGCTCCCGCTCCCACGCGTAGCTGATGCCGAGGCGCTCGAGCTGGCCCTTCATGTGGGCGATGTTCGCCAGCGTGGAGGCCTCCGGATGGATGCCGCCCTTGATGGCGGCGTTCTCGGCCGGCAGGCCGAAGGCGTCCCAGCCGAAGGGGTGCAGCACGTTGAAGCCCTGCAGGCGCTTCAGCCGGGCCACGACGTCCCCGATGATGTAGTTGCGGACGTGCCCCACGTGCGCGTGGCCCGAGGGATACGCGAACATCTCGAGGCAGTAGAACTTGGGCTTCGACGGGTCCTCGACGACCTCGAACGCTCGCGACGCACGCCAGCGCTCCTGCCACTTCCCGTCGAGTTCCTGCGGATGATAGTCAGACACGGGTACTGAGCACCGGGACGGAGGGCGGCTGGAACGCCGCCTGGGAAATTCTAGCAGCCGCGGCGCGGCCGGAGCGCGGTCAGAGCCCCGGCCAGTGACGGGCGAGGGCGGCTCTGGCCCGACCGGCGGTCGTGATGCCGCGCGATCGGTCGCCCGTGACCGCAGGCGGCGAGGCACCGGCGTCGCGGCCCTCGAGGACGGCCAGGGTCGCCTCGAGCGACGAGGCGAGCGCGTCCAGGTCGTAGCCGCCCTCCGTGACGTAGACGGTGCGTCCGCCCGCGTGCCGGCGGGCCACGCCGTCGATGAGGGCCGTCAGGTTGGCGAAGCCGGCCGCGGTCATGCGGCAGCCGCCGAGCGGATCGTCGGCGTGCGCGTCGAAGCCGGCCGAGACGAGGACGAGCTCCGGCGCGAAGCGGTCGAGCACCGGCAGCGCCACGGCGCGGAACGCCTCGTCGAGATCGGCGTCGCCGGCCCCGGCCTCGACCGGCAGGTTCACCGTGAAGCCGAGGCCCGGACCCTCGCCCACCTCGCCCGCGCCACCCGTCCCCGGGTAGTACGGATACTGGTGGCTGGACACGAAGAGCACGGCCGGATCGTCGTAGAACATCGCCTGCGTGCCGTTGCCGTGATGGACGTCGAAGTCCACGATGGCGACCCGAGCGAGCCCCTGCTGGCGCGCGAAGGCGGCCGCCAGGGCGATGCTGTTGAAGAGACAGAACCCCATCGCGCGCGCCGGCTCGGCATGATGTCCGGGCGGGCGGACGAGCGCCACGGCCGGGTCCGACGGGTGCGACAGCACGTGGCGCACGCCGTCCACCGCCGCGCCGGCCGCCAGCCGGGCCACGTCGTAGGACTCCGGGCTGGTGCTGGTGTCCGGGTCGAGACGGACCGCACGGCCTGCCGTCTCGCGGATGGCGGCCACGTAGTCGGGTGCGTGGACGGCCGCCAGCAGCGCCTCGTCCACCGGAGCGGGCTCCGCCAGCTGGTGGCCGCGGGCCGCCCACTCGAGCGCCACCCGCCTGAGCGTCTCCGCCCGGTCGGGCCGCTCGGGATGACCGGGCGGGGTCAGGTGGTCCGCGAATCGTTCGCTCGTCAGCAGCAGCATGGCGGCCTCATTCCTCGTGTCGGGGGTTCCCGCAGGCGGCGCGCGCCTGGCGCTCCACTTCGCCCAGCGCGGTCTCCACGGCCTGGCGGGCCGTCTCCAGCCCGGCCTCGTCCGCATCCCGCGGCACCGTGAGGGGCGCGCCGATCGCCATCACGATCCTGGACCACGGCTTGGGCACCTGCGTCCGATCCCAGCTGCCCAGCGTCCACCGGGCGGCCGCCTCGGCGTGGATCGGGATGATGGGGTGCCCGGTGGCCCGCGCCAGCCAGACGATGCCCGGCTGGGCCACGCCCCTGGGCCCACGCGGGCCGTCGACGGTGAAGGCGGCGGGCTGCGACGCGATCGTGCGCAGCAGCGACCTCAGCGCCCGGGCGCCGCCCCGCGACGACGACCCGCGCGCCGCGCCGAACCCGAACCGCCGGATGATTCGCGCGATCCACTCGCCGTCGAAGTTCTCGCTCGTCACGACCACGATGCCGCGGTCGCGGAAGTACCACATGCACGGAAGGATTCGGCCGTGCCACAGGGCGAAGATGTGCGGCCGGCCCGACCGGTCCACTGCGTCGAGGTGCTCGCGGCCGACGGTCTCCCAGGACACCGTGCGGGCCAGCGCGCCGAGCAACGGCGCCCCGACGCCGGCGATGGCCGCGACCTCGGCCCGCTTGCGCCACGAACGCCGCCAGTCGGGCGCGAGGGCGTCGTCGCCCGTGTCGGTCGTCACATGCCGTCGTACTGCGGGCCTTCCCCGCCTTCGGGCGCCACCCACGTGATCACGCCGTACGGATCGATGATGTCGCACGTCTTGCAATGCACGCAGTTGGACGCGTTCAGCTGCAGCCGCCGGCCGCCGGCGCCGTCGTCCACCATCTCGTAGACGTTGGCCGGGCAGAACTTCACGCAGGGGTGGCCGAACTCGGGTCCGCAGATCGAATGACAGACGTCGGTGTGCACCTGCAGGTGCGGCGGCTGGTTCTCCTCGTGGTGCACGCCGGCATAGTGCACGCTCGTCGCCTTGTCGAAGGTGAGCACGCGATCCGGCGCGACCGCGTTCGACGCCTCGAGCACGTTGCGGCGCTTGAGCCCGTAGTAGCTCGACAGCGTCCGCATGCGGGTATGGCCGGCGTGGCCGGGCAGGTCCCCGGGCCACCGCCCGTCGAGCGCCATGGCAACGCCCGCGAACGCGGCGCCCACGTAGGTGCCGGCGCCGAACGCCTGGTGGACGTTGCGGACGGGATACAACTCCCGCTTGATGGCGGACTGGTCGACGGCGGTCTTGTAGGCACTGAGCCGGGCGCTCGACACGTCGCCCGCGCGCACCGCCTCGAAGGCCGTCTCAGCGGCGAGCATGCCGCTTCGCATCGCGAGGTGGATGCCCTTCAGCCGCATCGAGTTCACGAAGTTCGCGGCATCGCCCGCGATGAGTGCGCCGTCGGTGAAGAGGCGCGGCTGCGTGTTCCAGCCGCCCTCGGGCAGCGCCTTGGCGCCGAACCGCACGAGCCGGCCGTCGCGCAAGAGATCGGCGACGAACGGGTGCAGCTTGAAGCGCTGGAACGCCGCGTGCGGATCGAGCAGGGGATCCCGGTAGTCGAGCCCGACGACGAACCCGATGGACACCCGTCCGTCCGGGAGCCCGTAGATCCAGCTGCCGCCGAACTCCTCCTGCCGGAGCGGATACCCGAGGGTATGGACGACCGTGCCCGGCGCCACGCGGCCGGCCGGCACCTCCCACAGCTCCTTGAGCCCGATCGCGTACTGCGCGGGCTGGGCTCCTCCCATCCCGAGCGTGCGGAGCACCTGCTTGGTGAGGTGGCCTCGTACTCCGTCCGCGAAGATGGTCACGGCCGCCCGGATGTCGGCGCCAGGTTCGACCGCACCGCGCGGCGTGCCGCCGCGGCCGATGCCGCGGTCGCCGGTGCGGATGCCGACGACGCGGCCGTCTTCGACCAGGACCGTCTGACCGGCGAACCCCATGAACAGGTCCACGCCGGCCGCTTCGACCTGGCCCGCGAGCCACCGCACCAGGTGGCTGAGCGAAATCACGTAGTTCCCGTGGTTGGTGAACGGCGGCGGCGTGATCGGCAGGCGGTAGCGGTTCTTGGCCCCCAGGAGGTAGACGGCGTCGCTCGTGACCGGCGACGCCAGCGGCGCGCCCTTGGCCGCGAAATCGGGGATGAGCTCCGACAGGGCCGACGGATCCAGCAGCGCACCCGACAGCGAATGCGCGCCGGCCTCGCGGGCCTTGTCGACCACGGCGATCGTCAGGGGATCCCCGCCGCGGTCCTGCTGGAGCTGCGACAGGCGCAGCGCCGCCGACAGGCCGGCCGGCCCGGCGCCCACGATCAGGACATCGACGTCGAGGGTCTCTCGCTCCATGGTGCCTGTGGGCATGCCGTCGCCTGCGCCGTCGGGCGCCGGCCGGCCGCCCTACGCGCCGCCCAACTCCGCGATCAGGGCGGGCGCCAGCTCGAACAGGTCGCCCTGGATGCCGTAGTCCGCGACCTCGAAGATGGGTGCTTCCGCGTCCTTGTTGATCGCCACGATGGTCTTGGCCCCCTTCATGCCGACCACGTGCTGGATGGCGCCGGAGATGCCCACGGCCACGTAGAGCTTCGGGGCCACGGTCTGACCGGAGCTGCCAATCTGCCGTTCCATGGGCAGCCAGCCGTTGTCGCAGATGGGCCGGGACGCCGCCAGTTCGGCGCCGAACGCCGTCGCAAGCTGGCCGGCCAGCGCCATGTGTTCCTGCGCCTTGATGCCGCGTCCGACCGCGACGATGCGCTCGGCCTGCGAGAGGTCCACCGCTGCCTTGGCTTCCTGGAAGGGCGGCTCGGCCTGCTGGCGGAGCGTCGAGGCCTCAACGCTCGCCGCGCGCGCCGTCACCGGCGCCCCAGGTCCCTTCGCGACCGCGTCGGCGCGGAACGCGCCGATCTGGAACGACACGAGATGCGGCGCCGGCCCTTCGGCCACGACATCGGCCACGAGCTTGCCCTGAAACATCGGGCGCGTGAACACCACCTCGTCGCCGCTCCTGGCGAGACCGATGACGTCGGTCACGAGGGTCCGGTCGAGCCGCGCCGCCAGCACCGGCGCGAAGTCCCGGGTCTGGTAGGTGTGCGGCAGGCAGACGTGGGTCGGCTGGACGGCCCCAATCACCTCGCTGACCGCCTGGACGTACGCGTCGGGCGTATAGGACGCCAGCGCCTCGGCGGTGACGGCCCAGACTCCGGCGACGTCGGCCGCCGCCAATTCGCCCGCCGCGGCGTCCACGGCGTGTCCGAAAATGGCGACCGTGACAGGCGCACCGGCCGCCAGCGCCTGGGCGGCGGCAATCGCCTCCCAGCTGGCGCGGTTCAGCCGCCCGTCCCTCTGCTCCGCGACGACGAGAATCATAGGGCTCGCGCCTCCTCGCGCAGACGGCGCACGAGCTCGCGCGCGGCCTCTTGGGGCGTCCCGCCCACCATCACGGTCTGCTTCGACTTGCGCGGCATCGACAGGGCCCGCACGGACACCCGCGACACCACGGGCGCCGCCGGGGCGACGACGCGAATCTCCTTCTTCTTCGCGGCCATGATGCCCTTGAGCGTCGCGTAGCGGAGCTGGTTGATCCCGCTCTGGATCGTGAGCAGCGACGGCAGCGGCATGGAGACGTACTGGAACCAGCCGCCCTCGAGCTCGCGCTTCGCCCGCAGGCGGCCGTCGGCGATCTGCACTTCCATGATGATCGTGGAGTGCGGAATGCCGAGCCGTTCGGCGAGGACGGGGCCGAACTGCGCGTGTCCCTGGTCGTCGGACTGCAGGCCCGTCAGCACGATGTCGAAGGCCTCGTCCTCGACGGCGCCGGCGACCGCGACCGCGGCCGCGAAGGCGTCGGCCGCGCCGAGCGCGTCGTCCTGGACGTGGATCGCGCGGTCCGCGCCGCGCGCGAGCGCCTCGCGCACCACCTGCGTCACGCGGGCCGGGCCCGCCGAGACGACCACGACCTCCCCGCCGTGCTTCTCCTTCAGGCGCAGGCCCTCTTCGAGCGCGTAGGCGTCGGGCTCGTTCATCTCGTACGCGATGTCGGTGTCGCGAACCCAGCGTCGGTCCTCGGTGAGCGACGGCTGCCACTCCCGGGTCGGCACCTGTTTGATGCAAACGGCAATCTTCATGACGTATCAGGACCCGCCTCGCGGCGGACGGCTCAGCCGTCGAACCGCCGGAGGATCAGCGCGGCGTTCGTGCCGCCGAACCCGAACGAGTTGGAGATGACGTGCCGGATGGCCATCGGACGCTTCGCGTGCGGCACGTAGTCGAGGTCGCACTCGGCATCGGCCTCGTCCAGGTTGATCGTGGGCGGCGCCACCTGATGGTGGACGGCCAGCGCCGAGATGCCGGCCTCCAGGCCGCCGGCGGCCCCGAGGAGGTGGCCCGTCATGGACTTGGTGGACGAGATGGCCAGCGAGCGCGCGTGCTCGCCGAAGCAGCGCTTGATGGCCAGCGTCTCGAGCTTGTCGTTGAACGGCGTCGACGTGCCGTGGGCGTTCACGTAGTCGACATCCGATGGCGCAATGCCGGCCTTCTTCAGCGCCCGCGTCATCACGCGAACGGCGCCGTCGCCGTCCTCGGACGGCGCGGTGATGTGGAACGCGTCCCCCGACATCCCGTAGCCGACGATCTCGGCATAGATCCGGGCGCCGCGCGCCTGGGCGTGCTCGAGCGCCTCCAGAATCAGCACCCCGGCCCCTTCCCCGATGATGAACCCGTCGCGGTCCTTGTCGAACGGCCGGCTGGCGCGCGACGGATCGTCGTTCCGCGTGGACAGGGCGCGCAGGGCGCCGAAACCGCCGACGCTCATGGGCGTGATCGCGGCTTCCGATCCGCCGGCGATCATCACGTCGGCGTCGCCCCGCTTGACGATCTCGTAGGAGTCGCCCACCGCGTGCGCCGACGCCGAGCAGGCCGTGCACGTCGCCAGGTTGGGGCCCTTCGCACCGAACCGGATCGACACCTGCCCCGAGGCGAGATTGATGATGGACGACGGGATGAAGAACGGCGAGATCTTCCGGGGGCCGCCCGCGAGCAGCGCGCTGTGCTCACGCTCGATCGTCGCGAAACCGCCGATGCCCGACCCGATGCACACGCCCACCTCGGGCGCGTTGGAGGGCGTCACGACGAGCCCCGAGTCGTCCATGGCGAACTGGGTCGCCGCGATCGCGTACTGGATGAAGACGTCCATCTTCTTGACGTCCTTCTTCTCCACGAACGCGAGCGGATCGAACCCCTTCACCTCTGCCGCGAAGCGGGTCGAGAACCCCTCGGTGTCGAACTTCGTGATCGGACCGGCCCCGGACGTGCCGGCCAGCAGGGCCGCCCACGTTGCGTCGGTGCCGATCCCGACGGACGTCACCAGCCCGATGCCGGTGACGACGACTCGCCTTGTCAATGTGCCTCCGCCTACTTCTTGCCCTTGCCGTGCTTCTCGATGTACTCGACGGCGTCCTTCACGCGCGTGATCTTCTCGGCGTCTTCGTCGGGAATCTCGAGCTCGAACTCCTCTTCGAACGCCATGACGAGCTCGACGGTGTCGAGCGAATCCGCGCCGAGATCCTCGACGAACGAGGCATCGAACGTCACTTCCTCTTCGTCCACGCCGAGTTGCTCAACGATGATGCTCTTCACCTTGTCCGCTACGGCCATCTGGCCCTCCTACGTGTACATCCCGCCATTGACTGCGAGAACCTGCCCAGTAATATACGCTGCCTCGTCCGACGCGAGGAAACCGACGGCCGCCGCGATGTCCTCCGGCGTGCCCAGCCGCGCCAGCGGAATCTGTGCCGCCCACTGCTTCTGCGTCGCGTCGTCGACGGCCTTCGTCATGTCGGTCTCGACGAAGCCCGGCGCCACCACGTTCACGGTGACGTTGCGCGACCCGACCTCCCGCGCCAGCGACTTGCAGAAGCCGATGAGGCCGGCCTTCGACGCCGCGTAGTTCGCCTGACCGGCATTGCCCATCTGGCCCACGACCGAGCTGATGGCGACGATGCGGCCCCGTCGCTGCTTGAGCATCGGCTTGAGCGCCGCCTGGCTGAGGACGAAGGCGGCCGTCAGGTTCGTCGCGATGACGTCGTCCCAGTCGGCGCGCTTCATGCGGAGCATCAGCTGGTCGCGCGTGATGCCGGCGTTGCACACGAGGACGTCGAGCCTGCCGTGGGCCGCGGCCACCCCGGAGACGGCAGCGGCGGCGGCCTCGCTGTCGGTCACGTCCAGCGACAGCACCTCCGCTCGCCCGCCGGCGGCCAGGATCTCGTCCACGACGGCCTTCGCGTTGTCCCCACGCGCGGCGGCGGCCACCATCGCGCCCTCCGCCGCAAGACGGCAGGCGATGGCGCGGCCGATCCCGCGTGACGCACCCGTGACGAGCGCTACCTGTCCCTCGAATCTCTTCATGGCCGATGGTCCGCGTCAGTCCGCGCCGCGCCCGAACACCGCCTCGACCGGTGCCAGGCCGGGCGGCGCCTCCAGGCTGAGCAGCGTCGCGTCTCGCGCGATTTTCCTGATGAGCCCCGTCAGCACCGTGCCCGGGCCCACCTCAACATATGCGGTGACTCCCTCCGACGCAAGGCGGCGCACGCAGTCCTCCCACCGTACAGGCTGCGACACCTGCCGCACCAGCGCGTCCACCGACGCGGCCGCGTCCCGCTTGAGTTCGGCATCCACGTTCGCGACCACGGGCACGCGCGGATCGGCCGCCGGCACCGCGGCCAGCTCGGGCGCCAGGCGCACTTCGGCCGGCTTCATGAGCGCGCAGTGGAAGGGCGCGCTCACCTGCAGCGGAATGACCCGCTTGGCGCCGAGCGCCCTGGCGCGATCCCCCGCACGGGCCACCGCGGCGGCATGGCCCGCGATCACGATCTGCCCCGGCGAGTTCAGGTTCGCGGGCCCGACGACGGCCCCCTCGGCCGCCTCCTCGCAGGCCCGGGCCACGAGGGCCTCGTCGCCGCCGAGGATTGCGGCCATCGCGCCGGCGCCGACCGGCACCGCTTCCTGCATGTATCGCCCACGGTGGTGCACGACCCTGACGGCGTCGGCGAAGGCGAACGTCCCGGCGACCACGTGGGCCGAGTACTCGCCGAGGCTGTGGCCGGCCACGATGTCGGGACGGCACCCCCGCTCCTCCAGGAGCCGCGCGGCCGCGACGCTGACGGCCAGGATCGCGGGCTGCGTGATCTCGGTGAGCGTGAGCCGCTCGGCGGGCCCCTCGAACACGATCGTGCTGAGCGGGAACCCGAGCGCGCGATCGGCCTCCTCGAACGTCGCCCGGCACACCGGGAAGGCGTCGGCGAGCGCCTTCCCCATCCCGACCGACTGGGACCCCTGCCCCGGAAATACGAACGCGATCATCGCCCCCCCACGAGCGCGTCGGCGACGCGCCGCTCCATGCGCGCCACGATGCCGTCGGCGGCGAAGCGCGATGCCGCCACGACGGCATTCCGGATCGCCTTCACGGACGATCGGCCGTGGCACACGAACACCAGTCCCGAGACGCCGAGCAGCGGCGCCCCGCCATATTCGGAGTAGTCCAGCCGGCGCCGGAAGCGGCGGAAGGCCCGGCGCGACAGGAGATAGCCCACCTGACTGGAGAACGTGCTGGCGAGTTCGGCGCCGAGCAGTGCCTCGACGGTCTCGACCAGGCCCTCACTGAGCTTCAGCGCGACATTCCCGGTGAAGCCGTCGCACACGATCACGTCCGCGGTCCCGGCGAAGACGTCGCGGGCCTCGACGTTGCCGACGAATGCCAGTGGCGCGGCCTTCAGGAGCCGGTACGCCTCGCGCGTCAGCTCGTTGCCCTTCCCCTCCTCTTCACCGATCGACAGCACGCCGACCCGCGGCCGGCTGAGTCCCAGGAGGGTCTCCGCGTAGACGTTGCCCATGACCCCGAACTGCAGCAGGTGATGGGGGCGGCATTCCACCGTGGCTCCGGCGTCGAGCAGGACGGCCATGCCGCTCTGCGTGGGAATGGCCGGCGCCAGCGCGGGGCGATCGACGCCGGCGAGCATGCCGAAGACGCCGTGGGAGGCCACGACGGTGGCGCCGGTGTGGCCGGCGCTCACGAGGGCCTGGGCGTCGCCACGACCGACGAGCTCGGCCGCCACGCGGATCGACGCCCTCGACTTCCTGCGCAGCGCCGACGCCGGCGACTCGTCCATCGCGACCACATCCGGCGCGTCCACGACGTCCACGCCGAGCATGGCCGCGTCCGGGTGCTGGACCAGCTGGGCCTCCACCTCGGCGCGGCGGCCCACGAGGGTCACGGCCACGCCGGAGTGCCTGGCGGCCGCCAGCGCGCCGTCCACGACCCGCGCTGGGGCGTGGTCGCCGCCCATGGCGTCGACCGCCACCCTGACGGTGCGGCCGTCGCCCGCCTTCACGAACGCCCCCGCCGGACTACGGCGAGCGCCGAAGCCAGGCGGCTACTCCTCGTCGACGGCCTGGACCTGCCGCTGGTTGTAGAACCCGCAATACCCGCAGACGCGGTGCGGCGCCTTCGGCTCCCCGCACTGCGGGCAGACGCCGGCGGTGGCCTGCGGCAGGGCGTCGTGGGTGCGGCGCTTGCGTCCGCGGGTCTTCGAGTGTCGGCGTTTTGGATTAGGCATCGTCGTTGGTCCGGGAAGAAGCGAGCGACTGCAGCACGGCGAGCCGCGGGTCCTGCCAGCTCGGCGCGCAGTCGCAGCGCTCGGTGTTGAGGTTGGTGCCGCACTGCGCGCAGAGGCCCTGGCACTCGGGCGTGCACAGCGGCTTCATCGGCAGCGTGAGATAGCACTGCTCGCGGACGATCTGGCCCAGGTCGAGGCGATCATCGGCGTAGAAGGCGGTGGTCGGGTCGTCGTCGGGGTCTTCGGTCCGGTCTCCGGCCAGGGTCTGGGGCAGGAGCCGCAGTTCGAAGGCGTTGTCGACGGCCATCTCGAACGGCTCGGCGCACCGGCTGCACAGCACTTCGATCCGGGTCGAGACCCGGCCCGACAGCCGGAACCGCTCGTCGTCCTTGTGCAACGTGCCCGCCAGGACGACGGGCGCGACGATCCGGAAAGCCTCCTCGGGGGCGAAGGCGTCGGCCTCGAAGCGACGGTCGATGGCCGTCTCGGGCTGTCGGATGCCGGTGAGATCCAGGAACATGACTCGTGCCCTCCGCCGCGAATTTGGCGGCCGAGGCGACCAGTCAGTCTATCACGGCCCCCGGGGGCAGCCCGGCCGTGCCCCGGGCCGGCCGGACGGCCCGGCGCCGGCTCAGCGCCCCACCGGGGAGCGCTCGGAGACCGGCCACGGCCCCACCCAGGGCTTCGGGATGACCAGTTGCTCGAAGAGCCCGACCGCGTAGCGGTCGGTCATGCCCGCGATGAAGTCCTGGGTGGCGACCGCCAGCCCCTCCGCCTCCACCGTGCGAAGGTCCAGGAAGGCCTCTGGCCGTGCCTGGACCCGCTCCCAGAGCCCCCCGAGGATTCCCGCCGCTTTGGCGAACTCGGCCATGGCGGGCGCGTTCTCGTAGACCTCCGTGAAGAGGAAGTCGCGCAGCGCGAGCGTGGCGTCCAGCATGGCCGCGCTCATCCGGATCTCGGTGGTGCCGCCCGCCAGCGTCTCGCGCACGACGTCCGAGACCATGCGCCCGATCCGCTCGGGGCTCGAGCGTCCCAGCACCTCGAGGGCGCTGGCCGGCAGCGCGTCCTCGGCCAGGATGCCTGCCCGGACGGCGTCGTCCACGTCGTGGTTCACGTAGGCGACGATGTCGGCCACCCGCGCCACCTGCCCCTCGAGCGTCGAGGCCCGATGTTCGGGCGGCGCGCCGACCGGCAGGCCGTGCTTCCCCTTCGAGTGGCGGGCGATGCCGTCGCGGACCTCCCAGGTGAGGTTCAGGCCTTTCCGGTCCTGCTCCAGCACGTCGACGATCCGGAGGCTCTGCTCGTAGTGGTTGAAGCCCGTCGGGCTGAGCTGCTGCAGCACCCGCTCGCCGGCGTGCCCGAACGGCGTGTGCCCCAGATCGTGTGCGAGCGCGATGGCCTCGGTGAGCTCTTCGTGCAGGCGGAGCACCTTGGCGATCGTGCGCGCAATCTGCGAGACCTCCAGGGTGTGGGTCAGCCGGGTCCGGTAGTGGTCGCCCGCCGGTGAGAAGAACACCTGGGTCTTGTGTTTCAGGCGCCGGAAGGCCTTCGTGTGGATGACCCGATCGCGGTCGCGCTGGAACGCCGGCCTGATGGGGTCTTCCTCTTCCTGACGCAGCCGGCCGCGGGTGTCGGCGCTGTGCGCGGCCTGGGGCGCCAGGAACTCGCGCTCCCGGGCCTCGAGGTCTTCACGAATCGTCATGCCCGGCTCGTCCCCACGGCGCGCACGTCAGGCATGGTAGCAGGTGCCGTCATGCCAGGTGCGCCAGGAAACTGGTACCGCTGTCGAGCGGCGGCACCCCGAACCAGGCGGCGAGCGTCTGCCCGACGTCGGCAAAGCTCTCCCGCCGCCCGAGTGCGCGTCCGGCGGCCACCCACGGCGCCGTGACCAGGAGCGGCACGTGCTCGCGGGAGTGATCGGTGCTGGGCGTGGTCGGGTCGTTGCCGTGATCGCCCGTCAGGATGAGCAGGTCATCGGCGTCGAGCGCCGCGAGCACGTCGGGCAGGCGCGCGTCGAACCGCTCGAGGTTGGCGGCGAAGCCGGCGACGTCGTTGCGGTGCCCGAACTTCGTGTCGAAGTCCACCAGATTCACGAACACCAGCCCGCGGGTGCCGCGCGCCAGCACGCCGAGCGTTTCGTCGATGCCGGCCGCGTCGCTCGACGTCGGAATGGCGCGATCGACACCCCGGCCGGCGAAGAGGTCCGCCACCTTGCCGATCGTCGTGACGGGCACGCCGGCACGCTGCAAGCCGTCGAGCAAGGTCGGCGCGGGCGGCGGCATGGCGTAGTCGTGCCGGCGGGCGGTGCGCGTGAAGGCCCCGGACGGTCCCACGAACGGCCGCGCGATGACCCGCCCCACCCCGCGCCCGTGCACGACGAGGGCATAGGCCGCTTCGCACCACTGATAGAGCTGGGCAATCGGCACCACGTCCTCGTGCGCCGCGATCTGGAAGACGCTGTCGGCCGAGGTGTAGACGATGGGCCGGCCCGTGCGGCAGTGCTCGTCGCCGAGGGCGTCGATGATGGCCGTTCCTGACGCGGCGACGTTCCCGAGGACCGGGCGGCCGATTCGGGACTCGAATTCAGCCACGAGGTCGGCAGGAAAGCCGTGGGGGAACGTCGGAAACGGCCGGTCGAGCACCAGGCCCATGAGTTCCCAGTGTCCGGTGACCGAGTCCTTCCCCGGCGAGCGTTCCGCCATCCGGCCCCAGGCCGCGCCGGGCACGGGCGGCGGTGGCACGCCCGCCATCGGGACCGCGGCGCCAATCCCGAGCCGCGCGAGCGTCGGGATGTTCAGGCGTACGGCACGCGCAACATTGCCCAGCGTGTCACTGCCCTCGTCGCCATAGGCGGCGGCGTCCGGCAGTTCACCCGCGCCGACGCCGTCGAGGACGATGAGGACCGCGCGACGCGCCATCGGCCGCCCGCCGGAGGATCAGGGGTGATGCGACGAGAAGTAGTTCGGGACGCTGCGAGGCACGCGCAAGGTCGCGATGGCGTGCTTGAACACCAGCGAGTCCAGGCCGTCGCACTCGATCACGACCGCGAAACGGTCGAAGTTCTTGATGCGGCACTCGAACTGGCGGCCGTCGAGGAGGTGCACGGTGACGGCCAGCTTCTCCCGGCGGGCGTAGTTGAGGAAGACGTCCTGGATATTGGGCGCGCTCGACTTGCCGTCAGCCATTCCTCGCATCGCTCCCATCGTGGTGCAGACCTCGCGTTCCCAGGAAGGCCCAGACGCGCGCAAGGACCTGCGCCGTCTCTCCGGGACCGTCAAACCACCTAAGAGTAGGCTCTTTGCGGAACCAGATCAACTGGCGCCTCGCGTAGCGACGGTTCTCGGCGACGATGAGCGCCCGCGTCGCGTCGCGATCGCGCACGCCCGCCAGGTACTCGAGCATCTGGCGGTACACGAGGCCACCGAACGGCCGGGCCTCGCGCGGGACGCCGCGCGCCAGCAGGCCGCGCACTTCCTCTTCCAGGCCCGCCGCGAACTGCTGCTCGACGCGGCGCGCGAGCCGCGGCAGCAGGAGCTCCCCGGGCATGGTGAGGCCGATGGCGATCGGCTCGAACTCCGGAAGCGGCGGCACGGTCTCGGCGAAGTGCGCCGTGAGGGAGCGTCCGGTCAGTGCCAGCACCTCGACCGCACGGACGAGGCGCTTGCGATCCGCCGGGGCGATGCGGACCGCCGAGGCTGGGTCGCGCCGCACCAGCACGTCGTGCAGCCAGCGGTTGCCGCGCCGGCCGGCGACGCGTTCGAGCCGCGCGCGCAGGGGCGGGTCCGCCGCAGGTCCAGGAAACAGGCCGCGCGTCAGCGCGCGGTAGTACAGCCCCGTGCCGCCGGCCACGATCGGCAGGCGGCCCCGTTGGTGGATGTCGCGGATGACGGCCGCAGCGTCGTGCGCATATCGCGCGGCGGTGTAGACGTCCGTCGGCTCCACGACGTCGATGAGATGGTGGGGGATGCCGCGCTGCGCCTCCCGCGGCACCTTGTCGGTGCCGATGTCGAACCCACGGTAGACCGCGGTCGAGTCGCAATTCACGATCTCGCCCCCGAGGCGATCGGCCAGCGCGAGGGCCAGGGCGGACTTCCCGGTGGCGGTCGGGCCCAGGACGGCCAGAAAGTGCGGGGTCACCACGAGCCGCGGCACGCCAGTCCGGCGAGGGTCCACACGGCCACCACCGTCACAATCACCAGCATGCCGGTCTGCTGCGCCCGGGGCACCATCCGCGCGGCTCCAAGTCCCTACTGGGACGGCGACTCGTTGTAGAAGAAGGTCACCGTGAAGAACGCCTTGTCGTCCGGATACTCCGGAGGCAGCGGCGTCGTCGGGCTCGACATCATCAGCGCGTTGAAGGCGGCGCGATTGAACGAGTCCACCTCCGAAGGGCGGACGACCGCCAGGTCCGTGATCGAGCCGTCCCGATGCACGTTGAACTGGATCACGACGTGCCCGCGCATGGCCAGGGCCGCGTTCGGGATGAGCCAGTTGCGCTTCACCTGCGCGATGAACCGCCGGATCCAGGGGCCGAACTCGACACCCTTCGAATCGAACTGGATCTCCGGACCGAAGTCCTGCACGCCCCCGGTGGGGTTGTTCATGGCCTCGCGCTGCACGTACTTCTGCAGGTCGCGGAGCGCCTCGCCGAGCGAACCGCCCGCCGGACGCTGAGGTTCAGCCGGCGTCGCGCGGACGATCGGGTTCCGCGAGTCCGATTCGACGATCGGCGGCGTGGCCTCGGCGCGGCGCTCCGGCGGCGTAGGCGACGGCGGCTCCGACTCCGGGCCGCGGCGGCGCTCCGGCTCCTCGGGCGCGACGACGCGATCGGCGGACGTGCCCTGCGAGAACGGCAGTGGATTCTCGGGCCGCTCGGCAATCTCGGGGGCCCGCGCGGCGCGGTCCAGGTCCGAGATCTCGGCCCTGGGCGGGGGCGGAGCGGGCACCTCGCGCAGGGGCTCGATCACGACGAACCGCGGACGCTCCTGGTCGGGCGGGCGCGTCTCCGCCACCTGGGTCTCAGGCGGCGTCGGCTGGAGGAACTGAAGCCACGTGAGCGCGGGGAGATAGATCAGCAGGAGCAGGATGCCCGCATGCACGACGATGGACAGGACGATCCCCTCCCGGCGGGAGATCGCACTGCCGACCGCTTCGACATCCTGGTACCGATCGTCGAAGTCGAAGTACATGAAGGACTTTCAGGATTATACCCGCCGGTTCGACCTGCCGCGGGGCCCGCCCGGGTGCGTCAGGCCTTTCTCGCCGTGTAGAGATAGACGATGCCGAGCGTCATTGGCCTGTACGCGGCCGCCTCGAACCCGGCCGCCTCGAGCCGCGCCGTGAAGTCCCTGCCCCACGGGAACGCCCCCACCGACTGCGGCAGGTAGGAGTAGGCGCCGCCGTGGCGGGACACCAGGCGCCCCACCTTGGGCAGGACGCCCAGGAAGTACATCTCGTAGAGGCGCCTCAGCCAGTCTGCCTCCGGCAGGCCGAACTCCAGGATCGCGATCCGCCCACCCGGCCGGAGGACTCGCAGGACCTCCGCCAGCGCGGCGTCGGTGCCCTGGACGTTCCGGATGCCGAAGGCGATCGTGACCGCGTCGACCGAGCCCGACGCGACCGGCAGCGTCATGGCGTCGCCGCGCACGAGGTGGACCGCGCCGTCCAGACCCGCCGCGGCCACCTTGTCCCGGCCCCGGGCCAGCATGCCGCCGGCGAAGTCGACGCCGACGACGCGCGCGGCGCCGGGTCGCGCCCGCACGGCCGCGAGTGAGACGTCCGCCGTGCCGGCGCAGACGTCCAGCACCCGCTCGCGGCCCGAGAGGTTCAAGGCCGCAATCGCCCGCCGCCGCCACCGCTGGTCGAGGCCCGCCGACAGCAGCCGGTTCAGCAGGTCGTAGCGGCCGGCGATCGCGTCGAACATCCCGGCGATACGCGAGGGCGCCTTGTCGAGCGGGAGGGCCTCCGCCGGAACGCCGCGGTCAGCCGACATAGAGGGCCGCGGCCGTGGCCGCCATGTAGAGGATGCCGACGTATCCGTTCAGGTTGAACGCCTCCGCCGCCCTGGACAGGTCCCGCGCCGTCACGATCGACTGCTCGTACGCCAGCAGTCCCGCCACGAGCGCGACGCCAGCGAGATAGAGGGGCCCAAGCGGCACCACGAGCGCGAGCGACGCCATCACGAGGACGGTCGCCGCGTGCAGCAGTCGAGACAAGGTCAGGGCGGCGGCGATGCCGAAGCGCACGGGAATCGACTTGAGGCCGTGTGCACGGTCGAACGCCTCGTCCTGGCACGCGTAGATGATGTCGAATCCCGCCACCCAGAGGCCGATCGCGAGTCCAAGCAGCCACGGCGCCCACGCCAGGCCGCCGCCGACTGCGAGCCAGCCGCCCACGGGTGCGACGGCCATCGCCAGCCCCAGGAAGGCCTGCGTGTAGTAGGTGTAGCGCTTGGCGACCGAGTACCAGCCGACGATGAGGAGCGCCAGGGGCGAGAGCCACCCGCACAAGGCGCTGATCTGGAACGCCGCCGCGACGAACACGATGGACGCGATGGCGACGAACACCCAGGCGTCACGGACCGACAGCGCGCCGCGCGGCAACTCACGGGCCGCCGTGCGCGGGTTGAGCGCATCGAAGCGCGCGTCGACGATCCGGTTGAACCCCATGGCGGCGCTCCGGGCCGCCACCATGCACACGACGATCCCCGCGAGGGAGCGCCACGAGGGAGCCGACTCGCGCGAGGCGAGCAGCGCTCCGGTGAAGGCGAACGGCAGCGCGAAGACCGTGTGACTGGCCCGGATGAACCGGAGATAGGTGGTCGGCGACGCCATCAGACTGCCGTCTCATGGTAACCGCCCAGCCCGAGGACATGCACCGACGCCGCGTCCACGCCGGCGAGCAGCGCCTCCTCCGCATCGGAGACCCCGGCCGGCAGGTCGACCGCCACCAAGACCGCGCGCTTCCCTACCTCCAGCGCCCCGTACTCGTCGCCGAGGCCGAGGGCGTGGGCGCCGCCCGACGTGGCCGCCGCCAGCAGCCGACGGGCCGGCGCCTCGGGCGCCGCTGCCCGGAGTGCCGCCAACTCGCCGAACAGGTTCAGATCGGGCACGCTCGCGAGGCTGTCGGTTCCCACCGCGAGCCGCACGCCGGAGGCGAGGAAGCGCGCGACCGGTGGATCGCCGACGCCGACCCATCGGTTGCTCCGCGGACACGTCACCAGCGTGACGTCGTTGGCGGCCAGCCGCTCGAGCTCCGCGTCGGTGAGGTGCACGCCGTGTACGGCCAGCGCGCCGGGGCCGAGCACTCCCAGGTCGCAGAGATAGTCGCCGGGCCCGCGTCCCGGCGCCTGCCAGTCCTGTCGCCAGGCGCCGAGCTCGCCGAGGCGGGTCTTCCAGGGACCGGATCCATCGGCCAGCAGCCGCACCTCTTCAGGGGATTCGGCGAGGTGCACGCTCGTGGTCGGGCGCCGTGCCTCGCGCACGGCGTCGCGGATCGCTTCGAAGAGCTCCGCGGAGACGGAAAAGGGCGCATGCGGCGCGACCGCGATCCGCACGTCACGCGACGCCAGGCCCACGTGCCGCGCCCGCGCCGCCTCGACGACACCGGCGCCGTCGGTCACGCGAAAGCCGAGGAGTTCGTGGAAGACCACCGCCGGCATGGCGGCCTCCGCCAGGAACGGCGGTGTGATCAACGCGTTGGCGATGTCGCCGAATGCGACCGTCCCGCTGGCCGCGGCCTCGGCGATCGCCTCGCGGATGGGGCCCGCGACGGCCGGATCGCGGGCGTCCTCGACGCCGCGACGCAGCGCCATCAGGCGTCCCACCCAGGTCAGGAAGTCCGCCGCCGGCGGCACGCGGCCTCTGAGCCACGACAGCTCCAGGTGGGTGTGCGCGTTCACGAGACCCGGCACGATGGCAGCGCCGCCCACGTCCCGCACCTCGCGCGCGGGCGGAGCGTCGTGTCCCCGCCCCACCGCCGTGATGCGGCCTCGGCTGACGGCGACCCACCCGTCCTGCAGGGGCGGGGTCGCGATGGGACACACCCACGCGGCCCGGACGAGGACGTCGGCGAGGTCCGGCTGCCCGTGCACGCCGGTCAGGCCACCGGCGACTGCGGCGGGAGCTGTCCGCGCTGGCGCTTGCCGGCGGCACTCCTGGCCTGGTAGCGCTGCAGTTCGTCCGGCACCGAGTCGTCCCCGGCCCCGCGCGCGGTCGCGAGCGAGAGCACCCTCGGCACCTCGCGCTGGCGGAAGACCGGCGTGCCGAGGCGTTCGTAGTGCATGGTACGGCGGGACGCCGAGAAGCCCGCGTTCTCGATGTTGCGGACGACCTCGAACTCGTCCATGCAGAACTCGGCGCCGGCGGCACGCACGACGTTCTCCTCGATCATCACGCTGCCCATGTCGTTGGCGCCGTAGGCGAGGCTCAGCTGCCCGACCTTGCCGCCCTGCGTCACCCACGAGGCCTGGAGGTTCTCGAAGTTGTCCAGGACGAGCCGCGCGATCGCCAGCGTGCGCAGGTACTCGAGGCCGGTCGCCTCCTCTCCCCCGCGCTCGGTGTGCTCGGGCTGGTAGCTCCAGGTGATGAACGCCGTGAAGCCACCCGTCTCGTCCTGGAGCGAACGCAGGCGCAGCAGGTGCTCGAGACGCTCTTCGTCCGTCTCGACCGTGCCGTACATCATGGTGGCCGTGGTGCGGAGACCCGCGCGGTGCACGTCGCGCATCACGCCCAGCCACTCGTCGGCCGTCGCTTTGCCGTAACAGTTCAGGAGCTTGCGCACACGGTCCACCAGGATCTCGGCGCCGCCGCCCGGCACGCTGTCGAGGCCGGCCGCGACCAGCCGCTCGACGATGGCCGGCACCGGCAGCCTCGACGTGCGCGACAGGTGCAGGATCTCGGGCGGCGAGAGTGCGTGCAGCCGGAAGTCCGGGAAGGCGGCCTTGATGCCACGGAAGAGATCCTCGTACCACTCGATCGGCAGATCGGGGTTGTGGCCGCCCTGCAGCAGCAGCTGGTTGCCGCCCAACGCGATCGTCTCGGCGATCTTCCGGTGGATCTCCTCGAAACCGAGGACGTAGCCGTCGGCGTGTCCGACCGGCCGGTAGAACGCGCAGAAGTTGCACCGCGCCACGCACACGTTCGTGTAGTTGACGTTGCGGTCGATGATGTAGGTGACCACGCCGTCGGGATGCTTGCGCCGGCGGACCGCGTCGGCCATGCGGCCCAGCCACGGCGTCGGCGCCTCGCGGTAGAGCCACAACGCCTCGCCGGCGGAGAGCCGGCCTCCGTCCAGGATCCTGGCGCCGAGCGCGTCGAGACTGAAGGCCATCAGTAGAAATGCAGCGGCCGCGTGCCGGGGACGAGCCCGGTCTCGGCGGCCAGCGCGAAAAAGCGCTCCAGCCCCGCCCGTTCCCGGGGCCCGAACGCGTATCGGAGATTATCACGCAGGTAGGAGGCCAGCACCGCGGCTCGATCGGCATCGCCGGCCGCCGCTTCCTCGGCCATCGCGTCGATGCCCGCCAGGCCGCGGTCGCGCGCCTCGGCCAGCGCGCGGAGGTGAGCGGGACCGAGCGCACCCGGACGGCCCGCCCAGGCCGCGTACACGAACGGCAGGCCCGTCAGCTCGCGCCACGCCTCGCCCAGGTCCACCTTCTCGACGCCCGCCGCCGCCGCATCGACGTCGAGCGCCGGATCGCCGATGACGACGGCGGCATCCGCGTCAACGAGCATCGACTGGAGGGGCGGCGCCGCGGGCACCATCTCCGGCGAGATGCCCCAGTGGACCCGGCACAGCACGCGGGTCAGGGCCACCGAGGTCCGCGAACTGGTATCGAGCGCAAGGCGCCGCACCCTGCGCAGGGGCACCCGCGTGAACACGGCCACGGAGAGGATCGGGCCGTCGGACCCAATCGCCATGTCCGGCACCAGGCGGTAGTCCCCGCGCAGATATTCGATGGCCGGCACGAGCCCGATGTCCACCTGGCCCGTGTGGAGCCGCTCGGCGCACGCCGACGGCAGATCGACGCGCACGTCGAACAGCTGCGGCAGCCTGTCGAGCCCCTCGACCAGCGGCCGGGCGTTGAGGAAGGAGACGGCGCTCAGTCGGACCGGCGGCGTCATGCGGTGACGCGGCGGTGCCGCGCGTCCCGCTCGGCGGCAACGAGGCCGGCGGCCGCGATGTTCCGCAACACCTCGGCGAGCGGCGCCCGGCGCGGCCCCCGCACGGCATCGTCCTCGGCCGACACCGCGTCGAGGTCGTCCGCGCCGACGGTCAGCGCCACTTGGGCCAGCTTCGGCCCGTAGCGCATCCAGTCCACCTGGATCGACGCCACCTGCTCCAGCGCGATGCGCGCGAGCGCCACCGTCCGGACGTCGTCGAAACCCGTCGTGGGCGTGGACGCGTCCTGGACACGCGGCAGCGGGGCGACCACGTCGATCCCGCCCACTGCGTCGACGAGGGCCCGGGCTGCCAGCAGCCAGGACACGCGGTCGGCGGGCGCCCGCTCGGCACCCAGGACGCGGGCCACGAGCCCCGCACGGCGGACCGCGTCCACGAGTTCGACGGCCTCCGGGCCGACCTCCACCCAGGCCAGCTCGTCGAGTCCAGCCCTGGCCAGTTCCGCCGCCACCGGCGCGCCCCCGAGACGGCCGATGTCGGCTGTCGAGAAACCGCGGACGGCGCGCTCGCCGGCGAGCGACCGGGCGCGGCGCACCGCGTCGAGCGTCGCGTCCACCGCGCCGGGGGCGCCGACCAGCCGGACCTCGCGAGCGGCCGCCGGCGGCGCTCCCCATTCCGCCGCCCGATCGAGCGGCAGTTCGGACACGCGGACGAACGTGGCCGTCGTGCCGTGGCGACGCCTCCGCGCCTCGTCCGCGAGCGACCCGAGGGTCAGGATGTCGGTCAGCCCTGCGAGCTCGCCAATGACGCCCTCGTCCAGGCGCCGCCCTTCCCGAGCCGTCTCCGCGACGTCCGACCGGATCGATGCAGTGGAATCAACCGACATGAGCCATGCGCTCCACGATGAGTGTTGCCAGGGCGAGCGCCGCGCGCCCCTGTTCGCCTGTCACGATGGGCGGCCGGTCCTCTCGGACGGCGCCGATGAAGTCCTCCAGCTCGCGCTTGAGCGGCTCGTCGCGCTCGATGTCGAGCTTCCCTCCGACGATCGACGGACGCCCGTCCGGCACCGGCGCCAGCGTCCAATGCTCGACCTCCTGAGCGGCGTAGTCGATGGACAGGTAGCTCTGGGGCTGGAAGAAGCGGATCTTTCGCACGCGGTCGCGGCTGATGCGGCTCGCCGTGAGGTTGGCGATACAGCCGTTCTCGAAGCGGACCCGGACGTTGGCGATGTCGATGCGCGGCGTCAGCACCGGCACGCCCACGGCCTCGACGCTCGCCACCGGCGAGTCGACGATGGAAAGCAGCAGGTCGAGGTCGTGGATCATCAGGTCGAAGACCACGTCGATGTCCAGGCTGCGCTCGGGGAACGTGCCAAGGCGATGCGCCTCGATGAACCGTGGCTCGTGCAGGTGGGCGCGGGCCGCTGCGACGGCAGGGTTGAAGCGCTCCGTGTGCCCCACGCCCAGGCGCACGCCGCGCGAAGCCGCGGCGGCGACCAGCGCGTCGGCCTCCGCGACCGATCGCGCGAGCGGCTTCTCCACGAGGACGTGGACGCCCCGCTCCACGAGTCCCAGCCCGACCGCGACGTGTTCCTCGGTCGGCACCGCGATGGTCGCCGCATCGACCTGGCCGTCGAGCGCCCGCCAGTCCACGAGCGCCCGTGTCCCCACGGAGGCGGCGATCTCCTGGGCGCGCGCCTCCTGGAGATCCACGACGGCCACGAGCTCCACTCCGGGCATGGCGGCGAGCAGTCGGGCATGGTGTCGGCCCAGGTGCCCCACGCCCACCACCGCGACCCTGAGCGACGGGCTCATGCCTCCGCCTCCACGGGCGCCCGCCCGACGATGGTGATGCCGGCGGCGTCCGCCGCCGCGATCATCGCGGACTTGTCGAACATGAGCGCCTTCCCGGCATCGAGCGACAGCACCGTGGCGCCGGCCCGCGCCATGCCCTGCACCGTGGCCAGCCCCACGACGGGCACGTCGAAGCGCATGTCCTGCCTGGGCTTGGCCACCTTGACGACGACCACGCCGGGCCCGGCCAGATCGGCGGCCCGCGCGATGACGGCGTCGGTGCCTTCCATCGCCTCCACGGCCACGACCGCGCTGTGCTTCACGGCGACCGTCTGGCCGATGTCCAGGCCCGCGATGACGTCGGCCATCCGATAGCCGAACGCCAGCGACGCGCGCTCCGCGTCGGTGGGCGGGCGGGCGGTCATGACGCCGGCCTCCGCGAGCAGTGGTGTCAGGAGCGTCGTCGAGTCGACGAGTTCGATGCCCCGATCGCGCATCACGTCGGCCACCGCGCCGATGATGGCGTCGGTGTTGCGGCTGGCGAGCTTCGTCAGGAGGCTCATGAAGGTGAGGTCCGGCACCACACCGAACAGCTTCGTGTGCTTGACCTGTCCAGCCATGACCGCGTGCGTCACGCCGGCGTCCTGCAGGATCGACAGGCAGCGTCCCAGGTGCCCCAGCGACACGCGGTGGATCGGCACGGGCACGGGCGTCGCCGCCGCGGCTTCCAGATCGGCGTCGGCCTCTTCCTTCACCGCGACGATCGTCACGTCGTGGCCCAGGCTCCGGGCCGCCTCGAGCACGAGGAACGGGAATCGGCCGTTGCCGGCGAGCAGCCCCAGCTTCACGTCTGGCGTCAGTCGTCCGACTCGTCGAGGCGGCGGCTGACGCGCCCCAGCGTGACGCCCCGGACGGAGGACTTGATGAACGACACGAGGTGATCGACCTCCGCGCACCGCAGGTCGGGGTCGTGCTCGATGGCCTCCAAGGCCTTGGCCGGACGGAGCCTCGACGTGAGGAGCAGTCGATACGCGCTCTTCAGCCTGGCGAGCACCTCTGGCGGATACCCGCGGCGCACGAGCCCGATCGTGTTCGCGCCATAGACCTTGGCGCTGGATCGGCTGCCCACCGTCTTCGCGAACGGCAGCGCGTCCTTGGTGACCACCGAGTACCCGCCGATGAAGGCGTCGCGCCCGACACGGCAGTACTGGTGGATGCCGGAGTACGCCGAGATCTGGGCATGATCGCCGACGGCGACATGCCCGCCCAATGTCGCGCCCGGTCCGAAGATCGTGTGGCTGCCCACCTGGCAGTCGTGCGCGACATGCGCGTAGGCCATGAACAGGTTGCCCTCGCCGATGCGGGTCTCGCCGCCGCCCCCGACCGTGCCGCGATGGATGGTCACGCACTCGCGGAACACGTTCCCCGCCCCCACGACGAGGCGGGTCGGTTCACCGCGATACTTCAAGTCCTGAGGCGGCAGACCGATCGACGCGAACGGAAAGATCTGCGTGTCGTCCCCGATGGTGGTGTGGCCGTCGATCACGGCGGAGACGCCGACGCGCACGCGTCGTCCGAGGACCACGTGTGGTCCGATGACGGCGCCCGGCTCGACGACCGACCCGGCGCCGATCACGGCGCCCGGGTGCACGACGGCCGACGGGTGGATCGCAGCCGAATCCGACGCCGCGAGCACGAGCTGCGCCTCCATCACGACCGCACCGGCCACGCTGAGCGTGGCCTGGACGCGGGCGATCGGCCCGCGGCGCTTCACCAGGCGGACTTCCACGTCCAGTCGATCACCGGGCACCACGTGCCGGCGGAACTTCGCGTCGTCCACGCCGCGGAGGCTGACTGACGTCCCCCTCCCCGGCCGCGCGTCGCCCGTGAGCAGAGCCGTTGCTGCCTGTGTCGCCGCCTCGAGCATGAGAACCCCCGGCATGAGCGGCATGCCGGGGAAATGGCCCTGGAAGTACTCCTCGCTCGCGCTGATCGCCTTGGCGGCCGTGAGGCGGTCCACCGACGATGCCGACACGACGTCCAGCAGCGGCGCCGGAAAGCGGCCGGGGAGGTGGGCGATCAGGCTGGGAACGGGCAGCGCCACGGGGTGGGACGCGCAGCCCCACCGATGGGGCTGCGACGACTCGGAGCGGGCTAGCGGCCCTGCGGCTTGGCCGCGGGGGCGGGAGCCTTGGACGCGGCGTCGAACTTCTTGATGACGTCGCCGGTGATGTCGAGCGCGGCGTCCGCCCACACGAGGCCGGAGTCGGGGCCGTTGAAGATGTAGTGCAGGCCCCGTTCCTTGCCGACCGCCTCGATGATGGGAGCGATCCGGCGCTGGAACTCCTCCTGCAGCTGCTGCTGGAGTTCCTGCACTTCCTGCTGGGCGTCCTGCGTGGCCCGTTGCAGGTCCACGTTGGCGCGCTCGATCTGCTTGGCCAGGTCGGCCCGCGCCGCCTCGCTCATCACGGCGCCGCTCTTGTCCAGCTTCTCCTGCAGATCCTGCGCTGCCTTCTGCCGCTCGTTCAGCTCGGCGACCTTCTTCTGCTGGAGGCCCTGAACCCGGGCCGTCGCCTGCTTCCCTTCACTGGACTCCTGCACGATGCGCTGGAGCACGACGAAGGCAATCTTGGCCCCGTCGGGGAAGGGCAGCACCTGCGGGGCAGGGGCCGGCGCCTGGGCGGCGGGCTGGGCGGTGGCCGGCGCCGGGGACGACGTCTGAGCGAACGATGCGGTTCCCGTCACCACGACGAGACCAACGGCCACGACCATACGTCTCATTGCTGGCATTCCTTTCGGCAAGACCGATAACCGATGCATTTTACTCCAGTCCGTCGCCCCGGGTAAGATCAGTGGCTGGGACCGCTTCCGAGGACCGTGATGCCCCGAGTGACACTCGCCTCCGTCCTGCTCCTTCCCGTCCTCGCCGCCGGCTGCGGCGAGTCGATCCTCGATCAGCTCACACAGCCCACCCCGGTGACGGTCATCGTGACGGACACGTTCACCGGCACGCTCTCGCGCAACGGCGCGACGTCCCACCCCTTCCCCGTGACGTCCACGGGCGGGGGCGACGTCACGGCCGTCCTGAAGGGCATCGCCCCCGACGGTGAGGCAGTCGTCGGCTTCAGCCTGGGCACCTGGAACGGCACGGCCTGCCAGGCCGTCATCTCGAACGACCGCGCGACCGTGTCCGCGTCCCTCCTGGGCCGCGCCACGTCCACCGGCACGCTGTGCGTCCGCGTCTTCGACATCGGCGCACTCAGCGACGCGCAGGACTACGAAATCGAAGTGACCCATCCCTGACGGACCGCGCCTTCCGGGGCCGCACCTCAGAACGTCGAGCCGACCGCAAACCTGAAGGTGAACCGCTTCGCAGGCGTGAGGTTGTTCGTCAGCACGCCGCCCCGCTGCGGGTTGTAGGCGAAGATCAGCCGGAACGGCACGTTCAGCACGGGCATGAAGAAACGGATCTCCGCGCCGGTCGACGTCTTGAACGCGCTCTGTCGGCCGATGGACCGCGTGGTCGGGCCCGGCGCATCCGGATCGACCAGCCCGGTGAAGGCCAGGGGATCGATGAGCAGCGGCTGCGGGGCCGGCACCAGCTGCAGGATGTCTTCCTTCATCCCGAACTTCTCGCCGATGTCCCGCACCTGCCCCGCGTCGTAGAACAGCACCAGGCGGACCGGCCCCGCGACCTGGATCAGGTACTCCGCGTTGAACAACAGGCTCTTGTTGCCGCCGAGCACGATGCCGGAGTTGAGGTCGCGCGGGCCGACGCTGCGGATGTCGTAGCCGCGGATGCTGTACTCGCCGCCGAGAATGAGCTTCTCGAAGATCGGCAGCTGCTTGGTGTCGCCGTACGGCCGGATGTACTGCGTCTGGAGGCGCGAGCCCACCGACATGCGCGGCGACAGGCGCCAGAAGCCGACGGCCTCCATGGTGGGCTTCACGAAGAACGTATCGCCGCCCGGTCCGGCGTAGTCGAACGACAGCGTGAGACGGCGGCCGGTGCTCGGGAAAATCGGGTTGTCGACCGTATTGAACGAGAAGCTCGGCACGATCTTGCTGATCGTGCGGGCGCCGCCCTGCCCGATGAGCAGGGAGTCGGCCAGGAACGGGTTGAACTGGAGCAGCTGCGGGTTCGTGTACGCCGGGTTCAGGTCCAGCACGCGAACCTGCTCGTAGCTGTAGACGAGGAACATCCGCGAGAAGTCCGCCACCGGGAAGCCGAACGTGAGGTTGCCGCCGGTGGACGACTGCGTGAACTGGTTGATGTAGTTGAACTGGCGCTTGTAGAGATCCACGCCGCCGGTGATGTTCCGGTCGAACAGGAACGGCTCGGTGAAGGCGACCTGGTAGTTCTGGGCCCGCGAGCCGCCCTGCAGCGATAGCGTCAGGCTCTCGCCGCGGCCCATGAAGTTCGCCGTCTGGAACGACAGCTGCCCGAAGAAGCCCTCGAACTGCGACACGCCGGCGCCGAAGGTGAGCTGATTGCGGTTCTGCTCCTCCAGCTTCAGGGTGACGTCGACCTTGTTCTTCTCGTTCGGCGTCTTCTTGACGTCGATGCCCTGCCCTTCCTCGAGCGGCTTGAAGTAGCCGACCTGATTCAGGCGCCGCACCGAGTACTTCAGCGCTTCCGTGTCGAACACGCCGCCTTCCACGAGGCGCATCTCCCGGCGGACGACGGTGTCGCGCGTGGTTGTGTTCCCGACGAAGGTGATGCGGTTCACCAGGTACTGCTCGCCCTCCTGGAGCTGCATCGTGATGTCCACGGTGGGACCGGCCGGGCCTTCGAGGGGGCCGGTGGCGGCGGGCTTCGGCTTCAGGTCGGGATAGCCCGTGAACTCGAAATAGCCGAAGCGGCCGTAGATCTCCTGCGTCTTCCGGAGCCCGTCACGGATCTTCTTCTCGTTGTACCAGTCGCCGGCCTGCAGCTTGAAGAGCGGTCGCAGGCCTTCGGCCTTGACGATCTTGTTGCCGCCGAAGTCGAACTCGCCGACCTTGTACCTGGGGCCTTCGGTCACGGGAATCTTGACCTGGATCCAGCGCGTCTTGCCGTCCGGACTGTCGTTCAGGGTGTTCAGTTCCGGAGTCCCGACCCGCGCCTCGATGTAGCCCTTGTTCCGGTAGTGCGCCACGACGAGGTCCGCATCCTCGTCGAACTTGGCTTCCTTGAAGGTGCCGCCGCCGGTCAGCCAGGAGAAGAACCCGTGCTGCTTCGTCTCCTTCATCTTCCGGCGCAGCGTGCCATCGCCGATGGCCTGGTTGCCGTCGAACGTGACCTCGCGAATCCGGATCTTGGGGCCCTCCTGCACGTCGAACACCACCTTCACGAGCTTCGGCCCGCCGGGGAGGGGCTCGACGGTGGACGTGATGTCGGCGAACTGGTACCCCTTCTCGCTCATCATCTCGGCGAGGATGCCCTTGACCCGGCGCACGGCGCCCTCGTCGAGGAACGAGTCGAGGCGGAGGGCGATGCCGGCCTCCTTCATCTTCTCGTCGACTTTCGTGCGCTCGACCTTGCTGGATCCGGTGTAGTCGACGATCTTCACCCGCGGCCGTTCTTCCATGTTGAAGACGATCCGCTTCCCGATCACGCCGTTCTCGTACGGCTCATCGAGGGTTTCGATCCAGAGGTTGTCCAGGAAGTTGGTGCCCCAGAGCCGCTTGAAGTCGTCGCGCAGCCGGGCCTCGGCGCGCTCGTCGTAGGGCACCCACACGCCGTCGCTGCTCCGGCTCGGCTGGGTCTGGATGTAATAGAGGTAGGTCTGCGGGTCGATCAGCGACTCGTCGACCGGATGGAATCGAAGCTGCAGGAAACGGATCACCGGCCCCGACCCTGCCGGGGGCAGGCGGGACGGCTGGACGGCCTGAGCGGCCGGCGGAGTGGCGGGGACGGCCTGGCGGGCCTCGGCAGTGCCGAATGGCGCCAGAACGCTGAGCCCAATGCAGATGAGCAGCCTACGCATCGTGTTCGTTCGGTCCGGCCGCGCGACCCCGGGGCGCCTCCGGGGTGCGCCGGCGGGTGCCCGCCGGGCTCCGAACCCGTCGATCCTATAGGAATCAGACGTCGCTGGAAAGCGGATGGCCGGCGCCGACCGCCTCGGCGGGCTCGGACCGGGTCCGGTAGGCCAGGGTGCCGCCCTCCACGTAGACCTCGATCTCGCCGTCCTTGACCCGCCCCCGGATGAGTTCCTCGGCCAGCGGGTCCTCGACGTGGCGCTGGATGGCCCGCCGGAGGGGCCGGGCGCCGTACGACCGGTCCTTGCAGGTGACGTCGATCATCCAGTCCAGGGCCTCGGGGGTCAGCCGCACCTGCATCCGCCGGTCGGCCAGGTTGGCGTTCACTTGCGCAACGAGCAGCACGAGGATGCGCCGCAGGTCGTCATCGGTCAAAGCGTCGAAGACGATCAGCTCGTCCACCCGGTTGATGAACTCGGGGTTGAACGTCCGCTTCACCTCGCCCAGCACCATGTCGGTGATGCTCTTCGAGGTATCGCCGCCATCGGACTGGAAACCCAGGGTGGCCCGCTTCTGGATGAAGCGAGCTCCGATGTTGGACGTCATGATCAGGATGGCGTTCTTGAAATTCACCCGGTTGCCCAGGCCGTCGGTCAGGTGACCGTCCTCGAACACCTGCAGCAGGATGTTGAAGATGTCCGGATGGGCCTTTTCGATCTCATCGAGGAGCACGACCGAATACGGTGTGCGCTTCACCCGCTCGGTGAGCTGGCCGCCCTCTTCGTGTCCAACATACCCGGGTGGCGACCCGATCAGCTTCGACACGGAGTGCTTTTCCATGTACTCGGACATGTCGAAGCGGATGAGCGCCTGCTCGCTGCCGAACAGGAACTGCGCCAACGCCCGGGCGAGCTCCGTCTTGCCGACGCCGGTCGGGCCCAGGAACATGAAGCTGCCGACGGGGCGCGCCGGGTTCTTGAGGCCGGCCCGCGACCGTCGGATGGCGCGGGAGACCGCGGAAATCGCCCGCTCCTGGCTGATGACGCGGCGATGGAGCTCGTCCTCCATCCGCATCAGCTTGTCGCTCTCGTCCTGATTGATCGACGCCAGCGGAACGCCCGTCCACTTCGACACGACCTCGTCGATCTCGGTGCGCCCGACGAGGACGCGCCGCTGGTTGGGCCGCACGTCGAACCGCTCGCGCACGAGGGCGAGGTTCTCGCGGGCGTTCGCTTCCTGGTCACGGTAGTACTGCGCCCGATCGAAGTCCTTCGCCGAAACGGCGTTCTCGAGCTGCTCCACGGCCACGCGGATGCTCTTGTTGATCTCGCCGAATTCCTCGCTGAACGACGCCTCGCGCAGCTTCGCCCGGGCCCCGGCTTCGTCCAAGAGATCGATGGCCTTGTCGGGCAGGAAGCGGTCGGTCACGTACCGGCTCGACTGGTAGACGGCGGCCTCGATGGCGTCGGCCGAGTACTCCACGTGATGGAACTGCTCGTAGCGGTCCTTCACGCCCATCAGGATGCGGATGGTCTCCTGCTCGCCCGGCGGCTCCACTTTGATCGCCTGGAAGCGGCGTTCGAGCGACCGATCCTTCTCGATGTACTTCCGGTACTCAGCCGGCGTGGTGGCGCCGATGCACCGGATCTCGCCGCGGCTGAGCGCGGGCTTCAGGATGTTGGCCGCATCGAGCGACCCCTCGGCCGACCCGGCGCCGACGAGCGTGTGCAGCTCGTCGATGAACACGATGATGTTCGGGTTGTCGGTCAGCTCCTTCATGATGGCCTTCAGGCGTTCTTCGAACTGCCCGCGGTATTTCGTACCGGCCACGATGAGGGAGATGTCCAGGGCCAGCAGACGCTTGTCGGCCAGGAAGTGCGGCACATCGCCGCAGACGATCTTCTGTGCCAGGCCTTCGACGATGGCCGTCTTGCCCACGCCCGGCTCGCCGATGAGCACCGCGTTGTTCTTCGTCCGGCGGCACAGGACCTGCTGGACGCGCTCCAACTCGTAGTCGCGGCCGACCAGGGGATCGAGCTGGTTCTTGAGAGCGATGTCCGTGAGGTCCCGGCTGAACTCGGCGAGGAGCGGCGTCTCCTTCACGCGTGTGGATGTCGTCTTCTCGTTCAGCAGCTGGACGATGTCCTCGCGGACGGCATGCAGGCGCATGCCCTTCTCCATCAGGATGCTGGCCGCGACCGAGCGTTCTTCCCGGAGCAGGCCGAGCAGCAGGTGCTCAGTCCCGATGTAGTTGTGCAGCAGGCGGTCGGCCTCTTCGGCGGCGTACTGCAGGACGCGCTTGGTTTCGCCGCTGAAGGGGATCTCGACCGAGGTCGAGACCTTCTCGCGGAATACGGTGCGCCCCTCGATGTCCTTGCGGATCGTGTCGAGCGAGAGGTGTGACCGCTGGAATATGCGGCTGGTCAGCCCTTTGCCTTCGCGAATGAGGCCAAGCAGCAGATGCTCGGTCTCGATCGAGATACTGCCGAGCTGACTGGCCTCATACCGGGCGAAGAACAGCACCCGCCGTGCTCTTTCGGTGTAGCGCTCGAACATCCGATCGCCTTTGCGGACCTTCGGTCCCGCTCGTCAGTTCTCATTATACGGGAATCACCGGACGACCCCGGCCCCCAACGTTCCCCGCCAGGCACTGCACCCGGCGCCGCCCCACGGATACAATCGGCACGGAGGTCGTCGTGGCCGACACCGTAGGATTCATCGGGCTCGGCGCCATGGGCAAGCCCATGGCCGTCAATCTGCGCAAGCACGGGGTGCCGGTCGTCGTGCACAACCGGAGCCACCCCGCCGAGCGGGCGCTCGTCGAGGCCGGCGCCAGTGTCGCGACCACGCCCGCGGCCATCGCCTCCCTGTGCCAGGTCATCGTCTTGATGCTGCCCGATGCTCCAGACGTGGCGCAGGTGCTCGAGGGCCCGTCCGGCCTGCTCGAGGCGCTGCAGCCGGGCACCGTGGTGGTGGATTCGAGCACCATCGCCCCCGCCGCCGCGGTCCGATTCGCGTCCATGGTGGCCGAGCGCGGCAGCGCCTACCTGGACGCTCCGGTGAGCGGCGGCGAGATCGGAGCCGTTGATGGCACCCTCACGTTCATGATTGGCGGCGACGGTGAGGCGCTGGCCCGCGTCCGTCCCTTGCTGGCCCACATGGGCCGCGAGGACCGGATCGTCCACGTCGGCCCGTCCGGTTCCGGACAGATCTGCAAGGTCTGCAACCAGCTCGTCATTGGCGGCACCATGGTCGCGGTCGCCGAAGCCCTGGCCCTGGCCCGGAAGTCCGGCGTCGACGGCACGAAGGTGCGCCAGGCGCTGCTCGGCGGCTTCGCCGCGAGCCGCGTCCTCGAGGTCCATGGCGAGCGGATGCTCGCGGGCAACTACGTGCCCGGGTTCAAGGCGCGCCTGTACAAGAAAGACATGCGCATTGTCGTGGAGGCGCTGGCCGAGTACGGCGTGGCCGCGCCTTCGACCGCCCTCGTGCAGCAGCTTGTCCACGCACAACTCACGGCGGGTGGGGGCGACGACGACTACTCGGGGATCGCGAAGACCATCTTCCATCTCGCGGGCCTCGACTGAGCCCCGCCGCATTCGCAAGGACGCCTCATGCCGACCGCCGCCCTGCCAACCGCCAAAGCCGTGCTCGACCGCCTCGGCCTGGCCGACCTCAATCCCGGCGTCTCCTCCGGCATCGACGACTGGGCGCGTGGCGCGGACAGCGAGGCCCTCACGTCCTACAACCCCGCGACCGGGGACGTGCTGGGGCACGTCCAGCTCGCGACCCCCGGCCAGTACGACCGGGTGGTGGACGCGGCCGCCGCACGATTCCGGACCTGGCGTGAGACGCCCGCCCCCAAGCGCGGAGAGCTCGTGCGGGACCTGGGCCAGGCGCTGCGCGCCGCCAAGGAGCCGCTCGGCGACCTCGTCACGCTCGAGATGGGCAAGATCCGCGCGGAGGGTCACGGCGAGGTCCAGGAGATGATCGACATCTGCGACTTCGCGACAGGCCTTTCACGGCAGCTGTACGGCCTCACCATCGCGTCGGAACGGCCCGGCCACCGCATGATGGAGCAGTGGCATCCGTTGGGCGCCATCGGCGTCATCACGGCATTCAACTTCCCCGTCGCCGTGTGGTCGTGGAACGCCGCCATCGCAGCCGTGTGCGGCGACACCGTGGTCTGGAAGCCGGCCGAGCCGGCGCCGCTCTGCGCCGTGGCGGTCCAGCGGATCGCCAATCAGGTCATGGCCGATCACGGCGTGAGCGGCGTGTTCACGCTGGCCGTCGGCACCGGCGCCACGATCGGCGAACGGATGCTGGGCGACGCACGCCTGCCGCTCATCTCGTTCACGGGGTCCACCGCGGTCGGCCGCCGCGTCTCGCAGGCCGTCGCTGGACGGTTCGGGCGGGCGCTCCTGGAACTGGGCGGCAACAACGCCATCGTCATCGCGCCCGACGCGGATCTCGACATGGCGGTGCGGGCCGTGCTCTTCGGCGCGGTCGGCACGGCCGGACAGCGCTGCACGTCCACGCGGCGCCTCATCGTGCACCGCGACGTCGTCGATGCCCTCACCGACCGCCTCCTCAAGGCGTACGCCCAGGTCCGCCTCGGCAACCCGCTCGACGCGTCGACGCTCATGGGCCCGCTCGTGAACGACGCCGCCGTCGAGAAGATGCAGGCCGCGCTGGCAGCCGCCGTGGGTGCTGGCGGACGCGTGCTCTGCGGCGGCGGACGCCGGCCGGATCTCGGCCCGCTCTTCGTCGACCCCGCCATCGTCCGGATGCCCGCGCAGGCCGACGTCGTCCTGCACGAGACGTTCGCGCCCATCCTCTACGTCCTCGACTACGGCACGCTGGACGAGGCGATCGCCCTGCACAACGGCGTGCCGCAGGGCCTCTCGTCGGCCATCTTCACCGAGAGCATGCGCACGGCCGAGGCGTTCCTGTCGGCGCGCGGGTCGGACTGCGGCATCGCCAACGTGAACATCGGGACGTCCGGCGCTGAGATCGGCGGCGCGTTCGGCGGCGAGAAAGAGACGGGCGGCGGGCGCGAGTCGGGCTCGGATGCCTGGAAGGCCTACATGCGGCGGCAGACCAACACCGTCAACTGGAGTTCGTCGCTGCCGCTGGCCCAGGGCATCACATTCGGCGATTGACGGCCGCCGCCGTCACACCGGCGTCAGCCGGCCCTGCTCGAGACGCAGCACGCGATCGCACTGCTCCGCCAGGCGCGGGTTGTGCGTCGCGATCACGGCGGTGAGTCCGAACTCCCGGTGCATCTCCCGCAGGAGCGCGTGCAGGGCGTCCGCGGTCCGCTCATCGAGATCGCCCGTCGGCTCGTCGGCCAGCAGAAGCGCCGGACGGCGCACGAGCGCACGCGCCACCGCCACCCGCTGCTGCTCTCCGCCCGACAGCATCCCGGGCCGGTGGGACAGGCGCTCCGACAGGCCGACCCGCTCGAGCAGCCCGGCCGCGACGGGTCGGGCCTCGTCGGCGGGCACCCGCGCGATCCTGAGCGGCATCTCGACGTTCTCGACGGCGCTGAACTCCGGCAGCAGATGATGGAACTGGAAGACGAAGCCGACGCGCTGGTTCCGGAACGCCACGAGAGACGCGTCGTCGGCCGACGTCATGTCGAAGCCGTCGACCACGACGCGTCCGGCGCCGGCGCGATCGAGTCCCCCGAGCACGTGCAGCAAGGTGCTCTTGCCGACGCCGGATGCCCCCATGATCGCCACCATCTCGCCGCGGGCGACTTCGAGGTCGAGGTCCCGCAGGACGTCCAGGCGCTGACCGGCCGGCGTGTAGGACTTGTGCACGCCCTCGGCGGTCAGGAGCACGTCACTCATACCGGAGCGCCTCGGACGGATCCAGTCGCGCGGCCTGACGGGACGGGTACATCGTGGCCACGAAGCAGATCACGACGGCGGCGATGACGACGATCGCGACATCCCGCGGCACGATGGTGAACGGCAGATAGGACAGCTGGTAGACGTCGGCCGGAATGCGGATCGCCCGCGTCCGGTCCAGCGCGGTGGCGATGGCCACGCCCAGCGTGGCGCCGACCAGCGTGCCGACGAGTCCGATGACCAGTCCCTGGAGCATGAAGATCCGGCGGATGCCTGTACCGGAGGCCCCCATGGTCTTCAGAATGGCGATGTCGCGGCTCTTCTCCATCACGAGCAGCACGAGCGACGCCACGATGTTCAGGGCGGCCACCATCACGATGAGTCCGATCGCAATCGAGATGGCCACCTTCTCCAGCCACAGTGCCGAGAACAGCGACTTGTTGAGGTCGGCCCAGTCCTGGGCCACGTAGGTCGTGCCGTCCAGCGTGGAGACCTCGTCGGCGATGGCCGGCGCCTCGTAGATGTCGCGGACGCGCAACTCGATGTGATCGGGCTCGGTCTTCCCGGCCAGCCGCCCGGCGGTGTCGAGCGTGACGTACCCGAACGCCTGATCGAACTCGAAGAGGCCCAGCTGGAAGATGCCCACCACGCGCAGCCGGCGCTGACGCGGCATGACGCCCATCGGCGACAGCGTGCCGTTCGGCGTCAGCACGCTCACGGTGTCGCCGACGAGCGCCCCGAGCTGCCCGGCCAGCTCCTGCCCGATCAGGATACCCGGCAGCTGGTCCTCGCCGCCCGTGGTGAGGTCCGCGAACGCCCCAGACGTGACGGCGCCCGCGATGTCGGTCACGTTGGGCTCCAGCGCCGGGTCGATCCCCTTGATGGTGATGAACGCCTGCTGGTCTTCCTTGCTCACGAGCGCCTTCCCCATGAGCGCCGGCGCCGCGCCGAGCACGTCGGGCAGCGCCTCCAGGCGGGTGACGTCGGCGTGGTAGTCGGTCAGACCGGCGGGCTTCCAGACGTACACGTGCGCCTGCGAACCCAGCATCCGGTCCCGCACTCCCTGCTGCAGCCCCGTCATCAGGGCCAGCGCGATCACGAGCGCCATCACGCCCACGGTCACGCCCAGCATCGAGACCAGGGAGATCACCGAGATGAACGCCTGCTTGCGCTTGGCGACGAGGTACCGCAGGGCGACGAAGAGCTCGTAGGGCACGGGGCAATCGACCGGGCTACTCGCGCGGGCGCATCTGCGGGAACAGGATCACGTCGCGGATAGAGGGGCTGTTGCTGAGCACCATGACGAGCCGGTCGATGCCGATGCCTTCCCCACCGGTCGGCGGCAGGCCGTACTCGAGGGCCCGGACGTAGTCCTCGTCCATGGCATGCGCCTCATCGTCGCCCCGGGCCTTGTCGGCGAGCTGGGCTTCGAAGCGGCGGCGCTGCTCATCGGGATCGTTCAGCTCGCTGAAGGCATTCGCGACCTCGAAGCCGCCGATGTAGAGCTCGAAGCGCTCGACGGTGTCCGGGTCGTCGGCGCGCTGTTTCGACAGCGGCGAGACCTCGGTCGGGAAGTCGTACACGAACGTCGGCTGGACGAGCGACGCCTGCCACAAGTGTTCGAAGATGTCGCTCGTGACCTTGCCGGCGCCGGCCCCTGGCGCCACGTCGATGTGGAGATCGCGCGCGACGGCCCGGGCGCCGTCGAGCGTCCGGAGGTCGTCGGGCGCCACGGTCCGGCCAAGCCGGCGGCTCGCCTCTTCGGCGGCGGCGTGCCGCATCGAGAGCCGGCGGAAGGGGGCGGCGAAGGAGATCTCGTGGTCGCCGAAGCGGCACGTGGTGCCGCCGGTGACCCGCTCGGCCACCGTCGAGAGCAGTTCCTCGGTGAACGCCATCAGCGTCTGGTAGTCCACGTACGCCCAGTAGAACTCGAGCATCGTGAACTCGGGATTGTGCTGCGTGGAGATGCCCTCGTTCCGGAAGTTGCGGTTGATCTCGAACACGCGCTCGATGCCGCCGACGACGAGCCGCTTCAGGTACAGCTCCGGGGCGATCCGGAGGTACAGCTTGATGTCCAGGGCGTTGTGATGGGTGACGAAGGGCCGGGCCAGCGCGCCGCCGGCAATCGGCTGCATCATGGGCGTCTCGACTTCGAGGAACCCCCGGCCGGTCAGGACGTCGCGGATGGCGGCCACGGTGCGGCTGCGGATCTCGAACACCCGCCTGACGTCCGGGTTGACGATGAGATCCAGGTAGCGCTGCCGATACCGGACTTCGATGTCCTGCAGCCCGTGCCACTTCTCGGGCAGCGGCAGGAAGCACTTCGCCAGGAACGTCAGCGAGGCGGCCCAGACCGAGAGCTCGTTGGTCTTGGTCCGGAACAGGTGCCCGCTGACTCCCACGAGGTCTCCGAAATCGAGCAGCCTCGACACGGCGTAGTCTCTCTCCGACAGGGCATCCTGGCGCACGTAGACCTGCAGCCGTCGGCGGCCGTCCGACAACACGAGGAAGCCCGCCTTGCCGAAGCTGCGGATGCTCAGGACGCGTCCGGCGACGACCGTCTCCACCCGGTCGCGTTCCAGCGCGTCGGCGGAAGCGTCGACGTAGCGGTCGGCCAGGTCGCCCACGGTGTGGGTGACATCGAAGCGATGGGGGTAGGTGGGCACGCCCAGCGCTTCGATCGCGGCCAGGTTGGCCCGGCGCTGTTCACCCTGTGTGGCTTCGCTCGACATCGCGGGCTTCGACTCCTCGGGGACCGGGCGGACGCCATGAGGCGTCAGCCGTCAGTCGATGATACGGCCTTCGCGACGCAGACGGTGGTAGACGGCGTCGAGGACGCCGTTGACGAAGCGCACGGCTGCGTCGCCGCTATAGACGCGCGCGAGCTCGAGGGCTTCGCTCAGCACCACCTTCGGCGGCGTTGCCTTCTCCGTGAGCCACTCGTGCACGGCCAGGCGCAGCACGAGGTGGTCCAGCACGGCCAGCCGCTCGATGCGCCAGTTCACGCAGTGCGGGGCGATCAGGGCGTCCAGGTCCTCCCGGGCGTCCCACGTGCCGGTCGTGAGGCGGTCGGCGAGGGCGCGCGCCTCGGGATCGAGCGCCAGGCCGTCGTCGTCGCTCGCCGCGGGGGACACGAGATCCAGCGCGGCGTCTCGCGGAACCTGCCCCACGGTGATGAGATACAGCGCTCGAAGTGCCGCCTCCCTCGCCCGGTGCCGTGCCTCCCAGCGGGCACCACCCGGCTGGAGCGTCGTCACGACGCCGCTCCGAGACGTCGAACCAGCGTGGCCAGCTCGACGGCCGCCTGGGCCGCTTCGTATCCCTTGTTGGACCGGTCGGCGCCGGCACGCTCCACGGCCTGCTCGACCGAGTCGGTCGTCAGGATGCCGAACGTCATCGGCACGCCGGTGTCGAGCGCGGCCGTCATGAGACCGTGAGCCGTCGCCGACGAGATGTACTCGAAGTGGGGCGTGCCGCCGCGAATCACGCAAGCCAGGCACACCACCGCCGCCGGGGGCCGGAGACGGGCCACGGCCTTCGCCGCGGCGGGCACCTCGAAGGCGCCGGGGACCCAGACGACGTCCACGTCGTCCGCGGACACGCCGGCATCGGCCAGCGCCTGGCGGGCCCCGGCCAGCAGCCGGGTCGTCACGAAGTCGTTGAAGCGCGCCACGACGACGGCGAACTTCAGCCCGCGCGCGTCCTGCGCGCCCTCGAAAGTGGGCACTACCGGCCCTTCCACGCCGCCTTGCGCTTCTCCAGGAACGCGCGCGTGCCTTCCTTCATGTCGTCGGTGGAGGCGACGAGCCCGAAGAGCGTGGCCTCGAGATGCTGGGCCTCTGCCAGCGGCATCTCCGCCCCGTGGTGGACCGCCTCCAGGAGGTATCGGGTGGCGATGGGGGCCTTCTCCGCCAGCGCCGCCGCCAGCTTGACGGCCTCGGCGCGCAGATCGGCCGCGGGCACCACCCGGTTCACCAGGCCCATCTCGTAGGCGCGCGCGGCGCCGATCATCTCGCCCGTGAGCAGCAATTCCAGGGCGCGGCCCCGGCCCACCAGCCTGGGCAGGCGCTGCGACCCGGCGTAACCGGGGATCAGGCCGAGGTTGATCTCGGGCTGGCCGAGGCGCGCCGAGTCCGCCGCGATCCGTAGCGTGCATGCCATCGCCAGCTCGCACCCGCCACCGAGCGCGAAGCCATTGATGGCGGCCACCACCGGCTTGCCGAGCGACTCGATGGCGTCGAACACGCGCTGGCCGGTCGCCGCGTGTTCCTTGCCTTCAGCGGGCGACAGCGCGGCCAGTTCGTTGATGTCCGCTCCAGCCACGAAGGCCTTGTCACCCGAGCCGGTCAGCACGATCGCGCCGACCGCGGGGTCCGCGCCCAGCGCGGCCATGCAGTCCCCGAGCTCAGCGACCGTCTTGGAGTCCAGCGCGTTCAGGACGCGGGGCCGATTCAGGGTCACGACGGCGACGGCGCCGTCGCGCTCGACCAGCAGGTTGTCGTAGGTCATCGGCGCCTCAGTGCGCGTCGGGGCCCCGGCGCGAACGAGCGATTATACCGAACGCCCCAGCCCCCACAGCGGCCAGGCCCGCGCCCAACCAGTCGGCGGCGACGTCGGCGATGTCCGAGGTGCGCCCCGGTACGTAGGCCTGGTGCCACTCGTCGGTGACGCCGTAGACGGCGGCGATTGCCCAGGCGAGGCCGACGGCCGCCAGCGTCAGGCCGCGGATGCGTCCGCCGGCGGTGGCCCGGATGGTGACCAGGCCCAGGCCGGCATAGGCCGCGAAGTGTTGGACCTTGTCGCCCACCTGGGCCGGCGAGGGCGGCGAGGGGAGAGACGACGCCCAGAAGATGAGCGCCATGTAGAGCCCCACGGGGGCCCAGAGCGCCAGCACCGAGGCGGACGTCGGAAGACTCGCGGCCGGGCCCCGGCGGGCGCTGCTCACAGCGGGAGCGGGTACATCAGCCAGCCGAGCACGAGGCCGGCGGCCACGAACCCGGCCAGGATTCGCAGGCCCAGCCGCGCCTGCTCCCGAGGTTCGTCGTGCGCGATCACGGCGAACACCAGCGCGACGAACGCCGCGAAGAGGACGAGCAGCAGCAGGTGGCTCGTCATCTCACTTGCGACCCGACGCGACGTCGAACGCGTCCAGGGCCACGAGCATGTTCAGCAGGCCGGCCACGATGATGAACGTGTTGCCGTACTCGTAGGAAGCGGCCGTGACCACGCCCTTGCCGAAGCCGAGCCAGCCGGCCGCCAGGCCCAGGAGACCGACACCGCGCGCGGCGAAGGCCGCGAGCGCGGCCAGCGGCTGCGTCAGGTCGAACGGGAAGATCCGCCCGTCGAGCGCGAGGCCAATCGCGAACATGCACGGAATCGCGACCAGGAATACCAAGCCTTTCTGGCGTTTACCCAATGCGAGATGGGCCGCACCCGGTACGACCCACGCCAGAGCCGCGGCGCCCGCAGGTGGCAGCGTCTGAGTCCGCTCGGCAGTGGTCGCTCGCACCGCGCTTAGTGTAGCCCGGAACCAACGCCGACTTCGTGCCGTCAAACGCTATTAGGTTTCTGAACACTGTTCAATCGAGTTCGAATGGGCATACGAGAACGTCACGATCGCGAGCGCCTGGCCGTCCGAGAGGCCATCCTGACGGCGGCGCGCGACCTCTTCATGCACGAGGGCTACGCCAACGTGTCGATCCGCAAGATCGCCGAGCGGATCGAATACAGCCCGGCGGCCATCTACAGCTACTTTCCGGGAAAGGACGACATCTTCTTCGCGCTGGCCGCCGAGGGATTCGCCCGGCTCGATCAGGCCATCACCGAGGTCGCCGGCGACCCGGATCCCATGCAGGACCTCCGGAATTGCTGGTGGGCCTACTACCGCTTCTCGAAGGACCAGCGCGAGTTCTTCCACCTCATGTTCGTCGACCGCTCCGTCCCGGCGATCACCGAGCAATGGCAGGGGTTCGGACTGCTCGAGCAGATGCTCGAGCGGGTGGCGTCTCGCATCCGCCGTTCCATCGACGCCGGGCGCTTCCCGCCGACCCTCGACCCGCAGGTCGCCCTCCACGTGCTGTGGGGGGCACTGACCGGTCCGGCCGTCCTCGGCTGTTCGTGCCGCCTCGCGCCCGGAGAGGACTGCGACGCCTTGGCCCGCGACGTCCTCGAGACCACGATCGCCGGCCTGGCCGCCGGCGCGTCCTTGACCTTCACGCCCTGCCATCCCTCCAGTGGCGGGGCCATCGACCCGTCCCACACCCCTGGAGTTGTCCCCGATGCTGGCTAGTCGTTTCCTTCGGGGCGCCATCGGCGCCCTTGCCCTCGTGTCGTCTGCCGGCTGCGGCGGCGCCGCGGCCCCGGAAGCCGCCGCACCTGCCGCGCCCCCGCCGGTGGACGTCGCCGCCATCACCGTCCGTGCCGGAACGGTCGAATCCGCGCTCGAGATCTCAGGCAACCTCGTGCCGCGCGCGCGGGTGGGCGTGAAGCCGCGCGTGCCTGGCGCCCTCGAACGGATCATGGTCGACATCGGCGCGCCCGTGTCCGAGGGGCAGGCCGTGGCCACCATCGACCGCCGCGAGATCGACGCGCAGGCCGATGCCGCGGCGGCGGCAGTGGCCGTCGCCGCCGCCAGCGTGGATGCCGCCGAGGCCGCCCTCAGCAACGCCACGACCGAGTTCGAGCGCGCTCGCAACCTCTTCGAGAAGGGCGCGCTGCCGCGCCAGCGCCTCGACGCCGCTGAGACGGCCAGCAAGGCGGCGGCCGCCCAGCGCGAGCTGGCGCGCGCCAGCCTCGCACAGGCCGAGGCCACGCTCCGGAGAGCGCGCGAGGTGCAGCGCGACACGACGCTGCGGGCGCCGGTCGCCGGCCACGTCGTGGAGCGCAACTACGACCCCGGCGCCCTCCCGGGCGACGCCCCGGTCGTCGTGATCGCCGACCTGCGGACCTTGAAGCTTGAGGCCGGCGTCTCCGAACTCGAAGCGGGCCGGCTGAAGGTCGGCATGCCGGCCGAGGTCGTGGTGCAGGCGCGGGCCGGCGAGCGCTACACCGGCGCGCTGGCCGCCATCGCGCCGGAAGTGGACGAGCGCAACCGGCACTTCCGCGTCGAGATCCGCGTCCCCAACACGGGCGCCGCCCTCCTTTCCGGCATGTACGCCACCGCCCGGATCGTGACCGCCTCGGCGGACCAGGGCGTCGTGGTGCCGCGCGAAGCCATCACCACCCGGAGTGGCAAGCGCGTCGTCCTCCGTATCGACAACGACGCCGTGCAGGCCGTGGAGATCGCCGAGGGCCTCTCCGACGGTCAGCGCGTCCAGGTCGTCTCGGGCCTCGCGGCCGGCGACGTCATCGTGGCCGACGCCCGCCGCCAGCTGAGCGACGGCACGAAGGTCCGCGCCAGCGTCAACTAGTCCCGCTTCCGTCCTTGCACCCAGACACGCGACATGTGGATTTCTGATACGTCGATCAAGCGCCCGGTCTTCGCGACCATGACCATCCTGAGCTTCGTCGTGCTCGGGCTGGTGTCGATGGGACGCCTCGGCATCGATCTCTTCCCCGAGGTCAACTTCCCCTTCATCAACGTGAGCATCGTCTTCCCGGGCGCGGCGCCCGAGGAGGTCGAGTCGCTCGTCACCGAGCGCGTCGAGGACGCCGTGGCCGGCATCAACGGCGTCAAACGCGTCATCTCGACGTCGACCGAAGGCTTCTCCCGCGTCGGCATCGAACTCAGGCTCGAGGTCGACGCCCAGGCCGCGGCCGCCGAGGTACGCGAGAAGGTCGCCGCGATCCGGGCCCTCCTGCCGCCCGACATCGAGGACCCCACGATTCAGCGTTTCGACGTGGCCGCGCTCCCCGTGATGGTGTTCGCGGTCGGGTCGACGCAGCCGTCCGACCGGGTCCGTCGGCAGGTCGAGGACGAACTGAAGCCGCTGCTCGAGCAGATCGACGGCGTCGCCGCGGTGGAAGTCAACGGCGGCCAGGTCCGGGAAATCCAGGTGAACCTCGATCCCCGCCGGCTCGAGGCGCTCGGCATGCCCATCACGGAGGTCGCGGCCAAGCTCGCGGCCGAGAACCTCGACCTCCCCGGTGGCAGCGTCGAGCGGAACGGACGGAGCGTCACGCTCCGCACGAAAGGCGAGTTCCGCGACGCCGCCGAGATCGCCAGCGTGATCCTGCGCTCCGAGGGCGGGTCCACCGTGCGTCTCAAGGACGTCGGCACCGTCGTGGACGGCTTCGAGGAACGCAAGACCACGACGCGCCTGAACGGCGCCGATGCCGTGTCCTTCTCCGTCCGCAAGCAGTCGGGCGCCAACACCGTGGAGATCACCGACCGCGTCTCGGCGACGCTCGCCCGGATCGAGCAGGAAGGCACGCTCCCGGATCTCCAGATCCGGCCCGTGCACAACGACGCGGACTTCATCAAGGAGAACGTCCGCGACGTCCGGAGCCACATCGTGTTCGGCGGCATCATGGCCGTGCTGGTGGTGTTCCTGTTCATGCGCGACTGGCGCTCCACCCTCATCACGGCGCTTGCGCTCCCGACGTCCGTGATCGCCACGTTCTTCTTCATGTACGTGGTGGGATTCACTTTCAACATGATGTCGCTGATGGCCCTGTCCCTCGTCATCGGCATCCTCATCGACGACGCCGTCGTCGTGCGCGAGAACATCTTCCGCCACATGGAGATGGGCAAGCCGCCCATGGTCGCGGCGCGTGACGGCACGGCCGAGATTGGTCTGGCCGTGATGGCGACCACGTTCACGATCCTGGCGGTCTTCCTGCCCGTCGGCTTCATGACCGGCATCGTGGGACAGTTCTTCAAGCAGTTCGCGCTGACGATCGCGTTCGCCGTGGCCATGTCCCTGCTGGTGGCCTTCACGCTCGACCCGATGCTGTCCTCGCGGTTCGTGCGCTTCGTCCCGCCGGAGGAGCGCCGCCGCACGCGCGTCGGCCGCTTCCTCGAGCGCTGGGGCGCGCTGTACGACCGCGTCGACCAGCGCTACCACCGGGTCCTGGGCTGGGCCGTCGAACACCCCTGGAGCGTCCTGGCCATCGCGACCGTCGTCTTCCTGAGCAGCCTGTCGACGCTCCGGATCCTGGGCACGGAATTCGTGCCGCTCGAGGACCGGGGCCAGATGGAAGTGCTCGTCGAACTGCCGCCTGGCACGTCGTTCGAGCAGAGCGAGGCGGAAGTCGGCACCGTCGAGGCCGTGGTCCGAGGCATCCCGGAGGTGACGCAGATCTTTTCGACCGTGGGCGTGAACAACGACGCACTCAAGGCCCGCCTGCAGGTGCGGGTGACGCCGAAGGACGCTCGCGATCGGGGCATCCTCGCGATCAAGGCCGATGCCCGCGACCGCCTCGCGACGCTCCGGATGGTACGCACCACGGTCACGGACCCGGAGTTCATGCAGGGCGCGCCCAGCGAGGCGCCCGTGAACATCTTCGTCCGCGGCGACGACATGACGGCGCTCCAGCGTCTCAGCGACGAGATCGTGGCGAAGGCGCGCCAGGTGAAGGGCACGGCCGACGTGGACAGCACCCTCGAGAGCGGCCAGCCCGAGATGGTGGCGCACGTGAACCGATCGCTCGCCGCCGACCTCGGCTTCGAGGTCGCGTCGGTGGCGTCGCAGCTGCGCGGCATGGTCGAGGGCGTCGTTCCGACGAAGCTCAGGGACGGCAACGAGGAGTACGACATCCGCGTCCGGCTGGCCCCGGAATTCCGGAACGACTTCGCCATCATCTCGCGGACGCCCCTCTACTCGCCGCGCGGCGCCGTCGTGCGCACGGGCGACATCGTGCGAATGGAACCCGCCATCGGGCCGACGAACATCGAGCGGGAACAGCGCCGCCGGCAGGCGAAGATCGCCATCGAACTCGACGGCCGCCCGCTGGGCGACGTCACCCGCGACCTCACCGAAGTGATGGCCGGCGTCACGATGCCGCCGAACTTCGAATGGGGCTTCGCCGGCGACGTCGAGATGATGCAGGAGTCGGCCCAGGCGATGGGGCTGGCGCTGATGCTGGCCGTCGCCTTCATCTACATCGTCCTGGCCTCCCAGTTCGAGTCCTTCACCGAGCCGTTCCTCATCATGCTGTCGCTGCCGCTGGCCGTCGTCGGCGCGCTCCTGGGCATGCTGATCACGGGCAACAACATCGGCATGCCCGCCATGATCGGCGTCGTCATGCTCATGGGGCTCGTCACCAAGAACGCGATCCTGCTGGTCGACCTCACCAATCACTTCCACCGCGAGGAGGGGCTGTCGATCAAGGACGCCATCCTCAAGGCCGGCCCGATTCGCCTGCGGCCCATCCTGATGACGACGCTCGCGATGATCCTGGGCATGTGGCCGTCGGCCGCCTCGACGGGCGAGGGCGCCGAGTTCCGGGCGCCCATCTCGATCGCCACCATCGGCGGCCTGATCACGTCCACGGCGCTGACGCTGCTCGTCGTGCCCGTGGCGTACCTCCTGCTGTCGCGGTTCCTCGAGCGCCTGGCCGCCTGGCGCCAGGGCGCCGCGGGCGCCAGGATGGCACGGGCCACGCGCGTGGCCGGCCTGGTCGTGCTGCTGGCGCTGGCAGGCTGGGCGTGGGGCGCCTCGGCCGCCTTCGGCCAGACGGCCCCCGCTCCGCCCATGACGCTGACGTTCGATCAGGCCCTGGAGCGGGCACTGACGGCCAACGAGGCGCTCCGGGTGACCGAGCAGGGCGTCAAGGCCGGCGAGGCCAGGGTGGACGAGGCACGGGCCGCGTTCCTGCCGAGCGCGACCGTGAGCTACCAGTACCAGCCGATCCAGAAGTTCCCGGAGATCGTGATCCCGGCAGGCGTCTTCGGGCCGGACGAACAGCGGTTCGAGGCCAACTTCGTCCGCAAGAACGTGGTGCAGCTGGACCTCTCGCAGGCCATCTACACGGGAGGCCGGCTCACGCGAGGCCGTGACCTCCAGAGAGCGTCGCTCGAGGCGACGGAGCGCACGCTCGACCGGGCGCGCCAGGACCTCCAACTTCGCGTCGTGCAGGCCTTCTATGCCGCCCTCCTCAACGAGCAGAGCACACAGGTGGCCGACGAGGGCGTCGCGCTGGCCGCACGGCAGCTCGATCTGGCCCGCGTGCGCTTCGAGGCCGGCTCGGTGGCACGGCTCGACGTGCTCCGGGCCGAGGTGGATCTGGCCAACGCCCGCGCCCGCCGCATCCAGTACCAATCCGCAGTGGACCAGGCCTACCAAGCCCTCCGGACCCTGCTCGCCCTGCCCCAGACGCAGGCCCTCCGGCTTGAGGGCACGCTCGACGATCTGGCGGCACCCGACTCCCGCGAAGACCTCCTGGCCGCGCTGCCAGGCCGGCCGGACCTTCGCGCGTTCGAGGCGCAGCGGGAGGTCGCCGTGAACGCGGCCGCTCTCGCGAATGCCGACTGGAAGCCGACGGTGTCGCTCGTGGGCAACGTGGCGTATCAGAACAACGACGCCGCGCGCCTGCTGCAGCAGACGAATCAGAACTACACCTTCGGCGTCGCCCTTCGCGTGCCACTCCTGACCGCCCCAGCCGCCGGCGCCCGACGAGCCGCCGCCGAAGCACAGATGCGCCAGGCCGAACACGGCCTGAAGGCCGCGCTCGACGCGGGCCACCTGGAACTCGAGACGGCCTGGACGGACCTGCAGGCCGCGGCCGAGGTCGTGGCGACGCAGCAGAAGGCGCTGGAGCTCGCCCGGGAGAGCGTGGCCATCGCGCAGACGTCCTACGAGAACGGCGTCATCACGTCGGCCGAACTGAACGACGCGCAGGTGGCGCTGCTGCAGACAGAGTGGCAGCTCCAGCAGGCCAAGTACGCGCGGATCGTCGCAGCCGCGCGCGCGCGCTTCGCCGCGGGCGTCTCGTAACGCTCGCGCGGCCGTCCGGCCGCCGCGCCCCCGCCGGTGGGCTACGCCAACGGGCCGAAGTGGCGTTCGTAGCGCTGGCGGAACTCGGTCCACGTGTAGGCGTGGCTCTGACCGCCAAGGTGCTCGAGCGCCCACGTCGCGGCCACGCTGCCCATCTGGGCCGACGTCTCGAGCGACCGGCCGCCGGCCAGGCCCTTCATGAGGCCTCCCCGGAAGGCGTCGCCGACCCCGGTCGGATCCACGATGCGATCCGGCGGCACGGCCGCGACGTCGGTCCGCCCGCCCCGCGTCAGGACCGTGCAGCCGTGTTCGCCCCGGGTGACGATCAGGGTCGAGGCCTCCGCCAGGACGTCGTCCTCGGACATGCCCGTCTTCTGCCGGATGAGCTCGAACTCGTAGTCGTTGCAGATCACCAGGTGGGCACCGACGATCCCGTCCGTCAGGGCGGCGCCGTCCATGCGCGCGCACTGCTGGCCGGGATCCCAGATGTACTTCACGCCCATCGTGCTGCACTCTTCGGCGTACTGCACCATCGCCTCGGGATCGTTCGGGGAGATGATGACGAGGCCGTTGGCGGCGAGATCCTCCATCGTGCGGAACGAGAGCTCGCCGGCGTTCGCCATGGCGCCGGTGTAGAACATGGCGAACTGGTTGTTGGAGTGATCGGTGCTGCAGAAGAACGAGGCCGTGAACTTGTCGGCCACGACCTTCACGAGCGAGGTGTCGACGCCGGCCGACGACAGCCACGTGCCGTACTCACCGAAGTCCTGCCCCGCGGTCGCCATCAGGAGCGGCCGCTCGCCCAGCAGCGCCAGCGTGTACGCGATGTTCGGGGCGCATCCGCCGCGGCGCTTGTCCATCGAGTCCACGAGGAAGCTCAGGCTCACCCGCTGCATGTGCTCCGGCAGCAGGTGCTCGGTGAACTTGCCCGGGAACGACATCAGGTAGTCGAAGGCGATGGATCCAGTGACGATCAGCTTCATGGCGGGCTCGGGTCTCCTGTGGACGGGTCAGTCGGTGACGGGCAGGTATCTGCCGATGAGCGGCGCCAGATCACGGCGCAGCGCCGCCGGCACGGCGTCCGGACGGGTGATGAGGGCGGCAGCCAGGGCGTCCTTGCATGCGCAGGCGCGTTCGTTCCCCAGCTGTTCCACGGTGTCGGCGATCACCCGCTGCGCGGTCCTGGCGTTCTGGACGAGGTGCCCGATCACCATCTCCACGGTCACCGCGTCGTGGTCGGGGTGCCAGCAGTCGTAGTCGGTGACGAGCGCCATCGTCGCGTAGCAGATCTCGGCCTCGCGCGCGAGCTTGGCCTCCTGGAGATTGGTCATGCCGATGACGTCCATCCCCCAGGAGCGGTAGAGCCGGGATTCCGCGAGCGTCGAGAACTGCGGCCCCTCCATGCACACGTACGTGCCGCCGCGGTGCACGCGCGCGCCGCACGCCTCGGCGGCGCCCGCCGCCAGCAGCCTGAGGCGCTCGCACACCGGGTGCGCGAACCCGACATGGGCGACCAGGCCATTGCCGAAGAACGTGCCCACGCGGTTGAACGTGCGGTCCAGGAACTGGTCGGGGAACACCAGGTCCAGCGGCCGGTACTCCTCCTTCAGGCTGCCTACGGCGCTTGCCGACAGGATGTGCCCGACGCCGAGCTGCTTGAAGCCGAAGATGTTCGCCCGGAAGTTCAGCTCGGACGGCATCAGCCGGTGTCCGATGCCGTGCCTCGCCAGAAAGGCCACCCGGCGGCCGCGCAGCGTCGCGAGGACGTAGGGCCCCGACGGGTCGCCGAACGGCGTCGAGAGCACCCGCTCCTCCCGGTCCGTGAGCTCCTCCATGTCGTAGAGCCCGCTGCCGCCGATGATGCCGATGTCCGCCGACATGTCATGCCTCCACGGCCCGGCCGTCCGGGCCGCACTCGCCAGGGTCAGAGCACGCGCTCCACGTGGCGCTTGCCGCCCGACTCCCGCAGCCGTCCGGCGGCGAGCGACGGGTCGTGCTCGAAGAAGACCAGGTACTCGCCCTCGACGGCCTCGCGCGCGAACGCGCGCTTGAAGTCGAGCGTCTGCACCGGATACAGGTCGTAGCCCATCACCCACGGGTCCGGCACGTGCACCGACGTCGGGTACATGTCCGCTGCGAACACGGCGGTCTGCCCCGACGACTCGATGACGACCACCTGGTGATGGGCCGTGTGGCCGCCCGATCGGCGATACCGGATTCCCGGCACGATCTCCGCGCCGTCTTCCACCAACGTCAGAACCCCGGCCGCCATCAGCGGCTCGAAGTTGTCCGGGTGATAGCTGGCCCGGCTCCGTTCGTGCGGATGCGTGGCGTCGTGCCACTCCCCCGCGTGGGCCACGTACCGCGCCTTCGGGAACCGCGGCGCCAGCGTCCCGTCGGGCCGCCGCTCGGTGAACCCGCCGACGTGATCGAAGTGGAGGTGGCTGGCGACGACGACATCGATGTCCTCGACGCCGAGCCCGGCGTCCGCCAGGGCGTGTGCCAGGTGGTACTGGCGGTCGAGGCCGTAGATGGCGGCCAGCTTCGGGTCCATCGTGTCGCCGCAACCCGCGTCGATGAGGACGGTCTCACGGCCTCGGACGACGAGCGGGCGCAGGCCCAGCGGGATACGGTTGCGGTCGTCGGGCGGGAGGCGGCGCTCCCACAGCGTCCGTGGCACGACGCCGAACATCGCCCCGCCGTCGAGGGCCATGAACCCGTCCGACAGCGAGATGAGCTCGACGTCGCCCAGCGAGGTGCGCGCCGGACCGAGGAAGCGCGGCACCGGGGACAGCCGGCCCGCCGCGGTGCCGGACGCGGGTTGCTTCAGCTCCACGAGCACGCCGTAGGAGGCCGACGGATGGATGAACGCCACCAGGGCGCCTTCGGCGCCAGGGCGCGGGACGTCGTCGATCAGCCTGACGCCCGCCATCTTCAGCTCGGCCAGCGCCGCGTGGATGTCCTCGACCGCGAGCGCGACGTGGTGCAGGCCGGGACCGCGCTTCTCCAGGAACTTCGCGATGGGCGACGTGGGGGCCGTCGGCTCGAGCAGTTCCAGGAGGGCGCCGCCGGCGTCGATGAAGTGCGCCCGGACGTGCTGACTGCCCACGTCTTCGACATGGCCGACCTGAAGACCGAAGCGGTCGCGATACCACGCCGCGGCCGCGTCCACGGCCGGCAGCGCGATGCCGATGTGATCGAGGCGCACCTTCACGGGCGCGGTCCCTGGCCGAGCGCCCGCCCGAGCACGTCAGCCGCTGCAGTGTAGGGGTCCACGTCGCGGCGGGCGATCCGCTCGACAATCGCGTCGAACTCGCCTTCGGCCAGCACCCGGCGCTCCACGTGAGCCAGGAACTGCCGCGACACGAGTTCGCGGAGCCGGTGTTCCTGCCGGGCGACGAGCCGCTGGTGCCGCTGTCCTGCCGTGTGTTCGCGGAACGCGCGCACCGTGGCCCACAGGTCGTCCACGCCACGGCCGGTCGTGGCCTCGGTCTTGACGATCGGCGGGCGCCACTGGCCGTCGGCAAAGGCCTGGAGCGCCAGGTTGGACTCGATGGAGGTGACCATGCGGTCCGCTCCGTCCCGATCGGCCTTGTTCACGACGTAGATGTCGGCGATCTCCATGATGCCGGCCTTCAGCGCCTGCACGTCGTCGCCCGTGCCCGGCACCAGGACCACGATCGAGACGTCGGCGGTGCGGACGATGTCGACCTCGTCCTGGCCGACCCCGACGGTCTCGATCACGACCATCGACCGCCCCGAGGCGTCGAGAACGACGGCCAGGTCGGCGGTGGTCGGGGCGAGCCCGCCCAGGCTGCCCCGCGTCGCCATGCTCCTGATGAAGACACCGGCGTCACCGGCGTGCGCCTGCATCCGCAGCCGGTCGCCCAGAATCGACCCGCCCGTGAACGGGCTCGTGGGGTCGACCGCGATGACGCCGACGGAGTCGCCGCCGCGCCGCACCTCGGCGATCAGCCGGTCGACCAGCGTGCTCTTCCCGGCGCCTGGCGGCCCCGTGACACCGACCACGTACGCCCGACCGGTGTGTGGGAACAGGTCGCGCACGAGCCCTGGCGCCGACGCCGCGCCGTCTTCGATGAGCGACATGGCGCGGGCGATGGCCCGGGGGTCGCCGTCGAGCACCCGTCGGCTGAGAGGCCGGTCGGTCACGTCAGGCGGCCAGCAGCTGGCGGGCGATCACGAGCCGCTGGATCTCGCTCGTGCCCTCCCCGATGGTCGTGAGCTTCACGTCACGGAAGAACTTCTCCGCCGGGTAGTCCTTCACGAAGCCATAGCCGCCGTGAATCTGCACGGCGTCCTCCGACGCCCGGACCGCGATTTCGCTCGCGTACAGCTTGGCCATCGACGACTCGAGGGTCATCCGCCGACCGGCGTCCTTCAGCCAGGCGGCCCGCAGCGTGAGCAGCCGCGCGGCCTGGACGGCCGCCGCGTGGGTCGTGAGCTTGGCGCGAATCGACGGGAACGACCCGATCGGCACGCCGAACTGGCGGCGCTCGGCCGCGTATCGCCGGGCGCACTCGTACGCCCCCTGCGCCAACCCGACGGCGAGCGCGGCGATCCCGATCCGGCCCGCATCCAGCACTTGCAGCGTCTGGATGAAGCCCTGCCCCTCCTCCCCGATGAGGTGGCTGGCCGGAATGCGGCACCGCTCCAGGATCACCTCGACGGTCTCGCTGGCCCGCATCCCGAGCTTGTCTTCCTTGCGCCCCGCGAGCAGCCCCGGTGTCCCCCGCTCGATCACGAAGGCCGACACGCCCTTGCTGCCCTTCGACCGGTCGGTGACCGCCATCACGACCAGGACGTCCGCCGAGGCGCCGTGGGTGATGAACGCCTTCGACCCGTCGAGCACCCAGCCGTCGCCGTCGCGAACGGCGGTGGTCCGCATCGCCGCAGCATCGCTGCCCGATCCCGACTCCGTGAGTCCCCAAGCCGCGAGCTTCGTGCCGGCAGCCAGCGGCGCCACGAAGCGCCGCTTCTGCTCGTCCGATCCGAACATCGCCAGGTGCGCCGTGCCCAGGCCGTTGTGCGCGGCGACCGACAGCGACACCGACGGATCGACACGGGCCAGTTCCTCGAGCGCGAGGCAGTAGTCGACGGCCGACATCCCGGCGCCGCCCAGGTCTTCGGGAATCTGGATGCCCATGAGCCCCAGGGCGGCCAGCTTCGGCAGGAGCTCTCGGGGGAAGTGCTGGGCGTCGTCCCAGGCGCGCACGTGCGGGGCGATCTCGGCCTCCGCGAACGCCCGGACGCTCCGGGCCAACAGCCGCTGATCGTCGGACAACGAGAAGTCGATCACGCGCGCTCGTCTGAAGGGGGCGGGAACGAGGGGCAGGACGTCATCTCCACGCCGGTCCGGATGGCGCCGGCACCCCTGAAAGACGTCCCACGGCCGCCGCAACGTGACGGGCACATGGGTGCGAAGAACTGTCGGCGTCGCATGTGCAAGGCGTCGTCGGTGAGGGTCGATCATATCATTGGGACGAGGAGGGTTTCGCATGCGCACGCGCTCGTGGACGCTGCTGCTGGCGCTGGCGTGGCTCGCCGCCTCCCCCGCGCGCGCGACCGCCGACGTCACGGCGTTTCTCGGTGTGTCACCAACCGGCGCCACGCGTTCGGTTCGGGGCCTCGCGGCCGGCGCGGGCCTCGTCGTGGTCGGATTCGAAGTCGAAGGCACGCGCATCGTGCAGGACGAGGCCGCTGGAGCACCGGCCCTCACGACCGGCCTGGCCAACGTGATCGTGCAGACGCCGCTCGACGTCTCGAGGCTACGCTTCTACGGCACGACGGGCGCCGGGTTCTACCGGGAGACGTTCGGCGCCCGTCAGGAGACGAGCCTGGCGACGAACATCGGCGGAGGCGTGAAGATCCGGGTGGCGGGTCCGCTGAAGCTGCGGCTCGACTATCGACTGCTGCGCCTGCGCGGCGCGCCCGTCCACGACACCTACCACCGCGTGTACGCGGGGGCCACGCTGGGGTTCTAGCCCTTCAGCGCTTCGGCGCCACCGGGGCGAGCCCGAGATCGGCGACGGCGTCCAGCGAGAGCCGCGTCGGGGCTCCAGCGATGGCATCCCGATACTTGACGAGCAGCTCCTCGGGCAGCGACGCCGACAGGCGGTCGAGCACCTGCGACGGACGGTAGTCCGCGTCCTCCACGGGCGACGGCAGCCAGTGGACGTAGACGGCGTTGCCCTTGGCGTCGGCTTCCCTCGCCTTGAAGACCCGCCAGCCCGCCGCCATCTTGCGCGCGTCGTCGCTCGCAGCGGCCAAGCTCTGCTGTACAGCGGCGAGCACCGCTTCGTAGTCCGCGGTGCGATCGGCTTTCACCAGGACGAGCACCAGTCCGGTGGCGCCGGCTGGGAAGGTCAGGCGGGCGGGGTCCGCGGCGGCAGGCGCCTGCGGTTGGGCGGGAGCCGGCGGCTGGCCGCTGGCGATCGTGGTGAGCGCCAGCAGCCAGACGAGCGGCACGAACACGGGCCTCGGCGGGGCTACTGCCCCATCGACATGAACTTCGTGAGCGGCGTGATGCCGCGGCCGGCGAAGGAGTCCTTGTACTTCTCGAAGACTTCCTGCACCTCGGTCGGGAACACCTCGGCGATGAGGCGGGTGATGTCGTATTCCTCACCCTTCACGACCGGGTTGATGATCATGATGTAGGCGACGTTGCCCTGAACCGCCTGGCCGGTCTTGTAGATCGTCCAGCCCGCCGCCTGCTCACGGCGCTTCGGGTTCTCGCTCTTCGTCAGCGCTTCCTTCAGCTTGGAGAGCACCGATTCGAAGTCCGCGGTCTTGTCCGGCTTGATGAGCACGGTCATCGTGACTGCATCCCCCTCGAGGGGCAGCACGGGGGCCGCCGGTGCGGCATCCTGCGCAAAGGCGGGCGCGGCGACCATCACGACCGTCAGGGCGGCACCCATCACGAACGACCGGCGCGCGGCCGGAGACATACCGAAACCTCGAAGCATTGTACGAGCCTCCTTACGTTCGAAAGAGCGGATACTCTACCGCATTCCCGGGCCGAGGAAAACGGTCATGGCGTCATTAGCCACCAACATCCCGGTTCGCGTCAAGAAAATCCGTCGAGTCGGCTCGTGAACGAGGTGTCCCGCCTCGACGAACGGTTGTAGCGCCTCGCCGTACCGCGCCCACACATCCACGCCGTACCGGGCGTGGATGCGACGGAGGTCGATGCCCTCGGAGAGCCTCAGGCCCATGAACAGGGCCTCCTCACAGCGCGCGGGGCCTGTGCGCGCCCACCGCTCCGCCACGACGTCCCTCCCCTCCCTCACACGAGCGACATAGTCCGCCGTGCTGCTGACGACGCGCCATCGTGACGACGCGTCGGCGCCATGCGCGCCAGGGCCGAAGGCGAGCCAGTCGCCGTCGGTCCAGTACGCCAGGTTGTGACGGCTCTCCCGGCCCGGCCTGGCGACGTTGGAAATCTCGTACTGGCGATAGCCCGCCCCGTCGAGCGCCTCCATCGCGGCCAGGTACATGTCCGCGGCCACGTCGTCCGGCACCACGGTCCAGCCGGCTCTGGCCACCTCGTCCTTGAGCGGAGCGTTCGGGTAGATCTCGAGCAGGTAGAGCGACGCGTGCTCGGGCCCGACCGCGATCAGGCGCGCCACCGATTCCATCAGCTGTTCCGGGCGCTGCTCCGGCAGCCACAGCATCAGGTCGAGGCTCACGTTGTCGAACCCTGCCGCGCGCAGTTCACGCACGGCGGATTCCGATCGTCCCGCGGAGTGCACGCGCCCCAGGCGCGCCAGCTCATCCGGCCGAAACGACTGCACGCCGAGGCTGACGCGGTTGACGCCCGCCGCGCGATAGCCCTCCGCCGTCGGCGTCGAGACGCTCTCGGGATTCGCTTCGAGGGTCACCTCCGCATCCGCGGCGATGTCGAAGGCGCCCCGGCACGCCTCGAGGATTCTCGACAGTTCCTCCACCGAGAGGAGGGACGGAGTGCCGCCGCCGAAGTAGATCGACTCGACGGGCACGGCGTCGGCATGGCGCCGGATGTCGGTGACGAGCGCATCGACGAAGCGCGCCTTCAGCGCCTCATCGAGGAGGCCGCGCGTGAACGTGCAGTAGCTGCAGAGCGCCGCGCAGAAGGGAACGTGGATGTAGAGGCCCGCCACGGCCGTCGGTTACGCGGACCCGCCCTTCCCGCCGGACCAGGCCACGTCCGCCTGTCCCCGGGGTTTGAGCGCCGCTCTCGCCATCCCCTTGCTGCGGTCCGGGAAGCCGGAACGGCCGCGGCGCTCGGCACCCGCGGTCGAGTCGCGCAGCGACCGGGCGGCGGCTTCGGGCGTGGGGTGCAGCCCGTACTCGCGTACGTCGGGAGCGTCCATCTCGACGTCGTGACACATCTCGAGCAGGCGGGACCGCGTCCGCTCGCCCAGCTGGACGCGAAGCGAATTGAGGTCGTCGAGATCCGTGCCGTGGACGAGGTTCGACGTGAAGATCGTGGGGCGGCGCTCGCCGTACCTGGCGTTCACCACCAGGCCCAGGGTCTCCTGCACCCACTCCGACGTCTTTTCCGCGCCGAGGTCGTCGAGCACCAGGAGATCGGCCTCGAGCACCGGACGCAGCACTTCCATCTCGGTGATCTCGCCGCCGCTCGCGTAGCTGTCCCGCACGAGCTTCAGGAGCTCGCGCGTTTCGTAGAAGAACCCGCGCGCGCCCTTCTCGCGGATGAGCGCCTTCAGGACCGCAACGGCCAGGTGGGTCTTGCCCACGCCATGCCGGCCGCGCAGGAGCAGCCCCCGGTCGACGACGGGGAACGCCTCGACGAACGCGCGCGCACGCCGGTGCGCCTCACGCAGGGAATCGTAGTTCTGCTCGAAGTTGTCGAGCTCGCAGTGCTGGTAGCGCCGGGGAATGCGCGCGTGCTCGAGCTGCCGATCGACCAGCGCCGTCCGCCAGCACTCACAGCGGCGCACGTGGTCAACGCCGTCGACGGTCTCGATCACCCACGTGGTGTCGTGGCAGCGTTCGCACGGCATGGCGGGGCGATTGTACACCGCCGCCGCGGACGCGGGCGTTCACTTCGGCCGTCTCGACCCACCGGCCGGTGCGTCCTCCGCCGGCGCCGGACGTCGCACGAGATCCGTCGGCGACGACTTGACCAGCGCCGTGCCGAGCCGCTGTTCCCAGTCGCCGAGTCCGCGCGCCATCTCGTGCTTCACGTATTCCATGAACTCGTTGACCTCGTCCTGCATGCGCTCCATCTTGCGTCGCATGTTCAGGATGATCTCCACCCCCGCGAGGTTCACGCCGAGCTCGCGCGTGAGGGTCAGGATCGTCTCGAGCTGGGCGAGATCCTCGTCGGAGTACAGGCGCGTGTTGCCATCGGTACGCGACGGCATCAGCAGCCCTTCACGCTCGTAGAGGCGCAGGGTCTGCGGATGGATGTCGTACTTCTGGGACACGACGCTGATCATGTAGAGCGACTTGCCGCTGGCCCGCTTCGCCATCACCGTTCGTCCCCGAGCGGCGGGAAGCGCGAGTCCCTGACGCTCTCCTGCTGCAGGCGGCCGAACTCGCGCAGCAGCTCCTTCGACCGCTCGTCGAGCACGGCGGGCAGCATCACGCGGATCTCGGCGACGAGATCGCCGCGGGAGCCGCCCCGCACCGGCGGCAGCCCCCGTTCCCGCAGCCGGAACCGCTGGCCGGACTGCGTGCCCGGCGGCACCCTCAGGCGCACCACGCTGCCGTCGACGCCCGGCAGCGCCACCCGGGCGCCGAGCGCCGCCTCGTGGACGGCGACGGGCACCTCCACGTGCAGGTCGGCGCCGCTGCGGGTGTAGAGGGGGTGCGGCTCGATCACGACCTCGACATAGGCGTCGCCGGGCCCGCCGCCGTGCGCACCCGCGTGCCCCATGCCCTCGAGCGTGACGCGCGCGCCGTCGGCGATACCTGGCGGCACCTCCAGGTCCACCGTCTCCACCTGCGGCTCCGTCCCGCGGCCGCCGCAGGTGCCGCACGGCCGGCGCTCGCGGTGCCCGGTGCCGCCGCAGCGGTCACACGGCCGGGTGAACACCATGTGCCCGCGGGCGACGCGCCGGACGCCACGGCCGTCGCAGGCCGGGCACTCGGTCCGCGGCGCCCGCGTCGTCCCCGAGCCCGCGCAGCCGTGGCACGGCGCCTGCCGGTGGATCACGAGGCGGCGGCGGGCGCCGTGAAAGACGTCCTCGAGGGAAACCGTCGCCGCCACGTGCACGTCGGCGCCGCGCATCGGCCGCTGGCCGGGGGACCCGAGGATGGCGTCGGCGAAGAGATCGCCGAAGGTGGTCTTCGGTTCGGCGTGAATGCCGGGAGAGAAGTCGAACCCTGCGAAGCCCGAGACCGGCGCCTCCGTCACGGGCGCTTCGCCGCGATCGTATTGGCGCCGGCGCTCGGGGTCCACGAGCGTCTCGTACGCGGCCGAAATGTCGCGAAAGCGCGCCGCCGCCTCGCGGTCGCCGGGGTTGATGTCCGGATGGTACTGACGGGCCAGCCGCCGGTAGGCGCGACGAATATCGCCGTCGCTGGCCCCACGTCGCACACCCAGCACGACGTAGAAATCCATACGGCGCCAGTATGGAATGTGAGTCCTTCATTGTCAACTTCATCTGCGTGCCGCAACAGGGCGGCAGGCCGCCAGAGCTGCGGCGCCGGTCCGGCAACGACGCCGGGTGGACGATATACTGCCAAGGCCAGCCGCGCCCGCCGCCCGTCGTGGGCGATGCGCCGTCGACGTCGTCGCCGGAGGCCGCCGTGAGACTTCGCCGTGCAGGGTTCCTCGTCGCCGTCGCCGGCCTCCTGACCGCCGCCAGCGCCGCCAGCGCCGCCGCTCAGCCATGGCCAGCCGAGTCGGCACTGCCCTCCTTCCCGCCGCCGCTCACCATCACCATCGTGGACGGCCCGGTGGAGCTCGTCAGGGACGGACGCGTCGAGTCCGCCCACGCGCCCGACGTCTTCGACGAAGGCGAGCGGCTCGTCACCAACGGCGGTCGCGCGGAACTCGCCGTCCCTGACGGCGGGCTGGCCCATGTGGACCGGGATACCGATCTCCGTGTCGATCCCGGCGTGGTGCTCCGGCTCGTCGCGGGCCGGGTCATCGTCCGCACGTCGGCGGAAGGCCAAGGGCTCGACCTGGCCACGCCCGCCGGCGCGCTCTTCCTCGAACCAGGCGGCGAGTACGACCTCGCCGCCGCCGATCTGGCCGGTGATACCGAAGTGCACGTGCACGTCGGGCGCGCCGTGATGCGCGGCGGCGACCGTGACGTCGTCGTTGCTCCGGGCATCGCCCTGCTCATGCACCCGCGCGACCGTGTTCCCCGATGGGCGCGGCCACCCGCCCCCGACGCCTTCGCCGCCTGGGCAGAAGACCTGGCCGACGAGGCGGAGCACGCTCGGACTGCCGCCCTGCCGGTCCAACTCCAGCCCTGGGCCGGGGATCTGGACGCGCACGGGAGCTGGACGGCGCTCGCGCCCTACGGCCAGGTGTGGTTCCCGGCCGCGGGGCGGGACTGGCGGCCGTTCGTCTCGGGAACGTGGCGGTACACGAGACACGGGTGGACGTGGATCGACGCCGACCGGTGGGCCTGGCCGCTCCATCACTACGGCCGCTGGGGACATCACGACGTGCGGGGCTGGTACTGGATTCCGCACCGTCAGTGGGGCCCCGGGTGGGTCGGGTGGGCGGTTGGCGCGGACCACGTGGCTTGGGCGCCGCTTGGCTGGAATGCCCGTCCGCTTGTGGACTTCTCCGTGGGCGCCCGCATCGGCCCGACCGGACTGTGGGCGTCCTCGTGGTCCATCGTGCCGCGCCGCGTCTTCGGCCGCCGCGATTCCATCAGGGGACACCTCGAGAACCCGCAGCACTTGCCGGGTCCCGTCCTGGGCGGTTTCGTGTCCCAGATGATCGGCCCGCGCGGACCCGCGTCGCATGGCGACCGCTATGCCGTGCGCCCGCGTCGGCCTGCCGGCAGGGGATGGGGCGGCCCGCCGCGCCCGGATGCGCGCGCCGCCCGGCCGCGAACGGAAGAGCCGCCGGCACCTGAACTGGACGCACCACCGGCCGCCAGGGAGTCCGCGCCGGTGCGGCGGCCCACCGACGCGCCTCCCCGATGGCGCGACGACGCGGGCGCGGCCGAGATTGCGCGACCGGACGACCGGGCGTGGTCGACCGCGCGTGGGCGTTCCGCTGCGGACGGCCGCCGCGTGCCGACCGGTCCACCCGTGAGGCCCCAGGGTGCGCGGGGCGAGCCCTCGAGGGGTGATCGGCCAGGCGCAGCGCCGCCGGCCACGGTGCCCTCCGGCGATCGTGGCCGGGGACGCGCCTGGGAGGGCGCCAGGGGCGCGCGTCAGACGCCGGGGTCGTCCGGGACGACCGCGGATCCGCCCGCAGCGAACCCGCCGACGACAGGGCCACCGCCGGGTTCGAGCGCCTCCGGCGGCCAGCGGCGCGGCAACGGTCGAGACAGCGGCGCCGCTCCACGCGCGGGAGGGTCGAGGCGGCGTCCGGGTTAGACGGACGGCCGAGGTGACGGTGATGGCACAATGAAAGCGGTCCGCCGTCGGCCCGCATCCATGCCACGCCTACCCGCCCTCGCCCGGCACGCGGGCCTCGTGTTGCTGTTCGTCGGCGCCGCGCTCGCCGGCACGGCGAGCGGCGTCCTGTTCGCGTATTCCGACGATCTTCCCGGCATCTCGGCGCTGGACCAGTACAAGCCCGACACCATCACGCGCGTGCTCGGGCGCGACGGCACGGTCGTCGGCGAATTCGCGACCGAACGCCGCGTGGTCCTGCGCTACGACGAGATTCCGCCCATCATGCGCCAGGCGGTGCTGTCGGCCGAGGACGCGGGGTTCTTCTCGCACTTCGGGTTCAGCCTCACGGGCCTCGTGCGGGCCGTCGTCACCAACCTGGTCCAGATGCGCAAGGCCGGCGGCGCGAGCACGCTCACGCAGCAGCTGACGCGCAAGCTGTTCCTGACCGACGAGAAGACGTGGGAGCGCAAGGTCAAGGAGCTCCTGCTCGCGCTGCAGATCGAGAAGCGCTACACGAAGGAAGAGATCTTCACCCTCTACTGCAACCAGATGTACTTCGGCCACGGCGCCTACGGGGTCGAGGCCGCGTCGCAGCTCTATTTCGGCAAGCCGGTGAAGGATCTCGCCGTCGAGGAGGCCGCGCTCATCGCCGGGATCCTGCAGGGCAACGTCCGCCAGAGCCCGTACGTCAACCCCGACGCCGCATTGCGCCGCCGCAACTACACGCTCGGCCGCATGGCGGCGGAGGGCTACATCTCCGAGGCCGACGCCGAGGCGGCGAAGGCCCGGCCGATCGTCACCCGCGGCGATCCGTCGCGCGAGTCGAGCATCGCGCCGTACTACGTCGAGGAGGTCCGCAAGCACCTCGAGGCCCGCTACGGCGCCCAGCAGCTCTACGAGAGCGGCCTCACCGTCCAGACGCCACTCGACCCGCGCCTCCAGGCCATCGCGACGCGCGCGCTCGACGCCGGACTCCGGCGCGTGGACAAGCGCCGCACGGGCTTCCGCCGCGCGCAGGTCCGCGTCGTCAAGGACGGCGGGGATCTCGCCGCCTACCGCCACGAGCGGTGGGGCCGCCCCTTCGCCGTCGGGGACATCGTTCCCGCCCTCGTCGAGCGCGTGGACGCGCCTGGCGCCCAGCCGGGGCACGCGGATCTTCGCATCGGACCGCTCCGGGCGGAGTTGACCCGCGAGTCGTTCCGGTGGACGAGGCGCGCGCACGCATCACAGGTGGTGTCGGTCGGCGACCTGGTGGACGTCGAGCTCGTGTCGATCGACGGCGACGCACATACGGCCGCGGTCCGCCTCGAGCAGACGCCCCTCCTGGAGGGCGCCGTCGTGGCGCTCGAGAACTCGACGGGCCACGTCCTGGCCATGGTGGGCGGCTACAGCTTCGCCCGCAGCAAGTTCAACCGCGCGACACAGGCCCTCCGCCAGATCGGGTCCACGTTCAAGCCCATCCTGTATACGGCGGCCATCGACCGCGGCCTCACGCCCGCGACGACCCTGATCGACGAGCCGCACTCGTTCGACGTCGGGCCGGATCAGCCACCGTACAGCCCCCGCAACTACGATCTGAAGTTCGAGGGACCGCTGACGCTCCGCACGGCGCTGGAGCGGTCCCGCAACGTGCCGGCGGTGCTCGTCATGGAGATGCTGGGGCCGGCGCAGGTGGCGCCGTACCAGACGCGCTTCGGCCTGCCCGGCGCGATGCCGCCGTACCTCTCGTCGGCGCTGGGCGCGGGCGAGTCGACACTGGTGGCGCTCGCGTCGGCGTACTCGGCGTTCCCGAATCATGGCGTCCGGATGGATCCGGCGATGGTCCTCTCGGTGACCGACCGGGAGGGCGTGATGCTCGAGGAGCACACGCCGGTGGCCCGCGACGCCATCCGGGCCGACACCGCCTACGTGATGACGAGCCTGCTTCGCGGCGTCGTCCAGCGCGGGACGGCGGCCTCGGCCGCGTCGCTCAAGTGGCCGCTGGCCGGCAAGACGGGCACCGTGAACGACTACACCGACGCGTGGTTCGTCGGCTTCGACCCCGAGATCACGCTGGCCGTCTGGATCGGCTACGACGAAAAGAAGCCGATCGGCAACGGCGAGACCGGCACCACGGCGGCCCTCCCCGTGTGGATCGACATCATGCGCGAGTATCTCGACGGCCGCGACCGCGAGCATCCGCCGGAGTTCGACGCGCCCGCCAACATCGTGTTCGTCCCCGTGGACCGCCACACGGGCCAGCCTGTCGACGCCGACGATCCCGAGGCCATCACCGAGGCGTTCATCTCCGGCACGCAGCCGAGCCGGTAGTTCAGGCGTCTTCGTCGTCCGGCGAGGTCTGCCCGAGCGTGCCGCCCGCCTTGGCCATCAGGTACGACTTGATGAAGGCGTCCAGGTCGCCGTCGAGCACGCGGTGCACGTCGCCCACCTGCAGCTTGGTCCGGTGGTCCTTGACCATCTGGTACGGCTGCAGGACGTAGCTCCGGATCTGGCTCCCGAAGGCGATCTCCTTCTTCGTGCCGCCGATCTGATCGAGCTTCGCCTGCTGCTCCTTCAACTTCGCGTCGTACAGGCGGGCGCGGAGGACCTTCATGGCCACGTCGCGGTTCTTGTGCTGCGACCGCTCGTTCTGGCAGGAGACGACGATGCCGGTCGGCAGGTGCGTGATCCGCACGGCCGAATCCGTGACGTTCACATGCTGACCGCCGGCGCCGCTCGATCGGTAGGTGTCGATGCGCAGATCCTTCTCGGGGATGTCGATCTCGACGTCGTCCTCGATCTCGGGCCACACATAGACGGAGGCGAACGCGGTGTGGCGCCGCGCCTGCTGATCGAACGGCGAGATGCGCACCAGGCGGTGGACGCCGGCCTCGGCCGACATGAGCCCGAACGCGTTGTCGCCCTCGAGCAAGAGCGTGGTGCTCTTGAGGCCGGCTTCCTCACCCGGCTGGTAGTCGATCAGCTCGCGGCGGAACCCGCGCTTCTCCGCCCACTTGAGGTACATGCGGAGGAGCATCTCCGCCCAGTCCTGCGAGTCCACGCCGCCGGCCCCCGGGTGGATGGTGACGATGGCCGCCGCCCCGTCGTGCTCGCCCGAGAGCATCTTCTTGGTCTCGGCCGCCTCGACCTGGTCTTCGAGCTCATCGAGACCCCTGGCCAGATCGGCGCCGACGTCTTCTCCCCCGCCCGCCCATTCCAGCAGGACGCCGAGGTCGTCCACACGACGGGTCAGGGAGTCGCGCAGGTCGACGTCGTCGGCCAGCCGGCGACGGCGTTGCAGGGCCTTCTGGGCGTCCTGAGGGTTGTTCCAGAACCCGGGATCGGCGATCCGGGCCTCGAGGGTGGCGAGTTCGTCGGTGGCTGTCGCCCGGTCAAAGATAGCTCCGCAGGTCGTTGGCCCGCTTCAGCAGATCCCCAGAGCGTCGAACCAGTTCGTCCAGTGCCTGCGCCACGCGATCGCTCCTTCACTCGGTCATCGGGCCGGCCGCGACGCCGCCAGCCAGGCCGCGGCGGCGAGCGTCAGCCCCAGTGACACCACGGCGACCGCGTCCCCGATTGTCGCATACAGGGTGCGCTCCTGGAGGAAGCGCACCTCCGCCGTGACCACGGCCTGCTCGAACACCCGGGTCGTGACGACGGGGCGTCCGTACGGGTCCACGACGCCGGAGATGCCGGTGTTGGCCGCGCGCGCCAGGTAGCGCCCCTGCTCGATGGCGCGCATGGAGGCGAGCGCGAAGTGCTGGTAGGGCGCCGAGCTGTCGCCGTACCAGGCGTCGTTGGTGATCGTCGTGAGCAGTTCCGACCCATTCATCACCGCCTGCCGGATGAGGTGCGGGTACACGACCTCGTAACAGATGGCGGTGCTGGCCATGTGTTCGCCGAGCGGCATCATCGTGACGCGCTCGCCCGGCGCGAAGTCGGACACGGCGTCCACCAGCGGGGAGACGAAGAACAGCAGGTGCCGGAGCGGGACGTACTCGCCGAACGGCACCAGCTGCATCTTGCGGTAGACGGCCGCGACCGCGCCGGTCGGGTCGAGCACGAACGCCGAGTTGTAGTACCGGTCCGGTGTCCCCCGCTCGACCTCGTCGGTGCCGAACAGGAGGGGGACGCCCGTGTCGCGCACGAGCGCCCGCACGGACTCGGCGCGGACCGGATCCTCGTTGAACAGGTAGGGCGTGGACGACTCCGGCCACAGCACGGCCTGTGCCCCCTTCGCCACCGCCTCGCGCGTCAGGTCGGCGAAACGGCTCGCGATCTCGGGCCCAAGGGCGCGGTTCCACTTGTCCTGCTGGGAGATGTTCGGCTGGATCAGCCCCACGACGAACGGCGAGCCGTCGCGCGTCAGCCGGCCGTCCGCGACGCGCGACGCGCCCCACGCCGACACCCCGGCCAGCAGCAGCACGGCGCCCGCGGCCGCGGTGAGGCGCGGCCGCCCCTCAGTCGTGAGCGCGGAGGCCACCAGCACGCCGAGGGTGGCGAGATAGCCCGACAGGCCATAGACGCCGACGAGGCTCGCCAGCTGGGCAATTGGCGTCAGTGTGACGACGGCGGCGCCGAGCGGCACCCATGGGAATCCCCCCAGGACGTGCCCGCGCGCGAATTCGGCAGCGACCCAGGCCGTCGGCGCCAGCACGAGGCCGCGCGCCCCTGCCCGCGCGACGAGCGCACCGATGAGGCCCCCGGCCAGGGCCGTGTAGGCCGACATGTAGAGTGCGAGCGCCAGCGCGCACAGCAGCGCCACGATCCCTGGCAGCCCGCCGAAGGTCTCGACGACGGCTCCCGTCCAGTAGATGGTTCCGCCGAAGTAGACGAGCCCGGTGACGGCACCGAGCGCTGCGCCGCGGCGGAAGGGCTGCCCGCGATACACGCCCGGACGGCCGCGCCAACCGGCCAGCGCCACGAACAGCGGGACCACGGCCACGAGCGCCACGACGGGGTGCCCGTAGCGTGGGAACGACAGCGCCAGGAGGGCGCCCGAAAGGAGAGCTAGCGCGTAATCCAGGGCTGGAACCGCTCTTCGCGCTGCAGCTTCGACGCGACCGTCTCGGCTTCGGCCCGCGCCTTGTACTTGCCGACGCGCACGCGGAAGACGGTCGGCTGGCCGGCGAGCGGCGGCATCAGGTAGGCGCTGTACCCCTTGCCCTTCAAACGGGTCGCGACCGCTTCGGCCTCGGCGCGCCCGCTGAGCGCCGCGACCTGGATGGCGAAGCCGTCGCCGCGGGGCTCGGCCAGCGCCGCGGGCAGCGGCGCGTCGGCCGCCGGGGCAGGAGGCGGTGCCGCGGCGCGCGTGCCCTGTCCGGCTGCCGGGGCCTGCGGTGCGGGCGTCGTGGCGGCCGGCTCCGGCGTGGGCCGGCTCGTCGCGGCGGCCGCGGCCGACGGCGGACGCGTGACCAGCGTCTCCGGCGCGGGCCCGTCGGCTTCGAGCCGCTCCTGATAGCCGAGCCCCGTCGCCTTGGTGGGACCACCGGTATCGGCGGGCGCCGGCGAGGCGGCCGTGGGATCCGTGTCTGCGTCGTCCAGCGTCGCCGCGGCGTCCGCGGTGACGGCCGTGGAATGCGCCTGTACCCCGCGCCCCACCAGCACGCCGCACAGGAAGATCACGACCGAGACGACCGTGACCGCCATGAAGAGGAAGACGAGCTGCTTGCCGCTCAACTGGATCTCGCGAACGCCGTCGTCGGACGAGGCCATGGCAGTATGCGTGGGGATGACGTGGATCGTATCACGCACCGCCGGGCGCGCTCTTCGCGCGCGCGACCAGCTCCGCGGCCGCGGCGCTGTTCGGCTCGAGGACGAGCGCGCGTTCCGCCGCCCGTAGCGCCGCCGCGGGATCGTGCGCCCGCAGGTAGGCCTCGCCGAGGGCGAGGTGGGCGTCGGCGGATTCGTCGCTCCAGACGGCGATCTTCAGCGAGCCGATCGCATCCTGGAGGAGACCCGAGCGCGCCTGCGCCCGGCCCAGCAGGAGCAGCGCATCGGCGTCGTACGGCGTCAGGTAGAGCGCGCGCTGGAGTTCCCGAATCGCCTCGGGGTCGCGTCCGGCCTCGTAGGCCCTGCGGGCCGCGCCGAGGTGGAACGCCGCCTGCGCGCGCTGGTCCCTGTCGACGTCGGCGCTGATGGCCGACTCGAGGACGGCCGACGACGGTCCGTCGGGGTCCGGCAGCCGCTCGAGGCCGCGCGGCACGAGGTCGCCCGGCGCCGCGGTTTCCCAGCGCTCGGCGAGCCGCCGGGCCAGCTCACGCTCCCGGTCGGCCTCCGCCTTCGCGCCGGTCGTGGCCAGGGCTGCCGCCAGCACGAAATGCGCGTCGCCGTCAGCGGGGTTCCGTCGGACGGCCTCCCTCAGCCAGTAGGCGGCCGCCAGCGGGTCCTTGTCCAGCCAGTAGGCGTACCCGAGGTTGAAGCAGGCATCGGCGCTCGCGGGCGCCCGGTCGGCCGCCTGGTTGAAGAAATACGTCGCCCGCCCGGACTGCGGCGTCCCACCGCGGCGGATCTGGATGACGCCGAGGAATGACGGCACGAGGGCATCCGTGGACGGCGCCGTCAGGGACGAGAGCAGCTCGAACGCCTCGTCGTAGCGGCGCAGCTGGACCAGCGACGAGGCGGCGCGCACCCGCCAGCGGGGCGTGCGCCCGCCCGGGACGCTCCCGCCATCGACGCCGCCCGCCGTGGCCAACGCCGCGACGTGGGCCCCGCGCGTCGTCTGGGCGTCCCAGAGGGCTTCGCGCGCCGCCGAATACGTCGGCGCTTCTTCGAGCGCCTGGCGCAGGAGCCGCTCGCGCGCCGGCGACGCCGACGCGACCAGCCCCCGCACGTACCGCTCGAAGGCGGTCACGGGCAGCGCCCGCCGCGCCGGTGTCGTGGTGACCTCGGGGCCGACCACCGTGCCAGCGATGCGCTCGAAGGCGTCGAGCAGAGCGGTGGCTGGCGTCGTGACGGGCGCCAGGTCCGTCAGCGACGCCGCGGCGACGTCCAGGACGCGGGGCGTCATCGTCACCTCGCCGTCCCGCTCCGACACCTCACCGAACACCGCGCGCGTCGCGCCCACGAGCGCCGCGACCTTGATGAGCGTGGCCCGCGTCAACATGGCGCCCGGCGGCAGCTGCAGCCGTTCCAGCACGGCGATGCGGGCATTTCGGTCCACGACCGCCACCCCGCGCGCGAACAGCGCGTCGGTGACGCCCACCGCCGTGCCTTCGCTGAGCCAGCCCGTCCGCGCATCGAACCGGTCGAGCTCGAAGGGCACGACGAGGACGATGTCGGCGAGGCCCTGCCCCATCGCCTGGACGGCGAGCAGCAGCGCAGGGACCACGGCGGGCGTCAGGCGCCTCATGCGGGTTCGCTCTTTGTCGTGGACGCCAGCGTCAGGGTCAGCGTGCAGTGCCCGGCGCCCTGGGCCTGGCAGTTCGAGAGGCTGACGTCGGCGTCCAGGCCGTGCAGCGCGAAGTACTTCCCAAGGGCGCCGGCGAAATAGGCGCACGTCGGCCAGGGCCACGGCTCCCGGAGCGTACAGAACACCGAATGGGTCAGCGTGACGACGCCGTCGCCGCGGTGGCTGCGCACCTTGACGTCGAGCGGCTGGAACGCCGCCCGGAGGAGCCCGCGCGACCGCCGCAGCACGACACGCGCCCGCAGCCGCCGTGGCAGCCAGCCGAGCAGACGGCCGCCGGTCCGCTCGTGCGCGTGATGCCACTCGGCCGACAGTTCCCCGGCCGTCCGCATCACTGCAGTGTAGGACGTCTCGCCCTCCCGGCGCAGGAAGCTCAGCACCGCCCCGAGGGGCGCCAGCCCGCTCCGGCCGTCCTTCAGCCCCATCGGCGTGAGCCAGTGCTCGTAGTACTCGAGCCGCGCCGGCAGCACCTCGCCGATGCTCTGATGGAGGCTCACGACGAGCAGCCGCCCGATCCCGTCACCCGTCATGCCGGCCCCCGCGTGGTCTGCTACCGTACGGGTCGGGATGACGACGTGGTCCGCGGCCGTGCTCGTTGGAGGACGCGCCCGGCGCCTGGGTGGTCGCGCCAAGCCCCTGCTCGACGTCGGCGGGCGGACCGTCGTGGAGCGCCAGGCGGCGGCCGTGACCGCGCTCGGCGGGACGGTCACGCTCGTGGCCGCGCAGGACGCCGCGCCGGCGGACTGGCCGTACCCCGTCGTGCGCGACCTGATGGCGGGCGGCGCGCTGGCGGGCCTGCACGCGGCCCTCACGCACGCGGCGACGCCCTACGTGCTCGTCCTCGCCGGGGATCTGCCCTTCCTCACCGTCCCCTTCCTGGCGGCCCTCCTCGAGCGGCGCCACGCCGCCGAGGCCGTCGTGCCCCGGCCGGCGGGCCGCTGGCAGCCGCTGTGCGCCGTCTACCAGCGCACGGTCGCGGGGAAGGCGCAGGCGCGGCTCGCGCGCGGTCTGTGGCGCGTCACCGACCTGCTGGACGACCTGCGCGTCGAGGCCGTGGACGACGTGGCGCTGGCCCCGTTCGACCCGCACGGCCGCCTGCTGTTGAACGTGAATACCCCCGACGACTACCAGCGCGCTGTCCTGCACGCCGTCCAGGAATCGTGACCCGTCGCCCACGCGGGCGGGAGCGTAGCGCAGGCGCCGCGGGGCTGTCCAACACGGCGCCTGGACCGCGAGTGGCGCCGCGGCGGGCGGACCCGCGTTAGGATCTGCTGACGCCGATGATGCTCCCCGTGTATGACCGCCTGCGCGCCGCCATCGCCGCGGCGCTCGCGACCCGCTACGACGTTCAGCGCGACGCGGCCACCATCCCTCTCGACGCCACCCCGAACCGTGCGTTCGGCGACATCGGCTCTCCCATCGCCTTCGAGCTCGCCCGCCAGCTGAAGACGGCTCCGCGGGCCATCGCGCAGGCCTTGGCCGAGAGCCTCGGCGCGCTCGAGGGCGTCGCCTCGATCAGCGCGGCCCCGAACGGCTACCTGAACCTGTTTCTCGACCGCCCGGCGTTCCTGCGCGCGCGGCTGGCCGGGGAGCTGCCCCCGGCACCGGACGCCCGCGGCAAGACGGCCGTCGAGCACACGGCGATCAACCCGAACAAGGCGGCCCACATCGGGCACCTCCGCAATGCGTGCCTTGGCGACACCCTGGTGCGCGCGCTCCGCTACCGGGGCACGGCGGTCGAGGTGCAGAACTACATCGACGACACCGGCGTGCAGGTGGCCGACGTCGTCGTCGGGCTGCGGCATCTCGAGGGCCTCGACCTCGACGGCGTCCGGCGCGTGGCCGACAGCACCCGGTTCGACCACTACTGCTGGGATCTGTACGCGCGGGTGACCGAGTGGTACGAGGGCGACCCGGCGCGCCTGACGCTGCGGGCCGCGGCGCTCCACGACATCGAACACGGGGCCAATCCCGCGGCCGCGATCGGGGCCTTCGTGGCCGAGCGGATCGTCCGGACCCATCTCGTGACGATGGGCCGCCTGGGCATCGACTACGACCTCCTCACGTGGGAGGGCGACATCCTGCGCCTCCAGTTCTGGGCGCGCGCCTTCGAGTTGCTGAAGGCCAGCGGCGCCGTCTTCCTGCAGAACGAGGGGAAGCTCGCCGGCTGCTGGGTCATGCGGATCGACGAGGACGGCGACGGCTCCGCCGACGCCGCGCCGGCCGAGACGCCGGCCGGCGACGAGGAGGAGCCGCGGGAGAAGGTGATCGTCAGGTCCAACGGCACGGTCACCTATGTCGGCAAGGACATGGCGCTGCAGTTCTGGAAGCTCGGCGTCCTGGGCCGCGACTTCCGCTACCGCCAGTTCGCCACCCGGCTCGACGGCGCGCCCCTGTGGGCCACGACGAGCGACGAAGCCGACGCCGTCGGGGCGCATCCGGCCTTCGGGGCGGCGAGCGCGACCGTGAACGTGATCGACGTACGGCAGTCCTACCTGCAGCAGCTCCTCAAGCAGGCCCTGGCCGTCGCGGGGCACCCCGAGGCCGCGCGGCTGCACACCCACTTCGCCTACGAGATGGTCGCGCTCTCGCACGCGACGGCGCGGGAGCTGGGGTTCGGCCCTGCCGAGGGTTCCGAGGAGGCGGCCAAGCCATTCGTCGAGGTCTCGGGCCGGAAGGGCCTCGGCGTCAAGGCCGACGACCTCCTCGACCGCATCATCGAGAAGGCGCTCGGCGAGGTCATCCGGCGGAACCCCGATCTGCCCGCGGCCGACGCGCGGCGTACGGCGGAGCGCATTGGCGTGGCCGCCGTCCGCTATTTCATGGTCAAGTACTCGCGGACGAAGGTCATCGCGTTCGACATCGACGAAGCCCTCAGCTTCGAAGGCGAGAGCGGCCCCTACCTGCAGTACGCGGTCGTCCGCGCGAACAACATCTTCCAGAAGCTCCGGGAGCGGGAGGGCCTCGGCGACGACGACGTGGCCCGCGCCGTGGCCGAACTGCCGCCAACCGCGCTCATCGGCGACGACGGCGCCGATCGCCTCTGGTCGCTGGTCCTCGATGCGGCACGTCTCGACGACGTGGTGGAACAAGCCGTCCGCACGCTCGAGTTGGCGGTGCTCGCGAAATACGCGTTCGGCCTGGCCCAGGCCTTCAACGCCGTCTACCACGCCCTGCCGATTCTCAACGAGGAGCGGCGCGACGTGCGGCTCTGGCGGGCCGCGGCGCTCGGGTACGTCCGGCGGCAGATGACGGCGGCCCTCGCCACGATGGGCATCGACGTTCCGGCCCGCATGTGAATTAGACTCGCCTCATGCCCACCATCGCGATCACGCCGTGCCGGCAGATGTCCGACTACCTGGAGTCGGTGCGCCGCACCGGCGCGACGCCCGTCGAGGTGTCGCTCACCGACGCGCCGGCCGACATCGTGGCGCGCGTGGATGGCCTCCTGCTCACGGGCGGCGAGGACATCGATCCCGCCCTCTACGGGGCGGCCGCGCAGGCGTCGCACGTCCCGGCCGATCCCGGGCGCGATGCCTTCGAGGTGGCGCTGGTCGAGGCCGCGATGGCGCGCGGGCTGCCCCTCTTCGCGATCTGCCGTGGCATGCAGGTGCTGAACGTCGCCCTCGGCGGTGACCTCGTGCAGGACATCCCCACGGAGGTGAACGGCGCCGTCCACCACGATGTCCGGGAGCCCCGGTATGCCCTGGCCCACGAGGTGTGGGCGACGCAGGGCTCGCTCTTCGCGACGCTGATGCGCGACAAGCTGGTGGATGGCGAGAGCTGCCAGGTGAACAGCCGCCACCACCAGGCCGTGCGGCACCCAGGCCGCTCGCTGGAGGTGGTCGCGACGGCGCCCGACGGCGTGATCGAGGCGGTCCAGGGGCCGGGGCCCTTCTGCCTGGGCGTGCAGTGGCATCCGGAGAACTTCTGGCGAACGGGCGAGTTCCGCCCGCTCTTCGAGGGTTTCGTCGAGGCCTGCCGCAAAACCCGCCAGGGCTGACCTCAGCGCGGCGGGCGGACGAGCGTGGCCACGGCTTCGACGTGCGCGGTACGCGGGAAGAGGTCGAAGGCGCGGAGGTCCGCCATCACGAATCCGTCCGCGGTCAGCAGGCCGACGTCGCGCGCCAAGGTGGCCGGATCGCAGGAGACGTAGACGATGCGACCGACCGTGGAGCGCGCGAGCGCGGCGGTCACCTGAGGCGCGAGGCCAGCTCTCGGCGGGTCCACCACGACCGCCGGCACGCCCTCGAGGCCACCTGCGGCGGCAAAGGCCTCGACCGTCGCGTGGTGCGCGACGAGCGCCGGCCAGGCGCGGGCGTGAGCCGCCAGGTCACCGGCGGCATGCCGCTCCGATTCCACGGCCGTGACGGTCCGCCCGTCGGCGGCGAACCGCACGCTGAACAGGCCGACGCCCGCATAGAGGTCCGCGACGACGTCCTCGCCGAGGCGGCCGGCCACGTCGTCCACGAGCGCTTGCAGCAGATACCGGTTGCCCTGGAAGAACGACCGTACGTGGTGGCGGACCGTCACCGCCCCGCCGTCGGCGCCGCGGAGGGCGTCCACCACGACCGGCTCTCCGAACCCTTCCGCCGACTCGCGCCCCTCCCCGCTCCACGAGAGCCCCTGCACCTCCGTCCGCGTTCCGATGCCGCCGCGGGGGACGCGTCCGGCCACATCGACGTGGGCCGCGCAGCGGGTGCCGTCGAGGGACTCCGCCCATTCGATCTCGGCCGCGTGCGGCGTGGCCCCCGCGACGGCGGCGCAGATCGCCTCGAGGCGGGCGGCGCCGTCCGCCGCTAGCTGGCGCGTCCCCGCGATCGCGCAGAGCGTGTGCGTGGACGCCTCGAAGAATCCCCAGCGGCCCTGTCGGACGTGGGCGCGGGCGCGGGTGCGGTATCCATCGGCGGGTCCGGCCTCGACGGGGATGCGGCCGACGTCGATCTTCGCGAGACGCCGGAACGCATCGGTCAGCATCTCTCCCTTGAGAGCGGCCTGGCGGGGCGCGCTGACGTGGGCCAGCACGTTGCCGCCACACGCCACCGCGGCATCCGCGGCGACGCGGTCAGGCGACGGATCGAGCACGTCGATGGTGCGTGCGAACACCGTGTGGCGCTGGACGCGCTCCACGACGGCCCTGACGCGCTCGCCGGGGATGGCTCCGGCGACGAGGACGACCGCGCCGTCGTGCCGCGCGATCATGCGACCGCCGACGGCCGGCCGCTCCACCTCGAGCGTCAGCGTCTCGCCCCGGGAAGGCGCCATCAGTCGAACCTCACGTCGGGGAGCCCCTGGTCACGCCGCAAGGCCCGCGCACGGGCCGCGTCCGTCGCGGTCGCCCATTGATCGGCCGTCAGCCTGCCGCGGAACGGCTCGAGCTCGCGCGCGGCGTCGTCCGCGAACGCCGACAGGCGCTCGGCCGGACAGTCCTGTTCGGCCGCCCGCAGGAGCCGCGCGTCGAGGGCGGCGAGTTCGGCGATGAGGGCCTCCCTGGCGGCGCCCCGCGCCGCGCCGGCGGCGTCCAGGATGGGCCCGAGCGCGTCCAGGATCTCGCCGGCGGCGGCGTGCAGCGCCGGACCGCCCCGGCCGGTCGTGAGGAGCGTGGTCAGGTGCGCGGCTGCGGCTTCCACGTGGCCCGCCAGCGCCCCGCGCTTCGGCGCCGGGCCGGCGCCGGAGAGCGGCGCCGCCACACCCACGGCCCGGCGCCACCGATCGAAGCCGTCCAGGACGTCACCCTCGCAGAACTCGATGCGAAGCGGCCGGCGACGCACGGTCGTGCGGCGGGCGGCCCGTGCGACCGTCCTGTCGATGCCGTCACGCACGACGCTCAGCGGGATGCCGGCGTCCGCCCAGCCCTTCACGAGCTCGAACGCCGGACCGACGAGGCGAATCAGGTGCCCGTCGTTCCGGCGGCAGAGGTGCGCCTCGACGTCCCGGCAATAGGCGTGGACGTCGATCACGGCGTGCACCCGCCTGCGGCGCCGGCGTTCAGAGCCACCGCACCGCTCCAGACACGATCCGGGCCACGCGCTCGCCAGTGTCGACCAGGAGCGCGCCGCTCGCATCCACTCCGCGCGTCGTGCCTTCCCGTTCCACGCCCGACTCGACCCAGCACACGGGCCGGCCGACGATGCCGCCCGCGCGGTGGCGCCAGCGATCGACCACCCGGTGGAACTTGCCGTCGAGGAGGTCCTGGTACCGCGTCGCCCATGCCGCGAGAATCTCGGCGAGCACCTCCCCCACGTCCGGCACCGCCCCGAGCTCGCGCTCGAGCGAGGTCGCACGCTCGTCCTCGCCCACGTAGGCCACGTCCCGCACGTTCACGCCCACGCCGAGCACCACGAACTGGCGCTCCGCGCCGAGGTGGTGCGCCTCGGCCAGGACCCCGGCGAGCTTGTAGCCATGGAACAGATCGTTCGGCCACTTCAGGGAGGCTTCAAGGCCCGTGGCCTGCCCGATGCCCTCGGCAACCGCCAGGCCGGCCGTCAGCGTCAGGAGGCCCAGGACGCTCGGGGCCTCTCCGACCGGGGCTTCGACCGGCGGGCGGACCAGCAGCGACACGTACAACCCGGCGCCGGCCGGCGACGACCAGAGGTGTCCCCGCCGCCCCCGGCCCGCGGTCTGCTCGCCCGCCACGAGAACCAACCCGTGCGGTGCGCCGGTCTCGCCCAGCATCGCCACCGCGTCCATCGTCGAGGCGACGGTCGGCGCGTAGCGAATCCCGCCGACGTGGGTGCCGAGGCGCGGCCTGACGCGGGCCACCGCGTCCGCCATCGGCGCGGGCAGGGTCGACGATGCCTCCACGATCAGTCGACGGCTGCCTCGATCTCGAGGCTGAGATCCACGGCAGGCGCGGAATGCGTGAGGGCCCCGATCGACACCGCGTCTGCGCCCGTCGTCGCCAGCTCGGGCAGCTTCGCGATGGTCACGCCGCCCGACACCTCGATGTAGGCCCGGCCGGCCACCGTCGCCACGGCCTGCCGCACGTCGTAGGTCGGGAAGTTGTCGAGCAGTACCGCCGAGGCGCCCGCGGCGAGCGCCTCGTCGAGCTCGGAGAGGGACTCCACTTCCACTTCGACGCGCAGGCCGTTCGCGCCGGCGAGCGCCCGCGTCACCGCGGGCGTGATGCCGCCGGCGAGCCGCTTGTGGTTGTCCTTGACCAGGATCGCGTCGTCGAGCGCGGCCCGGTGATTCGTGCCCCCGCCGCACCTGACGGCGTACTTCTCCAGCGCGCGCCAGAGCGGCGTGGTCTTGCGGGTGTCGAGCACCGTGATCCGTCCGTGGGCGGCCTCCACGTACGCGGCCGTCAGCGTCGCCACCCCCGACAGCCGCTGGACGATGTTCAGGGCGGTGCGTTCGGCCGTCAGCAGCGCCCGCGCCTGTCCGGTGACCACGGCCACGACGTCGCCGGCCTCCACCCGCGCGCCGTCGCCCCATCGCACCTCGAACACGACGGCCGGATCGCACTGGCGGAAGACCTCGGCCGCCACGTCCAGGCCCGCCACGACGAGCGGCGCCTTCGCCAGCAGGACGCCGCGGCCCCGCGCGCCCGCCGCGACCACCGCGCGGCTCGTCGCGTCACCGGTCCGGACGTCCTCGGCGAGCGCGCGCGCGACGAGATCGCGGTAGGTCTCTGGCGCGGGAGGCGCGAGCGCCGTCATGCCGGCGCCCCTGACGCCGGCTCGAACGTCGCGTCGACCGACAGCGTGTCGGCGGGTTCGAAGGCCAGATCGCGCACGTTCCCGGCCGCCCGGACGTCCGCCGCGACGAGCCCCAACGCCGCCAGGCGAGCCTCGGTGTCCCGCACCACGGCGCGGGACATGGCCGTCTTCATGCCCACCTTGGCCTCGGACTTCGCGCGCCGCAGCGCGGCGATGACGTCCACGGCCACGGCCAGCGGCGCCACGTCCGCCGATCCCGGCACGAGCGCGGCGATCTCGGCCGAGGTCGGCCACGGCGCGCGGTGGACGGAGCCGGACTGCCACCACGACCACACTTCGTCGGCCACGAAGGGCAGGTAGGGCGCCAGCAGCCTGGTCAGCACCGACAGCGTCGCGCGCATCGCGGCGTTGGCCGACTGCGCGCCCTCGGCGCCGTGATCCCCGTAGCGCCGGGCCTTCACGAGCTCGAGGTAGTCGTCGCAGAAGGACCAGAAGAACGCCTCGGTGCGATCGAGCGCGCGCGTGTACTCGTAGCGGTCGAGGGCGGCCGAGGCGTCGTCCACGAGCGTCGCGAGCGTCGCGAGGAGAGCGCGGTCGAGCGGCGCCGTGATCGCGCCCAGCTCAGCGTCGCGGCCGAGGACGAACTTCGACGCGTTCAGCAGCTTGATCGCGAGCCGCCGTCCGATCTTCATCTGCCCGACGTCGAACGCCGTGTCGACGCCGGGGCCGCCGCGGGCCGCCCAGTAGCGGACGCCGTCGCTGCCGTACTCCTGCAGGAGCCCCATCGGCGTGACGACGTTGCCCTTGGACTTCGACATCTTCTTGCGGTCCGGGTCGAGCACCCATCCCGAGATCGCCGCGTGTCGCCAGGGCAGCGAGTCGTGCTCGAGGTGCGCCCGGAGCACCGTCGAGAAGAGCCACGTCCGGATGATGTCGTGCGCCTGCGGACGCAGGTCCATCGGGAACGTGCGCGCCATGAGGTCGGCGTCGTGGTCCCAGCCGCACGCGATCTGCGGCGACACCGACGAGGTCGCCCAGGTGTCCATCACGTCGGGGTCGCCGATGAAGCCCCCGGGACGTCCCCGCTGCGATTCCTCGTAGCCGTCCGGCACGTCGGTGGACGGGTCGATGGGCAGCCGCGACTCGTCGGGCACCATCCGCCGTGCGTAGTCCACCGAGCCGTCGTCGCGCACCGCGTACCACACCGGGAACGGCACGCCGAAGAAGCGCTGGCGGCTGACGCACCAGTCGCCGTTCAGGCCGTTCACCCAGTTCTCGTAGCGCGCCCGCATGTACTCCGGATGCCATTGCAGCTCGCGCCCTCGCGCCAGCAGGCCGTCCCGGTGCTCGATCGTCTTGAAGAACCACTGGCGGCTCGTCACGATCTCGAGCGGGCGGTCGCCCTTCTCGAAGAACTTCACGTGGTGGGTGATCGCGCGAGGCGGCGCCACGAGATCGCCCGACGCCGTCAGCAGCTCCACGATGCGGGCCTGCGCCTTCTTGGCCGACAGACCGACGAGCTGGTCGTAGGCGGCCTGGGCCTGCGCGGAGTCCCCGCTCTCCCAGCCCTCGCCCCCCCACGTGACGGCGCCCAGGGTGCCGTTGGGCTGGATGACGGCCCGGACCGGCAGGCGGAGTTCCCGCCACCACACGACGTCGGTGAGATCGCCGAACGTGCAGATCATGGCGATGCCGCTGCCCTTCTCCGGATCGGCCAGCGCATGCGCCACCACGGGCACGCGCGCCTTGAAGAGCGGTGTCGTCACGACGCTCCCGAAGAGCGGCTGGTAGCGCGCGTCGTCGGGATGGGCGACCAGCGCGACGCAGGCCGGCAGCAGTTCCGGCCGCGTCGTGTCGATCTCCACGGCGCCGCCGTCCTCGCGTGCGAACCGCAGCCGGTGATACGCGCCCGGCATCTCGCGATCCTCGAGCTCGGCCTGGGCCACCGCCGTCTTGAAGTCCACGTCCCAGAGCGTCGGAGCCTCGAGCTGGTAGGCCTGTCCGCGGGCGAGCAGACGGAGGAACGCCAGCTGGGACACGCGCTGCGCGGGTTTCGCGATGGTCGCGTAGGTCATCGACCAGTCGATCGACAGGCCGAGATGGCGCCACAGCTGCTCGAAGGCGCGCTCGTCCTCGATCGTCAGGCGCGTGCAGAGCTCGATGAAGTTGGGACGGGACACGGCGATCGGGGTCTTGCCGGGCGCCGCCGGCGGCTCGAACGCCGGGTCGTAGGGCAGCGCCGGATCGCACCGCACGCCGTAGTAGTTCTGGACCCGGCGCTCGGTCGGCAGGCCGTTGTCGTCCCAGCCCATCGGGTAGAACACGGCCTTGCCGCGCATCCGCATGTAGCGCGCGACGATGTCCGTGTGGGTGTAGGAGAAGACGTGGCCGACGTGCAGCGAACCGCTCACCGTCGGCGGCGGCGTGTCGATGGCGTAGACCTCGTCGCGCGTCCGCGCGCGGTCGAAGCGGTAGGTGCCCTGCTGCTCCCAGCGCTCGGAGAACTTGGCTTCGAGGCCTTCGAGGGCCGGGGACTCGGGGACGGCAGGCGGTAGCGGTGTGGACATGGGACGTCGCGGTGGTCGAAGGGCGCGAAACACCACATCGTACCGGCTCGGTCCCGGACGGCGCAACCGCGCCGGACGCCTAGCGCGTGGCGGGCGCCGACCGGATCCGCGCGATCTCTTCGCGCACGAGGCGCTCGGAGACGTCCGTGACGACGAGGCGCGCCACTTCCGCGACCACGGCCGGCGCGAGCTCCCGGACCAGACGCTCGGCGGCGGCGTTCGCCGCCGCCGGCGCCACGCGTTCCACGCGCTCGGCCACCAGCTCGGACACGTGGCGCTCCCGCGCCGCGTCCCCGCTCCAGATGGCCACGACGCGCTCGGCCACGCGCTGCAGGTCCTCGTCGGCCAGCGGCCGGTCGATCGGGGCCGCAAGGAGGGCCTCGGCGGGCGGAGCGGCCGGCGCGCCCAGTGACGGATCCAGCGCCGCCGCGGCGGCGGCCAGGGCGTCGGCCACGGACGGCCCCGACGCCACCGGCGCGTCCACCACGGCCCGGAGGAGGTCGCCAGCCGGATCGTCGGTGCCCGACGCCGGCGTCTCGGGTTCGAGCGCCGCGAGCAGCGCGCCCACGGCCGACGGCTCGGGGTCCGCGGGGGCCACGGTCACCGAGGCCACATCCTCCACGGCGACGGCGGCGACCTCCTCGGACCCGACCGCCGCCGACGAGGTCACGGCCGTCTCCGGCGACGCCTCCTCGTAGGCGGGCCGCCACAGCGCCGGTTCGGCCACCGTGCGCCGTCCGTCGCGAATGGCCCCGCGCACGGCGTCGATGAGCTGCATCGAATCCAGCGGCTTCCGGAGCACGCCGCGCACGCCCGCCGACGCCAGCACGCCGTCGTCCACCGTCTCGCCCTGGCCCGCCATGAGGATGACGGGCGGCGCGGCGTCGCCCTGCGCGTCGCGGACCTGTCGGGCCATGGTGAGCCCGTCCGGCGGGCCCATCGTGAAGTCGACCACGAGGACCGCGGGCGGCTTGGCCTGCCACTGCTCCACTCCGGTACGGCCGTCGGCGGCGACGACGAGTTCGACCGGCTGGTCGGCGAATGTCATCTCCACGACCCGCCGCGTGATGCGGCTCTCTGAAACGACGAGCACCCGGGGAGTCGAGACGGTCATTGGGCAGGCCTCCGCTGCCGGGGCCGTGCAAGGACCGCGCCCGCTCAGGCGTCGGAACGCGAGCGGACGTGGGTCTGGATGAAGTCGACGATGGCCTGCATCGGCGTCCCCGGGATGAACACCCCCGTGATGCCCAGGGCATGCAGTTTCGGGAGGTCCTGATCCGGAATGATGCCGCCGACGACGACGAGGACGTCGTCGAGGCCCTGGCTCTTGAGCAGTTCGACCACGCGCGGACAGATGTGCATGTGCGCGCCTGACAAAATCGACAGCCCAATGACGTCAGCGTCTTCCTGCAGGGCCGCGCTCACGATCATCTCGGGCGTCTGGCGCAGTCCCGTGTAGATCACTTCCATCCCGGCGTCACGCAGCGCCCGCGCGATGACCTTGGCGCCCCGGTCGTGGCCGTCGAGCCCCGGTTTGGCGATCACCACTCGAATCTTGCCGGTCCCGGTACCGGGGTCACGGGGCTCAGGCTGGCTCACCACGTTCTCCATGTGCATCCTCTAGCCGCTAGCCGCTAGTCCCTAGCCGCTAGATGATTGGCGTCTCTTCCCATTCGCCCCAGACGTCGCGCAGCGCGTCGCACATCTCGCCCACCGTCGCGTAGGCGCGCACGCAGTCGAGCATCGGCTCCATCGTGTTGTCCGTCCCGGCGGCGGCGCGTTTCAACGCATCCAGCGTGCGGGCCACGGCCGCGTTGTCCCGGCGGCGGCGCAGGTCGTCGAGGCGCGCCAGCTGCGTGTCGGCCGCGGAGTCGTCGATGTACAGGATCTCGATCGGCGGCTCGTTCTCGAGGACGAAGTCGTTCACGCCCACGATGGTCTTCTCCCGGCGTTCGACGGCCTGCTGGAACTGGTACGACGCCTCCGCGATCTCCTTCTGCGGGTACCCCAGTTCGATCGCCTCGACCATGCCGCCCATCCGGTCGATGGTGTCCCAGTACTTGAGCGTTCCCTGCTCCATCTCGCGCGTCAGCGCCTCCACGAAGTAGGAGCCGCCCAGCGGATCCACGACATTGGCGACGCCGCTCTCGTGCGCCAGCACCTGCTGCGTGCGGAGGGCGATCGTGACGGCCTCCTTCGTCGGCAGCGCCAGGGCTTCGTCGAGCGAGTTGGTGTGCAGCGAATTGGTGCCGCCCAGCACCGCCGCCAGCGCCTGCAGCGCCGTGCGGACGACGTTGTTGTACGGCTGCTGGGCCGTGAGCGACACCCCGGCCGTCTGCGTATGGAACCGCAACTGCCACGACCGCGGATCGCGGGCGTCGAAGCGCTGGCGCATCGCGTCGGCCCACAGCTTGCGGGCCGCGCGGAACTTGGCGATCTCCTCGAAGAAGTCGCTGTGGGAGTTGAAGAAGAAGGAGATGCGCGGCACGAAGCTGTCCACGGGCAGACCCGCGTCCACGCCGTACTGCACGTATTCGAGGCCGTCGCGCAGCGTGAAGGCCAGTTCCTGGAGCGCCGTCGATCCCGCCTCGCGGATGTGATAGCCGCTCACCGAGATCGTGTTCCACTTCGGCACGCGGCGGCTGCAGAACCCGAAGATGTCGGTGATGAGCCGCATCGAGGGACGCGGGGGGAAGATGTACTCCTTCTGTGCGATGAATTCCTTCAGGATGTCGTTCTGGATCGTTCCGGAGATCCGGCCGAGGTCCGCGCCCTGCTGCTCCGCCACGGCCAGGTACATCGCGAAGATCATGGGCGCCGGCGAGTTGATCGTCATCGACGTCGTGATGTCCGCGAGGGCGATGCCGTCGAACAGGCGCTCCATGTCGGCCAGCGACGTCACGTTCACGCCGCACTTGCCCACCTCGCCCAGCGAGAGCGGATGGTCCGGGTCGCGCCCCATCAGCGTCGGCAGGTCGAACGCCACGCTCAGGCCGGTGCCGCCGGCCGCGATGAGCTCCTTGTAGCGGGCGTTGGTCTCTTCCGGCGTGCCGAAGCCCGCGAACTGCCGCATGGTCCAGACCTTGCCGCGGTAGCCGCTGGGGTGGATGCCACGGACGTAGGGAAACTCCCCCGGATTTCCGATGTCCCGCGCGTAGTCGAGGTCGGCGACGTCCTCCGCCGTGTACAGGCGCTCCACGGGCCGCCCGGAGACGGTCGTGAAGGGCCCTGGACGTTCGGGCGAGCGCCGGAGGGCGGGGTCGAGCACCTCGCGCGCCCAGCGCGCCTTCTCTCCAGCGGTCTTCAGCGTGGTGGCCATCCCGTCAAGTATAGAAGATGGGCCCGCGGGCGCCGGGCTGCGGGCGTCGCTGCCGGGAGGTGCGCACGCCGTCACGGCCGGGCAGGCGATTCGGCGCCAACATGATCTGGATATGAAATTGACATCGACGCGGGGGCCTTGCTACTTTTGATCGTTTGCTCGCCCCGGCCGGACCGTCAGAGGGGGCCTGGAGGCGCCGCGAGGACTTCACCATGGCCACACATGGCAGCGTGTTCAGTGCAATGCTGGAAGAGTTCGAAGGTGCCGCCCGCATCCTCGACCTGGATCCCGGCATCTGGCAGATCCTGACCCATCCGAAGCGACAGATCACGGTGTCGTGTCCGATCCAGCGCGACAACGGCCAGATCGAGGTCTTCACCGGATACCGCGTCCAGTACAACATCACCCTCGGCCCGGCGAAGGGCGGCATCCGCTATCACCCGGGTGTCACGCTCGACGAGGTCACGGCGCTTGCCGCCTGGATGACGTGGAAGTGCGCGGTGGCGCAGGTGCCGTTCGGCGGCGGCAAGGGCGGCATCATCTGCGATCCGACCACGATGTCGAAGCGCGAGCTCGAGGCACTCACCCGCCGCTACACCGCCGAGATCATCGACGCGATCGGGCCCGAGAAGGACGTCCCCGCGCCCGACGTGAACACGGACGCCCAGATCATGGCGTGGTTCATGGACACCTATTCCATGCACGTCGGCCACACGTCGACGGCGGTGGTGACGGGCAAGCCCGTGGAGATGGGCGGATCGCTCGGCCGGCGCGAGGCGACGGGCCGCGGCGTGATGATCATCGCGCGCGAGTCGGCACGCCACCTCGGGTTCGAGCTGAAGGGCGCCACCGCGGCCGTGCAGGGATTCGGCAACGTGGGCTCGATCGGAGCCGAGCTGATGCACGCGCAGGGCGCGAAGATCCTGGCCGCCACCGACTGGAAGGGCGGCGTCTACAACGCGGCCGGCCTGGACATGCCAGCGCTGCTCGAGTGGACGGCCGCGCACAGGACCGTCACCGGCTTTCCCGGCGCCGAGCCGATCTCCAACGACCAGCTCTTCGCGCTCGACGTGGACATCCTGGTGCCTGCCGCGCTGGAGAACCAGATCACGGCCGACAACTGCGGCGCCATCAGGGCGAAGATGGTGATCGAGGGCGCCAACGGGCCCACGACACCGGAGGCCCACAAGGCCCTGCACGACCGCGGCGTCTTCGTGGTGCCCGACATCCTTGCCAACGCCGGCGGCGTGACCACGTCGTACTTCGAGTGGGTGCAGGACCGCCACGGATACTTCTGGTCCGAGAAGGAAGTGAACGAGCGCCTCGAGGCCAAGATGGTGCAGGCCTTCGACGCGGTGCTCGCGACCGCCAAGCAGCACGATGTGGACATGCGGACGGCCGCCTATATCGTGGCCATCAACCGCGTCGCCACCGTGACGCGCATGCGCGGGATGTACGCGTAGGAGCGCTGGCGACCTGGGGTCGGGGACGGAGGTCCAGGGCGAACACGCTGGAGCGCACCTCACGCTCCGACGACGTCCATCGACGACAAAGGGCGCGGACACCCGCGCCCTTTGCGATGTACGCGGAACGGTCGCACCGTGTGCCTGGTCCCCGGCCGCGAGTCGCTACAGGCGCGTCATCCCCAGCTACCCCACCATCCGGAACGCGACCAGCTCGCTCTGGTCCAGGCCGTCGCCGCCGGACGCCGCGACCTCGATGAGGAACTCACCCGCGGGCAGGTTCGCCAGCGGCAGATCGATGCTCGCCGGGGCGCCGTTGGCGGCCGCCACGACGGTGAGGTCGGCCATCTTGTCGCCCTGGCGATTGAGGAGACGTGCGGTGTAGGTCACGGTGTCGCTGCCGGGACCGGCGGCGCCCAGCCGCAGCAGCAGCCGTTCGGTCCGGTGGAATTCGCGGGTGGCCGTCGGGGCGGCATCCGCATCGGCCCGGATGGCCCGGAACTCGCGGGCGTTGCGCGCCACGTAGACGCGGGGCGTCGTGAGATGTGCCTTCGGCTCGGTGAAGTCCGGCACGTCGATGGTCCGATCGTCGGTGTCGAGCACCTCGTCCGGCTTCTCCTCGATCGACATCCGGAGGCTGACCTTGCCCGGCGGCACGTCGAAGCTCACGCTGCCCCGCCGCGCGGACGACGGCGCGCTGCCGTCGACCACGGCCTCGCCCACCAGGCCTTTGTAGTAGCTGTCGCCGGACGGCGAGGCCGCCGTCAGCACCACGCGGCCGACCGACGCGCGATCGGTGCCGGGCGTCGGCGGCACTTCCTCCCAGACCACCGTCAGGCTGGTCTTCCCCCCCTCCGCGGGCGCCGTGCCGATCCAGGTCCGGATGAGCCGGTGGTCGGTCAGGTCCGCGATGGCCGCGAGCGACCGGGCCACCGCCGGGGGCGGCCCTGGCTTCGGCGGCGCGGTGGCGCGGACGGTCTCGGCCTCCGTGAGCGCCCAGTAGCCCTTGCGCGCGCGCACCTGCAGGCCGGGACGCTTCACCCGCACCTTGATCGGATGGAACTTTCCGTCGCTGCGCGACTGGGTGGAGTTGTAGCCGAGCAGGTAGTATGCACTGGAGTCGCGGACGATCTGCTGCATGCCCCGCGCCAGGTCGTTGCGGTTGATGATGGCGCGGCCGTCGGTGTTCTCGGCCAGCACCTGGAGCGTGGACTGCGTCTGGCGGAGCGAGTCCTGGCTCAGCCGGTTGGAGATGTTGTCCTGGATGTCGAACTCGCCCGTCGACAGTCCGCGCGGGTCCACCGCGTAGATCGAGGTGTTGCTGCGGTTGGACTCGTCGAACACCCGCTGCAGTTCGGACTGGACGTCGAGCTCCGCCGCGAACCGGGCCCGGTCCTCGATCTGGCTGTTCTCGCCGGCGAACGGGTTGAGGCGGTTCGGGTTGCCGAGCCCCGGCATGGTCGCCATGGCGTTGCGCATCTGCGGGGGCAGGAGCGCGATGTAGCCCTCGCTCACGAGGACGATGGCCTTGCGTCCCTCCCGAAGCGCGCCGAGCTTCACCGCCAGCCCCGTGAGCGCGGACAGCGACACCTGGCGGCGCACCCGCTCCACGACTTCGGTGGGCTGGTTGGCGTAGCGGTCCTCGAGGGCGTTTCGGGGCGTGTAGTCGAACTTGCGGCCCTGGAAGCGCTCGATGGCGTTCACCAGCTGGTCGTGATCGCGCGTGAGCACGACGCTGTCGAGCGGACTCAGGGGGTACATGACCGAGACGAGATCGCGTGGGCCCAGCTGCGTCTGCACGAACTCCACGAGGTGCTTGCGCGCGGCCAGGCTGTTGCCGAGCCGCACGTGGTAGTCGTCCAGGAAGAACACGAAGATGCGGGCGTCCTCGTTCTGGGCGGCGCGCTCCTCGTCGTCGCGAGTCTGCAGCGGACGTGTCGTCTCGACAGGGGCGGTCGTGTCGATCTTCACCAGCCGGAACGTCTCGATCTTCTGCGTGGTGTCGTCCTCGACGATCTCGAAGTCGTCCGAGGTCAGGTCGGTGACGGGATTGCCCTGGCGGTCGGTGACGATGGCGTCCACCCGGACGAAGTTGATGCCGGCTCGGAACACCGGCTGATCGGCCCCTCCCGCGTCCGGGGGCGGAGGCGGCTGGGCTGGCGCCTGCGGCGGCGTCTGCGGGGCCTGGCCGGGTTGCGCCTGGCCCTGCGGAGCCTGCCGGGCCTGTCCCGACGCGCCGGACATGACGGCTACGCCGGCGACCAGCGCCGTGACGAGGGCAACGCGGACGCGGGTAGACATGCTGGTCGATCCTCGTGATCGTCGAAGGTGGGGCGCTCGGCCGATGATAACATCGCGTGGAGCCCCACCGGCTCGACCGCCGCGGCCTGACTCGGCGGCCCTCCTACGCAGGTTTGCCCGTGTCCGATGCTGCCCTCGCCCCGATCCCGGCCCTGACCCAGCTGTCAGAGGACGAACAGCTCTTCGCCGACAGCGTGTCGGAGTTCGCCGACCGTGAAATCCGTCCACTCGTCCGTGAGATGGACGAGCACGCCAAAATCGCCCCGGGCCTCCTGCCGAAGCTCTTCGATCTGGGCATCATGGGCATCGAGATCCCGGAGGAGTACGGCGGCGCGGGCGCGACGCTCTTCCACTCCGTCCTCGCGGTCGAGACCCTGTCGAGTGTCGACCCCTCGATCGGCGTGCTCGTGGACGTCCAGAACACCCTCGTCGTCAACGCGTTCACCCGCTGGGCCAGCGCGGACCTCAAGCGCACCTACCTGCCGCGGCTGGCGGCGGACACCGTCGGCGCCTTCTGCCTCTCCGAAGCGGGGTCGGGCTCCGACGCCTTCGCGCTCACGACCCGCGCAGTCGAGTCCGGTGAGGGCTTCCGCCTCACGGGCCGCAAACTCTGGATCACCAACGGGAACGAGGCCGACATCTTCATCGTCTTCGCCACCGTGAATCCAGAGGCCGGCTACAAGGGCATCACGGCCTTCGTGATCGATCGCGGCGCGCCTGGGTTCACCGTGGGGCGCAAGGAGGACAAGCTCGGCATCCGCGCCAGCAGTACGTGCGAGCTGTCCTTCGAGGACTGCGTCGTGCCGACAACGCACGTGCTCGGCGACATCGGCAAGGGTTACAAGGTGGCGATCGAGACCCTGAACGAGGGCCGGGTCGGCATCGGGGCCCAGATGCTGGGCCTGGCGCAGGGCGCCCTGGATCACACGGTGCGGTACGTGAAGGAGCGATCGCAGTTCGGCAAGGCCATCGGCGAGTTCCAGGCCGTGCAGTTCCAGATCGCGCGGATGGCCGCCGACGTCGAGACCGCGCGCCTGCTGACCTACAACGCGGCCAGGCTGCGCGATCAGGGCAAGCCATTCCTCTACGAGGCCGCGATCTGCAAGCTCGTCACGTCCGAGGTCGCGGAGCGGGTGACGTCCATGGCCATCAACCTCTTCGGCGGCAATGGCTTCGTGAAGGACTACCCGGTCGAGAAGCTGTACCGCGACGCCAAGATCGGCCAGATCTACGAAGGCACGTCGAACATGCAGCTGGCGACGATTGCCAAGGCCTGCCTCGCATAGCGGGGCGGTCGAGGAAAGCGAGGCACGCGATGTCCACCACGGTGACCCTGCCGGTTCTCGGCATGACCTGCGGCGGCTGCGAGAACGCCGTCAAACGGGCCGTCGGCGCCATGACCGGCGTGACCGCCGTCGGGGCCTCGCACCGCGACAACGCGGTGACCGTCACGTTCGACCCGGCGTCGGTGGCCGCCTCCGACATCGAGGCCAAGATCACGACGCTCGGCTACCGCGTCGAGCACTGAGGCCGCCGGCCGCTCAGGACGGAAGGCGGGCCCCGAGCGCCTCGCGCGCGTCGGCCGCCCCGCCAAGCACGGTGGCCACCGTCACGGCGTCGCGCCGCAGGCGGTCCAGCGCCGTGCCCGCTCGAAAGGCGTCGGGGCCGGCAGCCTCCTCGACGGCCGACAGCGCCGTCGCGACGGCGTCGAGCACGTGCAGGCGCGCCAGGTGCCCGGCGGCCGCGGCACCGGTGGTCGCGGCCTCCCACAGCAGCAGTCGCGAACCGTCGACGGCGGTCGCGGCGTCGGCCACGGCCGGTTGGGCCGCCGGATTCGGCGTGCCCGACTCACGGGCGGCCCGAAGCGCCGCGATCGCGGCGTCCACGGCGGCCCGACCCGCCCCGACCAGCGTGGCGGTGACGGCCAGCTGCCACGACTGACCGACACGAGCTCCTGCGCGCATGGCGTCCAGGTCGACGCCCCTGCAGCCGCTCCACTGCGAGGCTCCCACCGACGTCCGGATGCTCGACGCGTCGGCCGCGGCGACCAGGGCGATGCCTTGGCAGGCCGCGGCCACGGACTCGATGGCCACGACCCAGCCGATGGCCTGGTCGCCGGGCGGCGGCAGAGCCGCCGCGGCAGCGCGGCGCGTCTCGTCGCTCAGGGCGAGTGGTGTCGAGCGGCTGGCGGCCGGCGCGACCACGTCGCGCAATCCGCTCGGCATCGGCACGGCGGGCAGCGGTGGCGCCATCCAGGTCGAATGTCACGGGGTCATTCCTTCGCCCGTCAGCCGGGCCAGCACTGGGCGCAGGCGCTCGCCGTGGTCTCGAGCGCCTCCGGCAGCACGCGCACGTTGGCCCACCACGGGCATGAAATTGGTGTCGCCATTCCAGCGCGGCACGAGGTGCACGTGCACGTGGTCCACGATGCCGGCGCCGGCCGGCCGGCCCAGGTTCACGCCGATGTTCATGCCCTGCGGCCGGTACACCTCGTCGAGCGCCATCTCCGTGAGCCGCGTGAGGCGAGCCATCTCGACGAGCTCGTCGTCCGCGAGGGCCGCCAGGGTGGCCACGTGGCGCTTCGGCACCACCATCACGTGGCCGCCGTTGTACGGATACAGGTTGAGGATGATGAAGCACGTCCGGCCCGTGTGCACCGTGAGGGCCTCGCGCCTCGGGGGTGCCCACGTCGCAGAAGACGCAGTCGGAGGCCGCGCTCGTCGCGCGTCACGTAGGCATGACGCCACGGGGACCAGAGGCGTTCCACGATTGCGTGTCGCTCCCGGTTACAGCGTGGATGCGGGCCCCGGCACGTCGGCCGCTCCGTCGCCGGCCGCCAGGTCCTCCTCCCGGTTGATCAGGTCCTTCAGTTCCTTGCCGGGCTTGAAGTACGGCACGCGCTTGGGCGGCACGTCCACGCGGTCGCCCGTCTTCGGATTGCGCCCCTTCCGGGGCTCTCGCTTTCGGAGCCGGAAGCTGCCGAACCCGCGCAACTCGATCTTCTCGCCGCGGTGCAAGGCGTCGATGATGGTCTGGAAGACGGTCTCGACGATGACCTCGGAGTGCTTCTTCGTGAGCTCCGAGACGCGGGAGACTTCCTCGACGAGTTCGGCCTTGGTCATAGGGCGGGGCTCGGGGTCCGGGACCCGGGGCCCCGGAGGAAGGGTGCCAGCCACGCCGGCCGGCACCCCACGGTCCTCACGCGTGAATCCCGAGACCCGAGCCCCGAGACCCTGTTCTTCGGTCCCGGGACCCGAGCCCCGAGACCCGAACACGTTACTTGTTGCGGAAGTGATCCCCCAGCGTCGCGCCTCCATCGCCCTGCGACGCCGAGTAGCTCTCCCAATCCGAGCGGTACTCGTCGGACTTCAGCGCGCGGATGCTGAGGCCGATCTTCCGCTCCGACGGGCTGAGCTTGATGATCTTCATCGGGTACGCCTGGCCGACCTGCAGGTCCACCTTCTCCCCGCCCTGCGAGTCGTCGAACTCGGAGACGTGGATCAGGCCCTCGATGCCCTCGTCGAGCTCGACGAACGCGCCGAAGTTGGTCATGCGGACCACGCGGCCCTCGATCGTCTGGCCCACCTTGTGCCGGGAGAAGAAGTCCTCCCAGATGTCGGTGGCCAGCTGCTTCAGGCCGAGCGACAGGCGCTGGTTCTCGGCGTCGATGCTGAGCACCATCGCCTCCACGGTGTCGCCCTTCTTCAGCACCTCGCTGGGATGCTTGATGCGCTTGCTCCACGACATGTCCGAGATGTGGATGAGGCCGTCGATGTCCTCCTCCACCTCGACGAACGCGCCGAACTCGGTGAGGTTGCGCACCTTGCCCGTGATCTTCGTGCCGACCGGGTACTTCTCGACCAGCTCGTGCCAGGGGTTGCTCTCGACCTGCTTGAGGCCGAGCGAGATCCGGCGCGCCGCCGGGTCCACCCCGAGCACCATCGCCTCCACCGTGTCGCCCACGTTGAGGATCTTCGACGGGTGCTTGACCCGCTTGCTCCACGACATCTCGCTGACGTGGATCAGGCCCTCGACGCCTGGCTCGAGCTCGATGAAGGCGCCGTAGTCGGTCAGGCTCACGGCCTTGCCGCTGACGCGCGCGCCGGCCGGGTACCGATCCATGACCGTGGTCCACGGATCGGCCACGAGCTGCTTGTGGCCGAGCGAGACGCGCTCGGTGGCCTGGTCGTACTTGAGGACGATCACCTCGATGTTCTCGTTGACCTTGAGCACTTCCGACGGGTGTCCCACGCGGCCCCAGGACATGTCGGTGATGTGCAGCAGGCCGTCGATGCCGCCGAGGTCGATGAAGGCGCCGTAGTCGGTGATGTTCTTGACCACGCCGTGAGGACCTTGCCCTCGGCGAGCGTCTCGAGCGTGTGCTTCTTCTTCTCGGCGTTCTCCTCTTCGAGGAGGACCTTGCGCGAGAGGACGATGTTGCCGCGCTTCTTGTTGACCTTGATGACGCGCATGCGCAGTTCCTGGCCGCGCAGGGCGTCGAGGTTGCGGACGGGCCGCACGTCGATCTGGCTGCCGGGGAGGAACGCGCGCACGCCGATGTCGACCGCGAGGCCGCCCTTGATGCGCTCGATGACGCGGCCGATGACGACCTTGCGTTCCGCAAAGGCCTTCTCGACCTCGTCCCAGATCTTCATCTTCTCGGCCTTCTCGCGCGAGAGCACGATGTGGCCGTCGCGGTCTTCCGTGCGCTCCAGCAGCACGTCGACCACGTCGCCAGGCTGCACCATCACCTGGCCGTTCTCGTCGAGGAACTCGTTGACCGAGATCACGCCTTCGGACTTGTAGCCGACGTCGACGACGACCTCGTTGTCGGTCACCTTGAGGACCGTGCCCTTGACGACCTCGCCTTCTGCGATGTTCCGGAAGCTGCTATCGTAGAGGTCCAAGAGGCGGGAAAATTCCGCCGGGTCCATATCCTCATCGAAGCCGCCGTGGATGTGAGAGGTGGTCCTGAGGGTGTGCCGACCCGCGGGCTGGGACGCTCCCGGGGTTGACGCTCCCTGAACGTCCTGTGCCTGCTCTTCTTGTGATGCCATTGACGTGCGCGTCCTCCTGACGTACGAATTTGCCGGTCGGGGTGAGCGGGGGCCGGCGCCCCGCGCGTGTGTCACGCCGCGGCGCCCGGGCGCCGTGACAGCGTAACCAACAGAATTTACGTTACTTACGTAGCACTGTCAAGGAATCCGAGAGGACCCGCCATGGCGAAGAAGCCGAAGAAGACTGGACGCAAGACAGCGAAGGCGGCGTCGAAGGCTCGCGGCGCGACGTCCGCCGCCCGACGCCGCCCCGCCAAGGCTGCCAAGGCGGCGAAGACGTCGGCCAGGCCCTCGAGAAAGGCCGCCAAGCCTGCGAAGAAGACCGCCAAGCCCACGAGGAAGGCCCCCAAACCCTCGAAGAAGGCATTCGGAGGCGCGAAGAAGCGGACGGCCCGGAAGGCGGGCGCCGCCAGGGCCGCCCGGAAGCCGGCCGCCAGGCCCGCGGCGAAGCGGGGGGCCGTCAGAAAGGCCGCGCCCGCCAGGAAGACGGCCCGGAAGCCGGCCCCGACTGCAGCCGCGAGGAAGAACGTCGCGAAGGCGGCCAAGCCCGCGCGCCGTCCGGTCACGCACGCGACCAAGCCGGCCCGCAAGGCAGCTGCGGCCCGGAGCGCGCCGCCGGCCCGCAAGGCGCCGGCCCTCGACCGCGAACGCCGGACGATCGGGCGCGAGCAGTCCCACTCGCCCGGGCTGCCCTCCAGCCTGGTACCGAGCGGCCACGCCAGCGCCGCCAGCAGCGGCGCCGAGGAACTCCGGGTGCGCCTGGCCACCTTTGGCGGCGACGGCCCGGTGCTCACGGCGGGCGACGTCGACGCGAACTGGGAATCGGCGGCATCGGTGGGCGACGAGGCCCCGGGCGGCGACAACCCCACGCCCGACCAGGACGTGGTCGACGAGATCGGCCGCGCGCTCGGCGTGGAGTACGAGGACGACGAGGAACTCCAGGGCGGCGACGAGATCGCGGCGCGGGACCACGACCGCTGGGAACTGGACCCCGCCTCGTCGGACGACTTCGACGAACGCTAGGCCAGAGCGACCCGCGAGCAATGTCGAGGGCCCGAGTGCACAACTCGGGCCTTCGCCACGTACGGCCGCCCGTTCCCCGTCGGTGCCTGGAGGGACCCGCCAGGCGACGGCGACGCGGGGTGACGGCGTGACGGGAATGGCCGCGAGCCGCTAACCGCCAGTCGCAGTCCTTGTCCGCACGACTGCCAGCACACGCGCCACCACGTCCTCGATCGGCACGCCGGTCGTGTCGATGTACTCCGCGTCGTCCGCCTTCATCAGGGGGGCGACGCTGCGGGTCGAATCCGACTTGTCGCGCGCGGCGAGGTCCTCGGCCACGTGCGCCACGTTGCTGACCTTCCCACCCGTGTGGGCGGGGTCGGCAGCGCGCCGGCGGGCGCGCTCTTCCGGGGATGCGTCCAGGTAGACCTTGACCTCGGCACGCGGGAAGACGACGGTGCCGATGTCGCGGCCCTCCATGACGACCCCACCGTCCGCGCCAAGCGCGCGCTGCCGCGCGACCAGCGCCGCACGCACGTCCGGATCGCGGGCCACGGCCGCCGACGCCCTGTCGATCTCGGGTGTGCGGATCGCGGAGGTGACGTCGTGGCCGTCGATCGCCGTCCGGCCCTCCGCCATGTCGATGGTCGACTCGGCCGCGATCGTCGCGGGGGCACCGGACCGTTGTGCCGCGGCCCACGCCACCGCGCGGTACATGGCCCCCGTGTCCACGTGCCGGTAGCCGAGCGCGCGGGCCACCGCCCGCGCGACCGTGCCCTTGCCCGCACCCGAGGGCCCGTCGACGGCGATCACCACGCGTTTCACAAACGGGCAGTGTAACATGCGCATTCCGTGGTCCATTTCCGCCTGCAGCGCGCTGCGATCGCCGCGATCGCCCTCATCCTGCTGGCGCGCTCGCTCCTCGCCTACGTCGACGCCGGAGCGTTCGTCGTACGTGCGGCGGGCCTCGAGGACGGGTGGGCCGCGGAGGTCGCGGCCATTCGGGCGCACGAGACGACCCGCGTCGATCTCCCGCCGATCTCGACGCGTCATGGCGCGGTACCGGCCCGCCTCTACCAGCCGGCGCGGTTCTCGCGCACGGTGCTCCTGGTGCCGGGCGTGCACATGGACGGCATCGACGAGACCCGGCTCGTCGGCATGGCCGAGGACCTGGCGGAGACCGGCATCGCGGTCGTCACCGTCGCGCCGCCCGACCTCCGGCGGTTCCAGATCACGCCGGCCAACACCGACGTGATCGAGGACGCCGCCCGCTGGATCGCGGCCACGCCGCGCCTCGCGCCTGACGGCAAGGTCGGCCTGATCGGCATCTCGTTCTCCGGCGGCCTGTCGGTGGTGGCGGCGGGGCGCGACGACCTGCGCGACGACGTGGCGTTCGTCATGTCGTTCGGCGGCCACGGCGATCTCGCCCGGGTCATGCGCTATCTGTGCTCGGGCCGGACGCCGGCGCCGCCGGACGATCGCACGGCCGGCGGCACGGTCGTCGGCGGCGACACGCTCCGGGTCGCCCCCCCGCACGACTACGGCGTCACCGTCGTACTCCTGACGTTCGCGGATCGCGTGGTGCCGGCCGACCAGGTGGACGCCCTCCGAAGCGCCATCCTCGTCTACCTGACGGCATCGTCCCTCACACTGGTGGACATGCAACGGGCCGAGGCGGAGTTCCGGCGCGCACGGGACCTCGCCGAGGCGCTCCCGGAACCGTCGCGCACGCTGATGCGCCACGTCAACGACCGCGCCGTGGACGAGCTCGGGCCGCTGCTGCTCCCGATCGTCGACGGCCTCGCCGACCAGGACGGCGTGCGCGCCATGTCGCCCGAGCGCGTGCCGCCGCCCTCGGCGCCGGTGTTCCTGCTGCACGGCAGCGAGGACACGGTGATCCCGTCGGTGGAGACGCTGTTCCTGGCCGAGCACCTGCGGACGCACACCAGGGTCTGGGGGCTGCTCAGCACCCTCATCACCCACGCGGAGGTGGACCGCGCGGCCTCGCCCTCGGACGTGTGGGCGCTGACGCGGTTCTGGCACGCCCTGCTGGCGCTCTGACGATGCGACGACGCCCCCCCGCCCGACGGCCCACGCCCTCCCGGGCGCCCGCTTCACGCCCGCCGGGGCCGCGGAGCACCGCCGCGCCGCCGGGGCGCGCCAGCCGAGCGGCCGATGCCGACGGCGGCGGCGTGCGCCTGCAGAAGCTGCTGTCGGCCGCGGGCGTCGCCTCGCGGCGGGCGGCGGAGCAACTGATCGCCGAGGGCCGCGTGACCGTCAACGGCGAGGTCGTGACCACGCTCGGGGCGAAGGCCATCCCGGGCGTGGACGAGGTGCGGCTGGACGACCGGCGCATCAAGGGCCCCGGACGGCTCCGCTACATCCTCCTGAACAAGCCGCGCGGCTACGTGACCACGCGGCGCGATCCGGAGAAGCGGCGGACCGTGCTCGATCTGCTGCAGGGCATCGGCGACTACGTCTACCCCGTCGGCCGCCTCGACTACGACACCGAGGGCCTGCTCCTCCTGACCAGCGACGGCGACCTGGCGGCGCGCCTCACCCATCCGCGCCACGAGGTGCCGCGCGTCTACGAAGCCATCGTGACGGGCGTGCCTGACGACGAAGCCGTGGACGCGCTGCGGCACGGCGTGTACCTGGACGGGCGCCGGACCGCCGAGTCCACCGTGACGCGCGGGGCCACCGTGCGTTCCGGGGACACGCTGACGACGAAGCTGGTGCTCACGCTGCACGAGGGCCGCAACCGGCAGGTCCGCGAGATGTGCGCGAAGGTGGGGCACCCGGTGCGCACGCTGCAGCGCGTCCGCTACGGCCCGCTCACGCTGCGGGGGCTGCCTCGAGGCGCGTGGCGCGATCTGACGCCGGCCGAGATCGAGGCCCTGCGCGCGGCGACGCGCTGAACGCGCCTACTCGTCCTGCCCCGGCCCCTCGGCCGTCTCGGCCTCGTCGGCCTCTCCCCCGTCCACGGCCCCGTCCCCCTCGTCGTCCTCCAGGGGCAGCATCTCGTCGACGGCGGGCTTCTCGAGCAGGAGCGGCGGCGGCTCGAAGCCGAGCGCCTCGACCATGTCCTCGATCTTCGGCAGGTCGCCCAGGTCCTTCAGGCCGAAGCGCAGCAGGAAATCGCGCGTCGTGCCGTAGAGGAACGGACGGCCGACGACGTTCTTCCGTCCCACGATCTTCACGAGGTGACGTTCGAGCAGGGTGGCGACGACGCCCGACGTGTTCACGCCGCGGATCTCGTTGATTTCGGCCGCGGTCACGGGCTGGCGGTACGCGACGACCGACAGCGTCTCGAGCGCCGCCACGGAGAGCTTGTGCGCGCTCCGCTCCCGGAACAGGCGCCGCACCCAGTCGTGCAGCTCGGGACGGGTCGTGATCTGGAACCCGCCGGCCACTTCGGCGAGGTGGAGGCCGCCGGGCGCCTGGTAGCGGGCGGTCAGCGCCGCGATGGCGGCCTGCACGTCTTCCTTCGGCTCATCCGACAGCAGCTTGAAGAGCATCTTCGGCGAAAGCGGCTCCGGGGACGCGAACACCAGCGCCTCCACGATCGCCTCCAGCTGCGAGCGGTCCATCGCCGGGCGCTCGCCGGCCTCGACCGCCTCGGTCACCGCGGCCTGCCCGGCGGGCGCCGGATCGGGCGGCGCTTCGGCCTCGGGCGGGGCCTCGGGCCCGTCCGCCGTCTCGTCGCGCATCTCGTCGCTCATCGCTCGTCGTCCTCGTCAGGTCCCTCGGCGTCTCCGGACGGCCCGGCGTCGGGGACGGCGGGCGCCGGCGGCGGGATCTCGCCGCCGGGCGCCGCGTGATGCGCCCGGTACTCGTCCTCGGGATCGTGGATGGGATGCGGCGCGTCCGTGGGACGCGCGCGCTTGTAGATCCGGATGGCGCCGCCCGACTGCTGGAACGCGCGCACCAGCTTCAGGCGGATCATCTCGAGCAGCGCCAGGAAGGTGACGATGATGTCGCCGCGCGTGGCGACGTCCTCGAACAGATCCTCGAACCCGCACGCGTCGGTCGCCGAGAGACGTTCGAGCAGCTGCTCGATGCGCGTCTCGATGGACACCTGCTCGGGCGGGAGCGGCACGTCCGGGCGCTCCCGGGCCCGCTCGAGGACGCGGCGGAAGGCCGCGAGCAGCCCGAACAGGTCGACGTCGAGCTCCGGTTCGGCCTCCTCGCCGGCGATCGCCTCGACGCGCGCGTCGGGGCGCGTCCACTGGGCGCTGCGGACCGTCTCCCGCTCGTGCAGGAGCTCGGCCGCGGCCTTGAAGCGCTGGTGCTCCACCAGGCGGCGCACGAGCGCGTCGCGCGGATCGATCTCGTCCAGGTCCTCGTCGACCGCCGCTTCGGGCCGCGGCAGGAGCTGCCGGCTCTTGATGTGGATGAGCGTGGCGGCCGTGACCAGGAACTCGCTCGCGATGTCCAGGTTCAGCTCCTGCATCAGCCCGAGGTACTCCAGGTACTGCTCGGTGATGAGGGCGATCGGGATGTCGTAGATGCTGACCTCGTTCTTCTTGATAAGGTGCAGCAGCAGGTCGAGCGGGCCCTCGAACGTCTCGAGGCGCAGCGGAATGGCCTCGAGCTGGGACTCGAACGCGGCATCGCGCGCGGCGCCGTCAGTAGACAAGCCTCACCGCCTCGCGCACGCGCGTCATCGTCTCGATTGCCCGGGCCCGCGCCTTGCGCGAGCCCTCCATCACCACCTCACGGAGGTAACCGGGACGCGCCAGCACCTCGGCCCGCCGCTGGCGGATCGGCTCGAGGCGCGCGTTCACGGCGGCCGCGAGCTTCGTCTTCACCTCGACGTCGCCGACCGCGCCCGCCCGGTACCGCGTCTTGAGGTCTTCCACCTCGTCGCGGTCGGGGTTGAACGCGTCGTGGTAGATGAAGACGGGATTGCCCTCCACCGTCCCGGGAATGTCGGCGCGGACGCGCTTCGGGTCGGTGTACATCTGCCGGACCTTCTTCACGACGGTGGCCGCGTCGTCCGACAGGTCGATGGTGTTCCCGTAGCTCTTGCTCATCTTCCGGTTGTCGAGCCCGGGCAGGCGCGGCGTCGGCGTGAGCAGGGCGGCGGGCTCGACGAACACCTCGCCGTAGAAGTTGTTGAAGCGACGCACCACCTCGCGCGACAGCTCGAGATGCGGCACCTGGTCCTCGCCCACGGGCACGACGTTGGCGTCGTAGATGATGACGTCGGCGGTCTGCAGCAGCGGATACCCCAGGAAGCCGATGCTGCTCAGGTCGCGGTCGGTGAGCTGCTCGGTGAGCTCCTTGTAGGTCGGGACGCGCTCCAGCCAGGGGATGGGCGTGACCATCTGCAGCAGCAGGTAGAGCTCGGCGTGCTCTGGCACCAGCGACTGCGCGAAGATCGTACTCCGCTCCGGGTCGATGCCGCAGCCGATCCAGTCGGCGACGTTGTCGAGCGCGTTGGCGACGAGCTCCTCGGTCTCGGCGAAGTGGCTCGTGAGCGCGTGCCAGTCGGCGATGAAGTAGTAGGTCTCGTAGTCACGCTGGAGCGCGACCCAGTTGTCGAGGGCCCCGACGAGGTGGCCGAGATGGAGTCGTCCCGTCGGGCGCATCCCCGACACCACGCGCTTGGTCGTCACAGCAGCCAACCCCGGAGCACGCGCTGCACGGGCAGGATGATCCGCGTCAGCGCACCTGAGAGCATCAGGCCGTACAGCAAGATGAAACCGTACGGCCGGAGGCGGTCGATGAGGCCCGCGACCGGCGCGGGCACGATCCCGGCCAGGATGTTCCCGCCGTCGAGCGGGGGCACGGGGATCAGGTTGAAGACGGCCAGCAAGACGTTGATGACGACCGCGAAGTAGGCGGCGTAGGCCAGGACGTCGGTCGGCTGACTGAACGACCCGCCGAACCCGACCACCTGCTCCAGCGTCCGGAACGCGAAGCCGGCCACCGCGGCCAGCACGAGGTTGCTGGCGGGGCCGGCGGCAGCCACGATCGCGAAATCGCGCCGCGGCGACGCCAGCCGTGCCGGATTCACGGGAACCGGCCGCGCCCAGCCGATGAGGGGCAGGCCGGTGGCGATCGCCAGCAGCGGGAAGAGCACCGTGCCGACCGGGTCGATGTGGACGAGGGGATTCAGGCTGAGCCGCCCGAGCATGCGGGCGGTGGGATCGCCCAGGCGGTCGGCGGCCCAGGCGTGCGCCGCCTCGTGGAACGAGAGCGAGGCGATGAGCACGGCCACGGACAGCCCGATCTGCAGCAGATCCCCGGATGCCAAAGCGCTCAAGCGTACCACAGCCGTCGGCGGCCGACGGCGCCTCACCCGGCCGTGGTGGCGCGCGCGAAATGCGAGAGGACGGCGTCGGCGCAGCGCTGCCCCACCACGGGGACGAGGTCCTCGCGCGTCGCGCGGCGGACGCCCGCCACGCTGCCGAACCGCGTCAGGAGCGCCCGGCGCCGGCGTGCGCCCACGCCCGGGATCGCATCGAGCTCCGAGGCCAGGTCGCGCCGCCGCCGCGCGGTCCGATGGAACGTGACGGCGAAGCGGTGCGCCTCGTCGCGCACGTGCTGCAGCAGGCGGAGGGCCGGGCTGGACCGGTCGAACGCCACCGGCACGTCCGAGTCGCGCGTCACCACCAGTTCCTCCTGCTTGGCGAGGCCGACGGCGACCAGATTGGCCAGCCCCAGACGTTCCAGCGCGCCATACGCAGCGTCCAGTTGCCCCCGCCCGCCGTCGATGACGAGCAGGTCAGGAAACGGCCCCCCGGCCTCCACGAGCCGCGCGAACCGGCGGTGGACGACCTGGGCCATGGCGGCGAAGTCGTTCAAGAACCGGGGCTCGGGGCCCGGGACTCGGGGCTCGGGACTCGGCGCGATGCCCGCGCGCCGGGTCGGGTTGCTGCCCGGCACCCGGGCCCCGCCACCCGGAACCCGGGACCCGGGACCCGAGACCCGGTATTTGCGGTACTCCCCCCTGGCCATGCGGCCGTCTTCGCAGACGACCACCGACGCCACGGTCTCACTGCCCTGCAGCGTCGAGATGTCCACACATTCGATGCGCCGCGGCAGGGCGGGCAGGGCGAGCGCGTCGCGCAGGCCTTCGAGCGCCGCCAGCGCCTCGCCGGCCGCGGCGCCGCCGGCACGCACCGCGACTTCCGCGTTGCGCGTGGCGAGGTCCACGAGGCGGCGCCGGTCGCCGCGCTGCGGCACGAGAAGCCGGACGCGCCTGGCGGCCTTCGCCGTCAGCCACGCCTCGGTCGCCTCGGCATCCTCGATCGCCACCGGCAGGTCGACCTCGGCCGGCGGCAGGTGGTCCTCGTAGAACTGCTGGAGCCCCGCCGCCACGAGGGCCGCCAGGCCATCGGCGGCGTCGCCGGTGGCGCTCTGCAGCGTGAGCCGCTCGACCACGCGTCCCCGGCGCACCTGGAACACCTGGAGGACGGCGCGGCCCGCCTCCTGGGCGGCCCCGAACACGTCCCGGTCGCCGAACGCCGGCGTGGCCATCTTCTGCTGCCGCGCGCCGACGGCCTCCAGGACGCGCATCGCGTCGCGGCGATGGGCGGCCTCCTCGAAGCGCTCGGCCGCCGCGGCCGCGAGCATGCGCGCCTTCATGTCGTCCACCAGCTCCTCGACGCGGCCCTCGAGCAGCTTGCGCATGTCGTCCACGGCCGCCGCGTAGCGTTCGGGCGCGCAGACGGTCTCGACACACGGCGCCAGGCAGCGATGGATGTCGTACTCCAGGCACGGCCGGGGCCGCCGGCCCGTGATCACCTCGTTGCACGACCGCAGGCCGAACAGCTTGTGGCTGAGCCCGATGGTGCGCCTGGCGAGGGTGGCCGGCAGGAAGGGGCCGGCGTACACGTCGCCGTCCCTGGCGACCTGTCGGGCGACCAGAACGCGGGGGAACGCTTCGCTGGTCGTGAGGCGCAGGTAGGGGTAGCTCTTGTCGTCGCGCAGCAGGATGTTGAACTTCGGCGCGCGCTGTTTGATGAGATTGTTCTCGAGCGCCAGGGCCTCGACGACCGAGTCGGTCAGGATGACGTCGAGCGTCGTGACCTCGTCCAGGAGGGCGTCGGTCTTCGGACCGCTGCCGTAGGCGCCGAGGTAGGTCCGGACCCGATCGCGGAGCACCCGGGCCTTGCCGACGTAGATGGTCTCGCCGGCGGCATTGCCATACAGGTAGACGCCCGGCTGCTCCGGCAGCCGAGCGATCTGTTCCTTGAGATCCTGAATGGCCATGCGCTACTGTTAACGGTCACATTTTAGTCAATGACCTTCACAGGGCTCATCGGCGCCGCGTGCATGTTGCCGTTGCGCCTCATCATCAACGCCAGCGTCGCGCTGGGTATCCACCCCAACGTCCTCACCCTCATCGGGGTCATCATCAACGTCGCCGCCGCCTGGGCCCTGGCCCTGGATCGGTTCATCCTCGCCGGCGTCGTCATGATCTGCGCGAACATCTTCGACTTCATCGACGGCAAGGTCGCGCACATCACGGGCAAGCACTCGCAGTTCGGGGCGTTCTGGGACTCCACGCTCGACCGCTTCTCGGATCTCGCCCTCTTCACCGGCCTCATCTGGCTCTATGCGGACCTGGGACGCAAGGGCTACGTGCTCGTCGCGACAGCCGCCCTCATCTTCTCGATCATGACGAGCTACGCGCGCGCCCGCGCCGAGTCGCTCATCGACAAGTGCAAGGTGGGCTTCATGGAGCGCCCGGAGCGCATCGTGCTCTTCATGATCGGGGCCTTCACCGACCGGATGGCGGCGGTGCTGTGGGTGATCCTCGTGCTGGCCGTGGTGACGGTGGCCAACCGCATCTACTTCACCTATCTGGCGCTGAACCGGCTGCCGATGCCGGACACGTCAGGCGTGGGCGGCGCGTTCTGGCGGTTCTTCTTCTGGCGGGACGAGCGGGCGACGCTGCCCTATGACATCTGGGTGGTCGCCATCCTGGCGTTCGTATGGCTCACGCCGCCCGACTGGCTGCGGGATCCGACGGCGTCGGGCCTGGGCCTCGTCGGCTGGTTCCGCTGACGCGGACCGCCCCGGAGGCGGGCGCCTAGGCCCAGACGGTCTTTCGCTGCTCCTGCACGGTCACGACGCCTTTCGCTTCCTGGCCACGGCTTTCGGGCCGGCCGTCTTCACGCTCTTCTTCGGCGCGTCCGGCGCCTCGGCGACCTTGGCCGTCGACTTCTTGCCGGCGCTCACCTGATCCAGGCTGCGGCGCAGGGCCTCCATCAGGTCGATGACCTTCGGGGCGGCCTCTTCCTTCGGCGCCACCACCTCCTCGCCCGCCACCTTCGCGTCGATGATGGCGCGGAGTCCGGCCTGGTACTCGTCCGTGTAGGTCTTGAGGTCCAGTGGCCCCTCGTAGCTGGCGATCACCTGCTGCGCCAGCTTGGCCTCCGCCGGCGACACCTTGCCCCGCACCTCGCGGAGCTCGTCTATCTGGTCGATGGTGCGGATCTCGGCGGCGTGGTGCAGGGTGTACATCACCAGGCCCTGCTTGTGGGGCTTGACCGCCACCAGGTACTCCCGGCCGTGGATGGCCACCTTGCCGATGCCGGCCTTGCCGGCCATGCCGTCGCGCATCACGGCGTAGGCGTCGGCCGCCATCGGCCCTTCGGGCGCCAGGTAATAGGCCTTGTCCACGTACATCGGGTCGATGTCGTCGGCTCCCGCGAACTGGACGAGGTTGATCACCTTGGTGGACTCGGTCTTCACCTTGGCGATGTCCTCGTCGTTCACCACCACCCAGCGGCCCTTCTCGAACTCGTAGCCCTTGACCACCTCGGCACTGGTGATGTCGCGCTCGCAGGTCGGACACCATTTCTTCTGCTGGATGCGCGTCTGGCAGACCTCGTGGAGCTGGTTGAACGAGATGGTCGCCGCCGACTCCGTGGCCGGATACACACGGACCGGTATCGTGACCAGACTGACCTTCAGGTACCCCTTCCAGGTGGGTCGCGCAGCCATGTGAACGCTCCTCTTATCGTCCGTTCCGTTCCGGGCATTAGCCCGACAGGTGTCTTGCCTGGTCCCGGCCCGTCACACGAGCCGTTCCCGGGGGCCGTCGCCGAGGCCCCGGCCCCTCAGGTCCGGTCACTCAGACGTCGTTTCTCGCATCGCGGCCGCCCAGGTGCAGGCCGGGCCCCGAGTCGATGTCGATGGCATGCTCGGCGATCTTCTCCCGGAGCAGCCGCCGCACCTCCCCCAGGCGCGGTCCCGGCACCGGCAGGCGGCGGGCCAGCGTCCGCAGCCGCGAGGCCACCACCAGGATCGGGGACTCCCCGTCCAGCCACCGGAGCCCGCCGATCTGCTCGTAGGGCATGAACCCCGACTCGGCCCAGATGCCGTCGGCGTAGAGCCCCAAGGCGATACGCGATGTGAGGGGCACCACGCCGGCGTAGTAGACGAACATCATCAGCTCGCCGAAGACGGCCGGCAGCGGCCGGGGTACGAAGTACGCGGAAAGGAGCAGGCAGCCCATCGCGGCGCCGATCGTGAGGCTCATGGCGTAGAAGGGCGGTTTCGGCGCGGCCCACACGATGAGGGCGCCGGGCCGACGGCGCGCCCACTGCACCAGGGCGACGGCCGCGCGCACGTTGGCCACGAAGAAGCCGAGGCCCAGCACGAAGAGTACGTCCGGCAGGTACGCGACGAGCGTCACGTACCGAATTCTGCCCAGCCCCCGCGACCGCCGTCAATTGGCGGGGTGGACGGGTTCCTGGCGCGAGAGCGTGGGGTCGAAGCAGCGCCGGCAGCGCGCCTCGTAGGTCCCGTGCGCGCCGAGCAGCACGCGGTCGGCGTTATGGACGAGGCGCTGGGTGTGATTGGCCGGATTGCCGCAGACCACGCAGATCGCCCGCGTCTTCGTGATGAATTCGGCCACCGCCAGGAGGTGCGGCATCGGCTCGAACGGCCGTCCCAGGTAGTCCTGGTCCAGGCCGGCCACGATGACGCGCATGCCGCGATCGGCGAGCTCGCCGCAGGCCGCGGGCAGCGCCGCGTCGAAGAACTGCCCTTCGTCGATGCCCACCACCTCGGTGTCCTCGCGGACCCGGGCCAGCAGGTCCGCGGCCGACGAGGCCGGTTCGGCCTCGAGCTTGAGGTCGCCGTGCGACACGATGTGGTCCACGGCGTAGCGCACGTCCACGGCGGGCTTGAAGATCTGGACGCGCTGCCGCGCGATCTGGGCCCGCCGCACGCGCCGGATGAGCTCCTCGCTCTTCCCGCTGAACATGCTGCCGACGATGACTTCGATCCAGCCCTGGCTGGCCGCCCGGACGACGTCCATCCTCGTGATCCTCGTCCCAGGTCAGGCCCGCGACTGGTACTCGCCCGACTCGGTGTTGACCCGAATCACGTCGCCCTCGCCGATGAAGGGCGGGACCTGGACCACCAGCCCGGTCTCGGTCGTCGCGGGCTTGAGCTGATTCGTGGCGGTCGCGCCCTTGATGGCGGGCACCGTGGACACGACCTTGAGGTCCACGGTCTGCGGCAGCTCGATGCCGACGGGCTCGGTGCCGAAGAACTCGACGCTGATCGTCATCTCGGGCTTCAGGTAGCCGGACGAGTCCCCGAGCGCCTCCTCGGTCAGGTGGATCTGCTCGTACGTCTCGGTGTCCATGAAGTGATGCCCGTCGCCGTCGCTGTAGAGGTACTGCATCTGCTTCTCGTCGAGCACGGCACGCTCCACGACGTCCTCCGACCGCAGGCGCTGCTCCGCGCTGGTGTTGGTCCGCAGGTTCCGGGCCTTCACGCGGACGAAGCCCCGAAGGTTGCCGGGCGTCTTGTGCTCCAGCTCCATGATGCGGAGGAGGTCGCCGTTCTGGAGGATGATCATGCCCCTCTTGAGGCGGGTCGCCGGGAGTGTGTTCGCCATGGGTGTCCTACTGGGAAGTCTCGATCCCACGGATGGTATCACGCGGTCCTCCGCCCTCCGCGCCGCGCCGGCCCGCGCACGGGCCCACGGCGCCGCCGCGGCCCCTCCCGCCGGCGGCCGGGCGGCCCGCCGGTCGCGCCGAGCGGCCGTGCTACCATCCCCTTCGTGGCGTTCGCGCGCTGGGATCCCGTCCGCGACCTGCTGGCCATCCAGTTGAAGATGGAGCGGCTGCCGGCGGCCACGTCTCAGGGCTGGGTCCCCGCCGCCGACCTCTGCGAGACCGCCGACGCCTACGTCGTCACGGCCGAGCTGCCCGGCGTCCCGCGCGAGCAAATCCATCTGGACGTGCAGGAAGGCCAGCTGACGCTGCACGGGCGCCGCGACGCCCGCGTCGCCTGCGACCAGTATCACCAGGTCGAACGCGGGCACGGCGAGTTCGCCCGCACCTTCCGCCTGCCCGTCGGCGTCGAGGCTGCCCGCATCTCGGCCGAGCTCAAGGACGGCGTGCTCACCATCACCGTGCCCAAGGCCCCGAACCACGCGCCGCGGCGCATCGACGTCGGGTGATCGCAATGCGGCGGAGCGCCGTGGCCCTCTCGCTCGTGCTCACCGGCCTCGTGGCCGGCCTGGTCGTGTCCGGCAGGATGCGCGCGACCACCGATCTCGACGCCGGGCCGGAACCGGCCGCCGCCGCCGCGCCGCAGACGGCGTCCGCGCCCGCCCCCGCGGCCCGGAGCGCCGCGCCTGTGCTCGCCGCCGGTCCCGACTTCACGCGCGTGGCGGAGACCGCGACGCCCGCGGTGACGAACATCGCGTCGCTGCAGCGCGTGCGGGGCTCGGCCTCCCCGTTCGCCAGCGACCCGTTCTTCCAGTACTTCTTCGGCGACCCCGGCGACATGTTCGGCAGCCGCGATCGCTACGAGTCCAGCCTGGGCTCGGGCGTCCTCATCTCGAGCGACGGCTACGTCCTCACCAACAGCCACGTCGTGGGCCAGGGCGAGGTCGAGGTCACCGTCGGCCTGGTCGACAAGCGCGAGTTCCGCGCGAAGGTGGTCGGCGTGGACACGTCGACCGACCTGGCGCTCCTGAAGGTGGACGCCCGCGGCCTGCCGACGATTCCGTGGGGCGACTCGTCGCGGCTGAAGGTGGCCGCCTGGGTGCTGGCGATCGGCAATCCCTTCCAGCTCAATCAGACCGTGACGCTCGGGATCGTGAGCGCGCTCGGCCGGGCCAACGTCGGGATTGCCGCCTACGAGGACTTCATCCAGACCGACGCCGCGATCAACCCCGGCAACTCGGGCGGCGCGCTCGTGAACGCCGCGGGCGAACTGGTCGGCATCAACACCGCGATCTTCTCGCGGAGCGGCGGCTACCAGGGCATCGGGTTCGCCGTGCCCAGCAACCTCGCGCGGCGCGTCGTGGACGACCTGAAGAAGTACGGCGCGGTGCAGCGCGGCTCGCTCGGCTACTTCGAGGTCACGCCCCTCACCTCCCGGATCGCCAGCGAGATCGGCGCGAGCGGGACCGACGGTCTCGTCGTGACGCGCATCCATCAGCGCAGCGCCGCCTACCGCGCGGGCGTGCAGCCGGGCGATGTGATCCTGTCCTTCAACGGCACCCCCGTGACCGACGCCGCCGCGTTCCTCAGGGCGATTGCCGATGCGCCCGTCGGCAGCACCGCCACGCTCGAGATCCTGCGCGACGCACGCCGTCAGACGCTGCGCGTCCCAGTCCAGGCCTCGTCGGGTCAGGCCGTCCCGCAACGCTGACGGCCGAGGCGCGTCAGGCGCCCCGGCGATCCGCCACCGCCCGAGCCGGGCGGGGCCCCGGCAGCCCCTCCGCCACCCAGGCGCGCGGGCCAGACACGGCCCGGCTCTCCGCCGCCACGCACCGCCAGTGGCGCTCCTGCCCCCGTGTCAGCCCGATGCGCGGCGTCCAGCGCACGGCAGGCGCGGCGTCGCCGCGCACGATGGTGAGGGGACCCGAGGTGAGGTCGCAGGTGTTCTCGGCCAGCGTGATCCCGAACGCGCGCCCGAGGTTCCCCGGCCCCCGGCACAGGGCGACGTCCGTCGGCGGCTCCGTGCCCGGACGGGTCCGCCGTCGCCGCATGAGCGCCAGCCCGTCCAGCGGCTCGGCGGCCCTGATGAGGACAGCGGCCGGACGCGAGTCCTCCTCGGTCACGGCGTTCAGCAGGCAGTGCATGCCGTAGTTCAGATACACGTAGGCGCGACCGGGTGGGCCGTAGAGCGGGGCGTTGCGCGGCGTCGGTCCCGGCGCGGCATGGCACGCCGGATCCGACTCGCCCACGTACGCCTCGACCTCGACGATCCGGGCCGCGACGCGGCCGTCGGCCCCGTCGTGGACGAGCACGGCCCCGATCAGCTCGCGGGCGACGACGAGCGTCGGCCGCGCGTAGAAGGCCCGCGCGAGCGGCTGGCCGGACGCCGCCCGGCCCGGCTTCACTCCAGGACCTGGCCGGCTTTGTAGGACACGCGACCGTCGAGATACCGCGCGTTGGCCACGGCCACGTGATCGCCGCCGGGTGTCTCGATCACGGTCTGCGTCGGCGTGATGGCCACGAGCGTGCCCGACGCCCCCTCGAGCGACACGGTGTCGCCCGGGCGCAGGATCTTCCGGGCGTAGAAGCCCGCGATCATGCCGCGCGTCACGTCGCGGCTGCCCAGGCCGAGCGACAGGCCGAAGGCCAGCGCGATGCCGCCGAGGGCGCAGATGGTGACGATCCGGATCATCTCGGTGTCGATCCGGAGCTGCGCCAGCGCCATGATGCCCGTGACGAACAGGATGAGGCCCGCGGCCACGCTGCCGAGCGTCGGCGCCAGATCGATGCCCGAGTCGTCGGCCGCGCGGCGCACGGCGCTGCCCGCGAAGTCGGCCGCGGCGCTCCCGCCGAGCAGCACCGCCACGGCGGCGAGGACGTTCGGCAGGTAGGAGAAGAACGCCCGGATCGAGTCGGCGATGGGCGTCAGGCCCAGCATCGTGGCGCCGGTCTGCGTGAACAGCAGCAGCGTGCCCGTGTAGACGAGGGACGGGATCCACTCGCTGGCCGGCTGACGCACGCCGAGCCGCGCGACGAGGGCCGAGAGGCCGAGCATGTCGCTCAGCCCGTCCACGCGAGCCCGGCGGCACGCGACGCGGGTGACGCGCCGGATCCCCCGGGCGGCGAGCACGAGCGCGATGGCGAGCACCACGCCCAGCACGATGCGCGGCAGGACGCCCGTGACCGTCGCCACCAGATCCCGATAGGCCATCCCCAGCTGTTCACTCAGCACGACCGCTCCCCCTCCCGATGCCCAACGCCTCGAAGATCGCCCGGACGTATTCCAGGAGCACCCCGGTCAACCCGACGGCGGCCAGGTCCACCGCCTGCCCGGAGAGCTCGCGGCGCGCGATGGAGCGGTGCACGCGGCCGAGCAGCCGGGCGAACCCCTCGTCGCCGTCCTCCTCGAGCGCGCCCGCCAGGCCCAGCAGCGGCTCGTCCGGCGGTTCCTGGGCGGGCGGGTCAGCCATCCATGCCCCCGAGGGCTTCGCGCAGTTCCTGGCGGGCGCGCAGGATCCGCATCTTGACGGCCGACAGCGAGATGCCGATCGCGGCCGCGATTTCCTCGTAGCTCATCTCGTCCAGCTCGCGCATCACCAGCGGCACGCGCAGCGTGTCGTTCAGGCGGGCCACGGCGGCCCGGACGCGCGACACGTCGGCCTGCCGCTCCAGCGCCACCTCGGCCGCCGGCGCCACCTGGAGCGCCGCGGCGTCGGGCGCGGTGTCGTCGAGGGCGACGTCACCGTCGTGCTTCCGCGCGGCGCGCCGGTGGTTCAGGCAGTGGTTGACCTTGATGCGGTACAGCCAGGTCGAGAACTTGGACCGGCGTTCGTACTTGCGGAGGGCGAAGTACGCCTTCACCAGGACCTCCTGGGCGAGGTCTTCGGCCTCGTCCGCCGACACGAGGTAGCGGCAGTTGGCGACCACGCGGCGGCGGTGGCGGTCCACCAGCTCGTCGAACGCCCGCGTGTCGCCGGTCAGCGACAGGCGGGCTCGCTCGACGAGCGCGGCATCGGGGTCGTCCGGCTGGTCGGTGTCCTGGTCCACGTCCACTTAGTCCGGTCTCGTCCCCGGGATTCTACCGGCTGGGCTGCACGGGCGCGGGGTCGTCGGATGGAGGTCATGGTAGCGTCCCTGTGCCTGGGACACCTCCGTCGTCCGGAAAGTCACGTCGCCTTGGCGCCGGCCAGCACCTCGCGCAGGTACCGGCCGGTGTGCGAGCCCTCGACGTGGGCCACCTGCTCGGGGGTCCCCATGGCCACGAGGCGGCCGCCCCCCACTCCGCCTTCGGGACCCAGGTCGATCACCCAGTCGGCCGTCTTCACGACGTCCAGGTTGTGCTCGATGACGACCAGGGTGCTGCCGGCCTCGAGCAGCTTCCGAAAGGCCGTGAGCAGCTTCGCGATGTCGTCGAAGTGGAGGCCCGTCGTGGGCTCGTCGAGGATGTAGAGCAGCCGCTCCCCGCCCGCCGACGCCAGGTGCGCGGCGATCTTGACGCGCTGCGCCTCCCCGCCCGAGAGCGTCGTGGCGGGCTGCCCCAGCCGAATGTACCCGAGGCCGATCTCGTCGAGCACCTGGAGGCGCCGCAGGACCTTCAGCGAGCCGCTGAAGAACTGCAGGGCCTCGCGCACCGTGAGGTCCAGGATCTGAGTGACGCTCTTGCCGCGGTAGCGCACGTCGAGGACGGCGGGCTTGAAGCGCTTGCCGTCACAGTGCTCGCAGGGCACGAAGACGTCGGCCAGGAACTGCATCTCGACCCGCACCTCGCCCTCGCCCTGGCAGGCCTCGCAACGGCCGCCCGGCACGTTGAACGAAAAGGAGCTGGCCGTGAGCCCCCGGCTCCTTGCGTCCTTGGTGGACGCCAGGAGTTCGCGGATGGGATCGAAGGCCTTGAGGTAGGTGACGGGGTTCGATCGCGGCGTCCGGCCGATGGGCGCCTGGTCCACGAGCACGACGTCCGAGATGAGCTCGACGCCCTCGAGCCGGCGGTGGAAGCCCACCTTGCGGTCCCAGTCGCCCTTCGCCCGTTTCAGCCCCGCGTAGAGCACGTCGTGCACCAGGGTGGACTTGCCCGATCCGCTCACGCCGGTGACGCACGTGAGCGTGTTCAGGGGAATCTCGATGTCCACGCCCTGGAGGTTGTGCTCGCGCGCGCCGATGAGGCGCAGCCGCTGCGGCCCGCCCTTGCGGCGCTGCGCGGGCACCGGGATCTGCAGCTCGCCGCGGAGGTACTTCGCCGTGAGCGAGCGGGGTTCCTCCAGCAGGCCGGCCAGCGGCCCGCTGTAGATCACGCGGCCGCCGTGCTCGCCGGCCCCGAGGCCCATGTCGACCACGTGATCGGCCACGGCGATCATGTCGGCGTCGTGCTCGACGACGAGGACGGAGTTGCCCAGATCGCGAAGCTGGCGCAGGATGCCGATGAGCCGCTGGTTGTCCCGCGCGTGCAGGCCGATCGACGGCTCGTCCAGCACGTAGAGCGTGCCCACGAGCGCCGCGCCGAGCGAGGTCGCCAGGCTGATTCGCTGGGCCTCGCCGCCCGAGAGCGTCGACGAGAGGCGATCGAGCGTCAGGTAGTCCAGCCCCACGTCGGCCAGGAACCCCAGCCGGCGCCGGATCTCGACGAGCACCTTCTGCGCGATGGCCGCGTCCTGCGGCCCGAGCGACAGCCCGTCGAAGAAGCGGCGCGCCTCGTCGGTCGTGAGCGCCGACACCTGGTCGATCGTCCGATCGGCCACCTTCACCGCCCGCGCCTCGCGGCGCAGCCGGGTGCCGCCGCAGTCCGGACACGTCTGGTAGCCGCGGTAGCGGCTCAGGAACACGCGGACGTGCACCTTGTACTTCTTCCGCTCGAGCCAGGCGAAGAAGCCCCGGACGCCGCCCCACCCCGCGCCGTCGCCGTCGATGACCAGCTTCTGCTGCTCCGGCGACAGGTCGCGCCACGCCACGTCGAGAGGCACGCCGATCGACCGGGCCACCTTCTTCAACTCGGCGAGGTGCGATCGGTAGTGAGGCTTCGTCCAGGGCTCGATCGCGCCCTGCGCCAGCGTCTTGGCCGGATCGGGCACCACGAGATCCACGTCCAGCTCGATGACGTTGCCGAACCCGTGGCACGACGGACAGGCGCCGAACGGGTTGTTGAACGAGAAGAGCCGCGGCTGCGGGGTCTCGTAGGTGAGCTGGCACGGCCGGCACTCGAACCGCTCGCTGAAGAGGTGCCGCGCCCCCGCTTCGCCTTCCGCGGTCACCTCGATGGCCCACGCGGCCCCGCCGCCCTGCTGATACGCGACCTCGATCGAATCGGTGAGGCGCGAGCGCTGGTCCGAGGCCACGCGGAGCCGGTCCACGACCACCGACAGCGCGGCCGCCGTGTCGACCACGTCCGGCGTGAGGTCCTCGAACGCCACGGCCGCGCCGTCCACCAGCAGGCGCCCGAAGCCCTTCCGGCGAAGCGCGTCCACCGCGGCCATCCCGGCCGAGAGGGGCCCGACCGGCTCGGGGCTGGCGTCGTCGCCGGCGTCCGCGTCGTCGGCGTCCTCGTCGGCCGCGGCGCGCGGGCGGGCCTGCGCGGCGAGGACGGGCATGTCGAAGCCGACGAGCAGGCGCGTCCCGTCGGGCAGGGAAAGCAGCCGGTCGGCCACGACCTCCGCCGTCTCGCGCACCACCTCGGTGCCGCAGCGCGTGCAGTAGGTGCGGCCCACGCGCGCGTACAGCAGCCGCATGTAGTCGTGGACCTCGGTGACCGTGCCCACCGTGGACCGCGGGTTGCGCACGCTGTTCTTCTGGCGGATGGCGATGGCCGGCGCGATGCCCTCGATGCTGTCGACGTCGGGCTTCTCCATCCGCTCGAGGAACTGCCGCGCGTAGGCCGACAGCGACTCGACGTAGCGCCGCTGGCCCTCGGCGTAAATCGTGTCGAACGCCAGGGACGACTTGCCGGACCCGCTCACGCCGGTCAGCACGACCAGCTGGCTGGACGGCACGGTGACGTCCACGTGCTTGAGGTTGTGGGTCCGTGCCCCCCGGACGACGAGGGGCTCGGGCGCGGAGCGAAACGGGGCCATGGGCGCGGAGGGTCCGTCCGGTCGGGACCGGTTCGGGGTTCCGAACCCAAGATGGTAGCGCACGCAACCGCCCGCCGTCGCACGGGCCGCGAAGTGGCCGAATTCGTCACCACTGCCGCGCAAGATTCGCGACCCTGGCGGCCCGCCGTCGCCCATCCGGCCGCCGCGACGCCCACGGCCGCCCGTCGTGGCGCGGGATCACCCGCCTCGGCACCCTGGCACGAATCCTGTTAGACCGTACGACGTGGCCCCAGCCCCGATCGCCAACGCGCCGCGCCGCAGCGTCCTGGTGGTGAACGACCAGGACGGGATGCGGCAGACCGTGCTCCGGACGCTGCAGGCCCGCGGCTTCTACGTGCAGTGGGCCCGGACGGGCCGCGAAGCGCTCGAGACCGTCAGGCGCGAGCGCCCCGACGTGGTGCTGATCGACATGGACCCGCCGGCCGTGGACGGCTGGGAGTCCGCCCGCCGCCTGAAGGCCGACCCGGTGACGCGCAGCATCCTGGTCGTGGCCATGTCGGAGAACGCCCGGACCGATTCGCGGAACCTCGCCATGCGGGTGGGATGCGATGCCTTCGCCGCCAAGCCCGTGGACGTCGAGCACCTGGCCGAGAGCGTCGAGCGCCTGGTCGCCGCGTAGCGCACAATCTCCCCGCAGTCCCCTCTTGGCCTGACGGCCCGCCGGGACTACCATCCCCGAAGTCCGCCCTTCCGTCCGTCGAGGACCGCGGCGGCCCGCCATGTCGCGCAGCACCGACCCGACCAACGCCCCCGCGGCGACGTGGGACTGGACGGTGACGTCCGATCGCGTCGCGTACTCCGCCGGCTGGCATGCGCTGCTCGGGGTCGCGCGGGACGCCAGCGTGGAGTCCCTCCACGCCTGGCTGGGCCGGGTGCACCCCGACGACATCGCCGCCGTCATGGACGCGCTGGGCCGCCACCTGAGCGGCGAGACGCCGCACTTCAGGAGCGAGCACCGCCTTCGCGCGAGAACGGGCGCCTTCCAGTGGGTGGTGGCGGAAGGCACGGCCGAGCGTGACGGCGGTGGCCAGGCGCTCCGCCTGGCGGGCACGCTGGCGGAGGTGGCCGAGCGGAACCGGACCGACACCCTGGCGGGCCTCCCGGGTCTGGCCGCGTTCACGGCTCACGTGGACCGGTTGCTGAGCGCGGCCCGGGAGACGCCCACCGCCCGCTTCGCGGTGCTGCTCGTGGATCTCGACAACTTCGACGCCATCAACGGCACGCTCGGCATGGAGGGCGGCGACGTGCTGCTGCGCGACGTGCTCAAGCGGCTGGCGCGCTGCCTGCGCGAGGGCGACCTGGTGGCCCGCCTCGGCGCGCACGATCCGCGCACGGCCCAGGCCGGTGTGGGTCTGCCGCCCCTCAGCGGCGACGAGTGCGCGCTGGCGCTGTCCAATCTGACCGACGCCCGCGACGCGACCCGCGTGGCCGTGCGCCTCCACGAACAGCTCGCGGCGCCCTTCCCCGTGGCCGGCCACCGCCTGTTCACGTCGATCTCGATTGGCATCGCCATGAACAGCGCCGCGCACGACGGCGTGGACGACCTGCTGCAGGACGCCTACTCGGCGCTCGTCCGCGGAAAGGCGCGGGGCCCGTCGGAGACCCAGCTGTTCGACGACTCCGCGCGCGCGCTGCCGGCCGAGTTCATGGAGCTCGAGGCCGACGTGGACGCCGCCGTGCAGCAGGGCGCCTTCGAGATGTGGTTCCAACCCACGGTGGGCATCGCCGACGGCGCCATCCTGCGTGCCGAGGGGCTCCTCCGCTGGCGGCATCCCACGCGCGGGCTCCTGCGCCCCAACATCTTCGTGCCGCTCCTCGAGGAGACCGGGCTCATGGGCTCGGTGGGCTGGCGGACCATCGGCCAGGGCTGTCGCGCGCTGGCGGCATGGCGCGCCGCCCACCCCGCCGCCGGGGCGATGCGGATCTCGGTGAACCTGTCCGCGAAGCAGTGCCACGCGCCGGACCTCATCACCCGCCTCACGAGCGCGGTGACGACCGCGGGCGTGGCGCCCGGCGACCTCGAGCTCGAGATCGCCGAACTGGACGCGATGACGCACCTCGAGCACACGGTGGGCGTGACGGCGGCGCTCCGGGACGCGGGCTTCAAGGTGGCGCTGGACGACTTCGGGCTGGGGCTGGCGACCATCGAGCACATCAAGCGCCTGGGCGTCCACACGCTGAAGATCGACCGCAGCTACATGGGCGGCCCGCAGCAGGGCGCGAGCCTCGGCGTGGTGCAGTACGCCATCGAGCTGGCGGCCGTCCTCGGCATCGACGTCGTGGCCGAGGGCATCGAGACGCCGTCGGAGCTCCAGATGCTCCGGTCGCTCGGCTGCCCGCTGGGCCAGGGCTTCTATTTCTCGCGAGCCATTCCGTCCGAGGACGTCAAGGCGCTGCTCCTCCGAAGCGGCGGGACCGGCACCGGCTGGTGGGCGGGCGCCGCACCGGGAAGCACACGCCGCCGGCGGGATTCCGACGCGCAGGTCGAAGCCGCCGGCCGCTGACCGCGGCGCCGCGGAAGCCGCCCCAGCCCCCCGAGGCTCGCGCCGCCGGCGGCCGGCGCGCCGACGGACGGTCCGTGAGGCCTGCCCGCGTGGTAGGATCAACGGTCTTGGCGCCCGGCCAGTGCCGGCGCCCAGCGACCTCGCCTGGCCGGCGTAGCTCAGTTGGTAGAGCAGCTGATTCGTAATCAGCAGGTCGTCGGTTCAAGTCCGACCGCCGGCTCCAGAATCATCGACAATTTCGCAGCTTGCTCCGGGCGCATGCCCGGGCGACGTGGCGAGTTCCTCAGCGGCCGATGCCCCACGCATGCGAGCCTCCCCGAGGTCTCAGTCGCCCGCGAACAGCCCAGTGTGCGCGTCGCGCAGGTCGCGCTTCAGCAGCTTTCCGCTGGGATTCTTCGGCAGCGCATCGACGAAGACGACGCGCTTGGGCGCCTTGAAGCCGGCCAGCAGCTCTCGGCAGTGCGCGAGCACGGCCGCTTCGTCGAGCTCTTCGCCCGGGCGGCGCACGACGATCGCCGCGACCGCTTCGACCCAGCGCGGATGCGGCAGGCCGACGACCGCCACCTCGCTCACCTGCGGCAACTTGTAGATCGCCTCCTCGACCTCACGGCTCGCGACGCTTTCGCCGCCGGACTTGATCATGTCCTTCTTGCGATCGACGACCGAGATGTAGCCTTCGTCGTCCACGGTGGCGAGATCGCCGCTGTGGAACCAGCCGCCCTCGAACGCGGCGGAGGTTCGCTCGTCGTCGTGGAAGTAGCCGGTAAGCAGCTGCGGGCTGCGGTGCACGATCTCGCCGACCTCGCCGGGCGTCACGTCGCGCATCCGGTCGTCGACCACGCGCGTCTGCACGTTCAGCACCGGGCGTCCGCAGGAGCCGGGCTTGCGCAGCTGATCGTCGGGCCCGAGCATCGTCGCCAGGGGTGCGATCTCGGTCTGGCCGTAGAGATTCCAGAGGCGCATCTGCGGCAGCCGCTCGACGATCTCGTGCATCACCGCCACCGGCATGATGCTCGCGCCGTAGTAGCCCTTGCGAAGGCTCGTGAGGTCGGTGCGGTCGAACAGCGGCGAGCGCAGCAGCGAGATCCACACCGTGGGGGGCGCGAAGAAGCTCGTGATGCGGTGGCGCTCGATCAGCGGCAGCAGGTTCTCGGGCACCGGCTGCGACGTGATGATGTTCGTGCTGCCGACGTAGACCGCGGGGCCGAAGAAGACGTCCAGTTGCGCGCAGTGGTACAGCGGTAGCGCGTGCAGCGTGACATCGTCGGCGGCGATGCCCGCTTCGACGACGCAGCTCACGTACTGCCACATCACGGCGTCGTGCGTCAGCATCGCGCCCTTGGGCGCCGATTCGGTGCCGCTCGTGTAGACGATCTGCGCGAGATCGGTCCCGGCCAGCGACGGCTCGGGCGGCGGGCCCTCGCATGCGCACAGGGACTCGAAGGCGAGTTCGGTGCCGGCCGGCGTGGCGGACGCTTCCCCGGGCAGGCCGAGCAGCCGTTCGACCGGCGTGTCGAGCGCGGCCGCATCGCGGGCCAGCCCCGCGAGGCCAGCGTCCGTCGCCAGGAGGCGCACGCCGGCGTGACGAAGGACGTACGCGACCTCGCGCGCCTTGAGCATGAAGTTGATCGGCACCAGCACCGCGCCGAGGCGTGCCAGCGAGAACCGCATCGCGGCGAAGGCGTGGGAATTGCGCGCCAGGATGGCGACCGGGTCGCCGAGGCCGACGCCGACCTCGGCAAGTCCGGCCACCAGCCGCGAACAGAGCGCGTCGTACTCGCGATAGCTCCAGCACACGCTGCCGCATCGCACCGCGGGCTTGTCGGGTACGCGGTCGGCGGTACGGCGCAGCAGGTCACCCAGGGTGTGGCGGCGAGCCGCCGAGATGAGGGGTGCGGTGTCCATGCGGGGAGCCTACCGCAGCGGCGCCGCGATCGTGGCCGAGTCCGCGCCGGCCCGGCCGTTCTCCCGCGCGAATAGCGGCCACCACGTAGCAGGTCGTCGGTTCACCTCCGACCGCCGCCTCCACGCACCCGGTCCGATCTGGAGGCCTCCAGGTCTTTCCGCCCCGGATGACATCCGATCCGGACTCACTCCGTCGCCGTGATCGGGCGCACACCTCGCCGCGCGACTGTGGCTGAGCTGGATTACGGTGGCACACCTGCCCACCGCTGTTGCCTGCAAACTCTGGGTGTCAGAGGACATCGCCACGAGAACGCCAAGGCTCGCCGATTAAGTGCTGGGTGAAGCCAGACGGCAGGTTCTCCAGCAGTGTTTCCGCGAGATACCTGTTGTATGCGCGGTGAGATGTCATGAGAATGCGGCACCCGATACCACAGGAGCGCCGCCATGCCACGTTTCGCCCGTGCCTTGTCTTGTCTGACGCTCTGCGCGTTGCTCGGGCTCCGCCCGATCGCCTCGGCGCAGACCGTCGAGCCGCCGGTCATCCACCGCGTATCGATGCAACCGGACACCGGCGTGCTGACCATCACGGGCGTCGGCCTCGGACCGGACCTGCTCGTCACGGTGGACGGGCAGCCGGTGCCACAACTGCCTGGCGCGTCGAACACGCAACTGGAGGTGCTGGCGCCCGTCTCGCTCGTGACGATGCCGGGCACGTATCGCCTCACGGTCGTGGACCCGATGCGCCGCGTGGGGGACGCCTTCGTCGTCACGGGCCCGACCGCCAGGCTGGTCGTCTCGGGGGACGCGCCGCTCGGCAGCGGGCCGACCGGCGCGGTGTCCGCGACCGGGAACCGCGCGCCAGGATCCCAGGCCACCGGGTTCGCGAACGGCACGGCGTTGCCGGTGGGACTGTCGCCGTCGCCGCTGACCGTGATCGAAGACTCGGGCTCGCCCTACCGCACGGCCGTGGGCTTCGAGGCCCTCCTGAGCAACGCGGCCAACGGCGGCCTGTACAACACGGCCGTCGGCTATCGGGCGCTTCGGACCAACACCGCCGGCAATGCCAATACCGCCACTGGGTACCAGGCACTACAGCTCAACACGACGGGGCTCAACAACACGTCCACCGGCTACCGGGCACTGGCCACCAACACCACGGGCGATGAGAATACGGCAAGCGGGTATCTTGCGCTTCTGGCCAACACGACCGGCAATCGCAACACGGCGATCGGCAACCAGGCGCTGCAGTCCAACACGACGGCCAACTTCAACACGGCGATCGGAAGCCAGGCGCTGAGACTGAATTCGACCGGCGCCTCCAACACCGCCGGCGGGGACTCCGCCCTCGCCAACAACTCCACGGGCAGCTTCAACACGGCCCACGGCGGTTCCGTCCTGGCCTCGAACACCACCGGTCTCCACAACACCGCGAGCGGCTACATCGCCTTGCGCTTCAATACCACTGGCTCGTACAACACGGCGGGCGGATCGCTGGCCCTCGGAGCCGCCACGACGGCCAGTTTCAACACCGCCTACGGCGGCTTGGCCCTCGGGTCCACCACCACCGGCGCCTCCAACACGGCCAGCGGCTACGGGGCCCTCTATCTCAACACGACGGGTACCCTCAATACGGCCGTGGGGCAGAACGCGCTCGTCAACAACGCCACCGGCAGTTCCAACGTGGCGGTCGGCCAGGGAGCGGGCTTCAACGCGACGACCGGCTCCTACAACGTGTACCTCGGGGCGGACGTGGCGGGCACCGCCGCCGACACCAACACCCTCCGCATCGGGTTGCCGTACGACGGCGGCACCGGCATGGGCCAGAACCAGACCTTCATCGCCGGGATTCGCGGCACGGCGGTCACCGGCGGCGAGGTGGTGTTCGTCGATGCGGCCGGCAAGCTGGGCAGCGGTGTCTTCAGCCCTGGACCGAATTCGATCGGATCGCTGGAGGTCATCGACGACTCGCTGACGGCGGCCGATATCGCCCGCGACGCGATCGGGAGCTCCGAGCTTGCCGCGAACTCGGTCACGGCTGCCAAGGTGGCGTTCAACTACGCGGCGAGCACGAGCGAAGGCGGGCCCGCGCTCGATGTCGCGTGCGTGGGCTGCGTGGACGCCACCGAAGTCGGCTTCAGCTTCGCGTCCCTGGGGGCGAATACGTTCACGGGCACCCAGACGCTCGCGGCCGGCGACCTGGAACTCGGGACCTCGACGGCCACGGCCGGCAGAATCTTGAGGAACGGCAACGTCTTCCTCCATAGCTTCGGCCTCTTCAACACGTTCGTGGGCACGAATGCCGGGAATCTCACGATGACCGGCACCGACAACACCATCAGCGGCTCCCGCGCCTTTGAGGCCAACACCACCGGCTCCGGCAACACGGCCAGCGGCGAATCGGCGCTGGCAGCCAACACCACGGGCAATGCGAACACGGCGAGCGGTGCGAGCTCGCTCAAGAGAAACACCACAGGCGGCTTCAATACGGCCGACGGCGTGAGTTCGCTGGTGTTCAACACCGTGGGCTCGTCCAACACCGCGAGCGGCTACAGCGCGCTGGTCTTCAACACCACGGGTTCCGACAACACGGCCGTGGGCGCTGATGCACTGGCCTTCAACGACACCGGCGCCTCGAACGTGGCCGTCGGCCGGCGCGCGGGCTACAACGCCCAAGGCTCCCACACCGTGTTCCTCGGCGCGAACGTCCTGGGCACGACCGCTGACGCGAACACGATTCGCATCGGCCTGCCCTACGACGGCAATACCGGCGAGGGCCAGACCCAGACCTTCATCGCCGGCATCTTCGGCACGCCGTTGAGCGGCCCCGCCACGCAGGTCTTCGTGGACGCCAACGGGCAGCTGGGGACGCTCACGCCTCCGGTCACGACCGGCGGCGGCACCGTGCAGCCGTTCGCGATGTCAGCCATCGAACGGCAAGTGCAGGAGCAGCAGGCGGCGATCGAGGCCATGGCGGCCGTGATCGCCGACCTGCGCGCGCGCCTCGCTCGAATCGAGTCGGGTGGCGGCCGACCACACTAGGGTGTCCGGGCGTGGACGCAGCACTGCACAAACCATTCAAGCGGAGTGTGCGGCCCACGCCGACGCGCAATGTCGGCTCAGTACGCCACGCGGACGGCCACGCCCACGGCGCCGGGCCTTATTACCGCGCCAACCGACGTTCGCCTGGGCGCGACGTAGACCTTCTCGTGCATGGCTGCGTCGAGGCCCGCGCCCACCAGCGCTCCGAGCCCGCCCAGGACCAGGCTTCCGCGAAGCATGATCGCGCCGAACGAGTCGCTCCCACCTGCGAGATGGAGCCAGCTGTACGTCACGACCGGGCCTGACAGCAGGCCGAGCAGCACACCCTCGACGACGGAGTCCCTCCGCTCTATCCGGAGCACGCCGCCAGGCGCGAACGGCACCTCGTCGCCGACAAGCGCGCCGCCGTCGTCGGCACGGCGCACGCCGAAGCCCGATGTACTCAGCGACGTGACGCGGCCGTCCACGCGGGTGCCGTCCACGGCGGTCACGATCACGGAGTCGCCAACGGTCAGGCGATCCAGGAACCTCGACGGCGGCGGGGGAACGCGCGGTGCCTGGGCCGGCGCGTCACGAGCAGGCAGCAGGGCGACGAACAGGGCGACGAGGGCGAGGAGACGTCTCACACCGGGCATCGGGCACCTCCACCACCCCGTAGTGCGCAGACGGGACTGAACTGGGCTCAACGACGTGGCGCCCCTGCGCGGGCTGGAGCGTCGGGCCCCTGGGGCTACGCCGTCGTCTCGATCCCCCCTACTGCCTTCCTCGCCGCCGAAATCCTCCCTTCCAGGCCTTGCGTGCGGACACGGTCCTCCGGTGTCCACGTGCCGGTCCTGACGCCGAGCAGGCGCGCCGATCCGGACCGCCGCCCGGCTCGACCGCGGCCAGCGCCGTCCCAGGTGCCGGCGTCCAGGACGTCTGCCGTCAGCGGGAACGCGGCGGCGCGATCGTGCCGCCACCCGCGTGAGCGGAACTCGCCGGGACGCCGCCGGCTCTCGTAGAGCTGGTGGTGTCACGGCCCTACATCCGCGTCGGCCACGCCAGCAGTGGCCCACGGGTGGCGACGGAATTGTTCGGCCTCCAACCCTTTCGGTACAACTTCGCGCGTCCGGCTTACGGATGACGTCTCAGCTCTGCCGCCGCGTGACTGCCGGGGGCCGGAGCCACGGGACACGGCGGCTCGCGTTGCGCCCGCGAATCGCCTGCAGGTGAGTGACGGCGAGTGGACGACGGCGCTTGGCATGCGCGCAGGACTCAGACGGGTCGCGCGGTGGGATGGGGAGGCAACAGGCATGAGAATTCTCGCTCTGGCGGCTGCGGCGCTCGGGCTTTCCATCTGGTGCAGCACACCTGCGTTGGCGCAGGGCGGCGGCGCCAGCAGCACCGGCACGATTCAGGGACGCGTGACCGACGCGCAGGGCGCGGTCCTGCCAGGCGTCACGGTCACGGCCACGAGCCCGTCCGCGCTCGGCGCGCAGACGGCGATCACGTCCGAGACCGGCAACTACCGCTTCCCCGCCCTGCCCCCGGGCGTCTATGCCGTGAGCTACGAGCTGGCCGGCTTCAACACCATCCGGCGGGAAGGCATCCAGCTGTCGCTGGGTTTCACGGCCACGATCAACATCGAGCTCGCGCTCGCGTCCCTGCAGGAGACGGTGACCGTCACGGGCGAGTCGCCCGTCATCGACACCACGGCCACCCGCATCCAGCAGAACTTCAAGACCGAGCAGCTTGCCTCCATTCCCAACGGCCGGGACATGTGGTCGCTGCTCGCGGTCACTCCGGCCGTCCAGATGTCGCGCATCGACGTCGGCGGCAACCGCGCCGGCACGCAGACGGGCTACACCGCCTACGGCTTCTCGGGCCAGGTGCGCGTGCTCATCGAGGGCATCAACACCACGGAAGGCACGGGCGGCGCCGGCTTCTACTTCGACTACTCGTCGCTCGAGGAGGTGTTCCTCGGCACGTCGGGCCAGTCGGCCGAGATGCCGAACCCGGGCGTGCAGAGCCAGTTCATCGCCAAGTCGGGCGGCAACCAGTTTTCGGGTGAGTACTACCTCGACTGGTACAACAACTCGCTCCAGGGCTCGAACATCCCGGGCTCGTACACCGAGCCGGGCGCGTTCAACAACAGCCCGATCCGCGCGCACAGCAACGAGATCGACCACTACTACGACACGGCCATCAACGTGGGCGGCCCGATCAAGCGGGACAAGGTGTGGTGGTTCGGCACCTACCGCACCCAGTTCAACGCCGTCGCGCAGCCGAACTTCAACTTCGACAAGACGTTCGACACGAAGCTCTGGAACCCGGTCGGCAAGATCACGTACCAGATGAACCAGAACAACAAGTTCATCGGCTACTACCAGTGGGGCCAGAAGCTGCAGCCCACCCGCCTGCCGTTCGGCACGGCGCGCTACGACTCGGTCGGTCCCACCTACAAGCAGGATTCCGGCTCGTGGGTGTGGAAGGGCGAGTGGAACGGCACCCTGAGCGACAAGCTCTACGTCGAGGCGCGGTTCGGCGACTTCGGCTACTACTTCCCGACGCTCGCCAACAGCGACGAGGACTACTTCTGGCGCGACTCGGGCACGCTCGAGATCGCGGGCGCGCACCGGCTCTGGCAGCTCGATCGTGACCGCAAGCAGGTGACGGGCGCGGGCACCCTCTTCCTCGACACCGGCGCCGGCAGCCACACGATCAAGTTCGGCGGCGAACTCCTCAACGAACAGGGCTACGAGGGCTACCTGCAGGGCGTGGGCGGCGACATCGAGCACGTGTACAACAACGGCCGCTCCAACCAGGTGATCTTCCGGCTGCCGACCGCGACCGACGCCGGCAAGCTCGGGCTCGGCAAGGACGGCGCGCTCACGTCACGGTCCGCCCTGAACGTGCGGAGTGCCTTCGTCAACGACACGTGGAACAACGGCCGCCTCACGGTCAACGCGGGCGTGCGGTTCGACCACTACAACGCGTTCCTGCCCGCGCAGGAGCAGCTCGCGGCCACCGTGGGCCCGGTGAGCGTCGCGGCCAAGTCGTTCGCGAAGCAGGACATGTTCACGTGGAACGGCGTCGCCCCGCGCGTCGGCGTGGTCTTCGACCTGGCGGGCGACGGCCAGACGGTGCTGAAGGCCAACTACGGCTACTTCTGGCACAACCCGGGCGTGGGCGTCGGCGGCGCCGCCAATCCGAACACGGCCGCCAAGAACGCCACCTACCGCTGGAACGACGCCAACGGCGACCGCGTGTGGCAGCCCGGCGAAGAGACGACCCTCGTCAGCGCCGCGCTCGAAGGCGCCGTGCTCCTCGATCCCGACATCACGCAGCCCTACAGCCATGAGGCCAGCGTCTGGCTCGAGCGGCAGCTGGCCTCGACGCTGGGCGTGCGCGCGGGCTTCGTCTACAAGACGCAGGACGACCTCATCGACACCTCGGCGCAGCCGCTGCGCGGCTTCGACGCCTTCACGGTGCCGTTCACCTACGTCGATATCGGCGTGGACGGCCGCCGGGGCACGGCGGATGACACGAACATCACGATGCTCGGCCTGCCCTCGGCGCTCGCCTCGCAGTTCCCGACGACGACCATCGTGAGCAACACCAACCAGTACTCGCGCGCCAAGACGGCCGAGCTCTCGCTGAACAAGCGGTACGGCAACCGCTGGTCCGGCCAGATCGGCGGCGCCTTCACGTGGCTCACGGACTTCCCGAACGGGCCGCAGCGCAACCCGAACAGCCCAGGCGCCGAGGACCGGACGCTGTGGAACATGAAGGTCACGGCCAGCTACGACGCCGGCTGGGGCGTGCGCGTCACGCCGGTCGTCCGCCACCAGTCGGGCGCCAACTACGCCCGTGAGCTGACGATCTCGGCGCCCGCGGGCCTCATCGCCACCTCGGGGGGCACCGGCGGGAACCGCGCCTATGCCGACGCGGCCGGCGACAACCGCGAGGACAACATCTGGGTGTTCGACATCCGCGGCGAGAAGACGATCGCGACGGGCGGCCGCACGCGCGTGCGCCTCTTCCTCGACCTCTTCAACATGACCAACAGCCACTCGTCCGAGACCATCAGCCGGGCGACCGGGCTCGGCTATCAGAAGCCGTCGGCCATCCTCGCGCCGCGCACGGCGCGCCTGGGCTTCCGCTTCGTCTGGTAGGCCCGACCACATCGGAGGGGCGTGCGCACGAGCGCGCTCCTCCACCAAGCGGCTCCTGTGGGGGAGTCTCGTTCGCGGGAGGTCCACCGGTTTCCGGTGTGCCTCCCGCGCTTTTTCGTACGGGCGCTCCTCGCCTGCCGCGCCTCGCTGCCCGCCCGTGCACTCGCCGCCCCGTCCTGACCCGCGGTCACCGGCGGCAATCCGGGCATGGACGTCAGGATGGTGCGCTGGGGCACGTGGGATCAGACCGGCCCCCTCACGACTACGGCCGCGGCGTGGAGTCCCCGGTGCTCACCCTCGTGCCGGCCGGCGCCATCCGGTAGCGGGCGGCGACGGCATCCGCCGTCTGCAGGCAGTCACGAACGTCGGCCCGGCCCGTGAGCTGTTCGGGGCCACCGCGTCGCTTCCTCCTTCAGCGGACCTCGTCCGCGGGAGGCAGGCATGCGGCAGGCGGGTCGTAGGCACGGGATCGTGGTGGTGGTGTGGGTGGTGGCCGCCGTGTGCGGCGGCCGCCCGGCGGCCGCCCAGGACGGCGCGTGCGCGCTCCTGACACTGGCCGACGTCCGGCGGGCGTTTCCGGGAGCGGCGGCCGGCCAACCGGACAGGTCGCTCGCCCGCCAAGGCATCGACCGCTGCACGTGGACCCACCCGAACGGCCGCGTGCTGGTCATCTCGGGCGCGGCCGGCGAGTCGCCCCGCGACGAAGCGTTGTCGTGGATGGAGGGGCTCGTCGACCCGATGCGGGCCGACGCGGTCCGGCAGATCCGCATCGAGTCGATCGCGGGCATCGGCGGCGGGGCCGTCGCCATCGTGGAACCGCGAGACGCCGCGCGCGGCATCCTCCAGGACGCCGCGCTCATCGTGGTCCGCGGGCACACGGCGCACGCCACGGTCATGGCGGGCCCTCTCGCGCGACAGGACCGCGCCGAGGCGCTGCGGGTCCTCACGGCCCTCGGGACGGCGCTCGCGCCGAGGCTGCCATGACCGACGCCCGAAGCCGCGATCAGCGCTGCCCTGCGCGAGCCTTCAGCGCGGACCAGCGCCGCATCACCTCCTGCAGCTGCGTGCGGGCCGTGTCGCAGGCCGCCACCTGGCGCGCCGTCGGTCGCGTCTCGGCCTCCTGCATCGCCATCGCCGCCGCCATCAGGCCCCGGCTCACGCCGTCGAGCGTCGCCGGTCCCGCCGGCGCGGGGGCACCGAAGCGGCCGGCGGCGGGCCGCGGATCGGGCGCCAGGGCCCGCAGGTCGGCGGACAGCGCCGCGTCGCTGCCGACGCGGGCCAGGAGTGCCCGCGCTTCGACGTAGGCGGCGTTGGCCGCCACGGCGCCATCGTACATCTCGCGCGACAGCGTCGCGAGCTGCGTCAGGTCCGCCGCCGCCGTCTTCACCCGTGGGTCGAGGCGCAGCGTGAGCGGCTGCGTGTACGACTGCCCGCCCACCGTCAGCCGTACGCGGTACTGGCCCGGCGGCGCCCACGGCGCCTGCACCGACGGATACGTGTGGCCGGGCACGGCGCCCGTGGCGCCGCCACCCTCCCGCGGCTCCTCGCCGATCGGGTCGAAATGGAGGTCCCAGGCCACACGGTGCATGCCCTTCTTCGTGGAGAGCACCATCTGCGGCGCCAGCCAGTAGAGGGGCACGCGGCAATTGGGGGCCGTCGGCGTCGCCTGACAGATCCGGTCGTAGCCGGCGGGATCGAGCGCGGGATCAGGTGAGAGCACCGGGTCGTCGCTCGACAGCGACCGCACGACCGTCCCGCGCGCGTCGAGGATCTCCAGCGTGACGGGGCCCGGCGCATCGGCCGCCAGGTAGTAGTCGATCACGCCGCCGGGGAGCGGGTTCTCCCCGTGCGGCAGCTCGGGCGTCCACTCCGTGGGGTCGTTCGTGCCGTGGCGGACGCGCACCGCCGTGGCCGGCTCGAAGAGATACGCCGAGGTCGCCGCCTCGGCCGCCGCGAGCTGCCGGAGTGGCGTGACGTTGTCGAGGATCCAGAACCCCCGGCCGTGCGTGCCGGCCACCAGGTCCGAACAGAGGCAGGACGCGTCGTCCTTCACCTGGATGTCGCGGACCGACACGGCCGGCATGTTCATCCTGAGCGACTGCCAGTGCCCGCCGTCGTCGATCGAGAACCACACCTGGGTCTCGGTGGCGGCATAGAGCAGGCCGCGCCGGCGCGGATCCTCGCGGATCGAGTTGGCGACGGCGCCGGGCGGCAGCCCCGCGCTGATCTCGGTCCAGGTCTTCCCGCCGTCGTGCGTGCGCCAGAAGTGCGGCCGCATGTCGTCGATGCGCATCGTGTTGGCGGCCGCGTACGCCGTCCCCTTGTCGAAATGGCCGGCCTCGATGTTGAAGATCCGCGTCCAGGGCGCGATCTGGGGCGGCGTCACGTTGGTCCAGCGCGCGCCTCCGTCGGCGGTCACCTGGATGTTGCCGTCGTCGGTGCCCGCCCACAGGATGTTCACGTCCATCGGCGACGGCGAGAGCGCCGTGATCGTCCCCTGCGCATCCACCGTGACGCTGGAGGCATACTTGCCGGCGCTGGCGGGCACCTCCCAGGTGGCGCGCGCGAGATCGGGGCTGATGCGCGTCCAGCTGTGCCCCCGGTCGCGCGTCTTCCACACGACGTTCGACGTGTAGAAGAGCAGGTCCGGGTCCACCGGCGACCAGTGGATGGGCATGGTCCGCACGTCGCGGTTCAGCGGGCCGCCCCGCGGTCCCATGTCGGGGCCGACGTTGGTGGTCTGGCCCGTCCTCCGGTTGTACAGCGTGACGTCGGTGCGGCTGCTGCCGAAGACGAGGTCCGGGTCGCGCGGATCGGGGGCGGCGATGCCGTACTCCTGGATCATCACCGGATGCCAGTCGTGGAACGTGATCATGCCGTCGTCGGATCGGCTCTGCACGCACGCCGAGCCCGAGTCCTGCTGGCCCCCGCACAGGCGATACGGGAAGGCGTTGTCGGCCGTCACGTGATACATCGCCGCGGTCGGCTGCGTGTACCAGTTGCTCCACGACTCGCCGCGATTGGCGCTGATGACGGCGCCCTGGTCCGAGACGGCGAGGATGATCGTCGGGTCGTTCGGGTTGATCCAGATCTTCTGGTAGTCGTCGCCGCCGTAGGCGCCGCGCACGGCCGTCCAGTGAACGCCGGCGTCGTCGCTGCGCCACATCACGACCGAGGCGCTGTAGAGCACGCGCTCGTCGGTGGGATCCACCGTGACGGTCGGCAGGTCGCCGCCGCCGATGCGCGCCAGCGGCCGCGTGTCCACGTGCGCCGTGGCCGCCCCCATCGGCCCGGCCGGCACGTCCACGGCCGTCCAGTGAGCGCCGCCGTCGCGCGACGTGTAGAGGCCGACCACGCCCGTGGTGCTGGTCGACTCGACGCCCTTGGGGGTGCCCGCCACCATCGCGTAGAGGACACGGGGATTGCTGGGCGCCAGCGCCAGGTTGGCCTGAATCACGTTCGGCAGGCCGTCGGAGAGCGGCTGCCACGTGGTGCCGCCGTCGGTGGACTTGAAGATGCCGGTGCCGGCGCCGCCGAACGCGTTGCCCTCCCTGAAGCTCTGCTGCTGCGGCCACAGCGTGGCGTACAGGGTGTTCGGATCGGACGGGTCCATCAAGAGGTCGTTGCCGCTCGTGTACTCGTCGCGGTAGAGCACCTTCTCGAAAGTCGCCCCGCCGTCGAGCGAGCGGAAGATTCCGCGCTCGGCGTTCGGACCGTAGGGATGGCCCAGGACGGCGACGAAGAGGCGATCGGGATTTCGCGGATCGACGACGACGTCGGCGATCATCTGGCTGTCGCGCAGCCCGAGGTGGGTCCAGGTGCGGCCGGCATCGGTGGACTTGTACATGCCGTCGCCGGTCGAGAGATCGGGACGGATGATGCCGCCTCCGCTGCCCACGTAGATGACGTTGGGGTCCGACGGCGCGACCGCGATTGCGCCGATGGCGCTCGTGGACTCACGGTCGAAGAGCGGCTCCCAGGTGGACCCGTAGTCGGTCGAGCGCCACACGCCGCCGTTGTCGAAGCCGATGTAGAAGACGTTCGGCTGGCTCGGCACGCCGTCGAGCGCGCGCGTGCGTCCGGCCCGCGTGGGGCCGATCGCGCGCCAGCGGAGCTCGGCGTAGTGCTCGGGGGCCTGCGCCCGGACGGGACCGGTCGAGGCCGCAATGAGGGCCGATGCGAGGACGATGCCGGGAATGCGCCTGTGCACGATCCGTCTCCTGGAGCCGGCGGTCGTGCGAGCGGCGGATGGGGCGGTGGGGCGGGTGCCGCTCGTGGCAGGCCGGCAACCGGTTCAGTGTATGTCAGGCTCGCGCGTCCCAGCCCGGCCGGCGCCCCCCCCCGGCACGGCCTCGGCTAGGATCGAGCCGTGATCGCCCCCCCAGAGGCCGCCGACGCGCCGCCGGCCGTCGAGTTCGACCGGGTGTCCCTGGCGTTCGACGAACACGTCGTGCTGTCCGACCTGAGCCTGTGCATCCCGAAGGGCGCGATGCGGATCCTGCTCGGCGTCAGCGGCTCGGGCAAGTCGGTCATCCTGAAGCTCGTGCTCGGCCTGATCCGGCCCGATGCCGGCACCATCACCGTCGATGGCGAGCGCGTGGACGCCATGACGGAGCGGGAGCTGCTGCGCGTGCGGCGGGGCATCGGCATGGTGTTCCAGGAGAACGCGCTGTTCGATTCCCTGACCGTCGCCGACAACGTGGGCTTCGGCCTGTCCGACCGGAACCACGGCACCGACGAGGACGTCCAGGCCCGCGTGCACGAGGTGCTCGGATTCGTCGGGCTGGGCGATCTCGGTGAGCGGCTGCCCTCCGAGCTGTCGGGCGGCCAGCGCCGGCGCGTGGCGATTGCCCGCGCCATGGCGCCGCGGCCGAACCTGCTGCTCTTCGACGATCCGATCACGGGACTCGATCCGCTGATCGCGACGACCGTCGACGGCGAGATCGTCAAGCTGCGCGACCTCGAACACGTCACGTCCCTCGTCGCGACGCACCAGATCCGCGATGCCTTCTACATCGCGACCCACCGGGCGACGCGAGAGGACGGGCACGTGCAGATCGCGCCCGCCGATGCCGGATCGCCGGCCCTGGCGGAGTTCCTGCTCCTGCGCGATGGTCGCATCCAGTTCACGGGCACCGCCGAGGATCTGCTGGCCTCCGAGGATCCGTACGTGAAGGAGTACCTGCTGAACACGCTCCCGCCCTGGTAGCCGCGCGGCCGGCACCACGACGCTCGGAGCGGCGCCGGGGACCGGTTCGGCGGCCGCTTGCTACACTGGCGTCGCCGCCAGGACGCATGCCCGCCCTTCACCAGCCTCCCGCCGTTCCCGAGCCCTCCGCACCGGGTACTCCCTCGTGACACGGTGGCCCGGCGCCGAGCGCGGCTGGCTGCTCGCCCTGCTGGCCGGGGCGACGGTCCTGAGGCTCGCACTCGCCGCCAACCCCGGCTACTACGACGACCTTCGCTCGTACGCCATCTGGGGAGACGTGGGGGCGAGGCACGGCATCGCCTCGATCTACGACGCCGAGGCCTACCCCGACGAGCTGCTCGGCAACATCTGCGACTATCCGCCCGGGCTGCCCTACGGGTTGATGGTCGCGTCGGCCGTGAACGGCTGGGTACGGGGCGGCGAAGGCCTGGCGGACCGCCCGTACCAGATGCTCCAGGTCAAGCTGCTGCCGCTCCTGGGCGACCTCGTGCTCACGATCCTGGTGTTCGCCGCGGCGCGCGCGCTTGCCGGGTCGCGGATGGCGCTCCTGGCGGCCGCCAGCTACGCGTTGAATCCCGCCGCGCTCTTCGACTCCGGCTATTGGGGACAGACCGACTCCATCGTGTTCGCGTGGATCGGCCTGGGCCTTGCGGGCGCCTGGACCGGCCGCGCCGTCCCGGCAGGCCTCGCCATGGGCCTGGCCATGCTGACCAAGCCCGTCGCCTGGCCGTTCGCGGCCCTTGCGGTGGTGCTCGGCTGGCGCCGGCACGGGCCGCGTCCGGTCGTCGCGGCGACGGTCACGGCCCTCGCCGTCGGCGTGGCGGCCTTCCTGCCCTTCGCCGCCGCCGGGCGCCTCGCGGACACCCTGGCCTCCATGCTCACGCAACTGGGCTCGATGCCCAACGTGTCGAACAACGCCCACAACCTGTGGGCCGTCTTCGCCCTCTGGGCCAATCTGGAGGCCGACTACACGGTGGCGGGTCCGCTGGACCTGCGCCTGATCGGCATCCTGCTGTTCCTGGGGGTCTACCTCCGGTATCTCGTGCGGCTCTGGCAGGATCCGACGCTGCCCACCGTCCTGCTCTCGGGCGCCATGACCGCGCTCGCGCTCTTCGTCCTGTCCGTGCACCAGCACGAGAACCACCTGTTCGGCGTCCTGCCGTTCCTGGCGGCGCTCTGCGTGGTGGACCGCCGGATTGGCGTCCTCTACGCGGCTTTCAGCACGACGTTGCTCGCCAACATGGCCCTGCACGATCCGTATCTGCTGTCGCTGGTGCTCTCAGCCCCCGAAGGCTGGCGGGCGATCGAGTTCTACGGCGTCCCGGTCACGAGCCATGCCGACGCCACGCCGGCCTTCCAGGCCTGGGTGTGGATCGTCGGCGGGAACATCCTCGCCAATCTCGTCCTGTTCGTCCGGGCCCTGCAGGTGGCGGAGCGCTTCCGCCACGAGCCTCGCGCGCCCGGCCGCCCGTGGCTGGACCTCACGCCGCCGCAGGTGCGCGCCGTGATGATGGCCTGCATCGTCGGCGCCCTGCTCTCGGCCTGGTGGGTGACGGCGGCCGTGAACCCGAGCACGCGCGGCTACTGGGCGGCCCAGGCCCAGAAGGCGTCCTGAGGCCCGTCCGCGGCTCAGCGCGCGATCGCGGCCGGCAGCCAGGCGCCGAGCGCGTACAGGTGATCCAGGTGATCCGGCGCCGAGTTCCCGGCGAAGCCGAGCACCCGGAACCGCCCGCGGCCGGATGCGCTCACCAGCTGCATCCCGAGCGGCCCCTCGCGCAGCCGCCGCTGCCGCGGCACGCCAGCGGCCGCGAGCAGCGCATCGGCCGTCTCGGTCGTGCTGGCGTAGGTGCCGGGATACACCTCGGAGTGCGTCACGAGGAACTGCCTGCGCCCGGACGCGGCATCCACCGCCAGCCGCTGGAAGACGTCGACGTCCGCCTCGTCCACCGGCAGGTCCGCGCCACGCGCCGCCGCGGCGTCGCCGACGTAGTCCGCGTGCAGCGAGTCGGCCAGCACGACCGACGACACGCGATCGTACGCGGCCGGATCCCGGAGGATCGCCCGCACGGCGCCGTACCCGGCGCTGAAGCTCGAGAGGACCACGGGGTCGAACGACACCGGCCGCCCGAGCCGCAGGGACGCGGCGGTCCGGGCCTCCTCGAGCAGCGCCGGAAACCGGGCGGGATCGGCGAACGCACCGGCGTACACGCCCGACCCGCTGCCCAGGTCGAACGTGACGAGCGCGGCGTCGAGCCGGTGGGACGCGACGTGGTATTCGAGCAGCCACGGCGCGCCGTGGAAGTGGACGACGAGCGCCAGCCGGCCACCACGGAGCCCGTCGCGGAGAAACAGCGTGCCCCCGCGCAGGGCCTCGCGGGCACCGCGCGGGGCCGAGGCCACCACCCGGGGGTGGGGCCGTGTCGTGTCCGACATGGGCGACGGGTTCTGCGGCGCGGGCGCGGGCGCCTGGGCGGACAGGACCGCCAGGCCGCCCACGAGCAGGAGACCGGCGGCCGCCGCGCCACCTCGACCGGGACGAACGACACCAGTGGTGGGCATGGCTGATGATGTAGCGTAACGACATTCGGCTCGTGGGGACGAGCGCGGCCTGCGCCCCGCCGTCCCGGGAGGACACCGCACATGAGGCTCACGACACTGGCCGGCCTGCTCGCCATCGGGCTGACCGCTTCGCCCCTGCACGCCCAGGACGTCCTGAAAACCGCGAACATCCAGCGCTACTACACGCCCGTCCGCCTCTTCCTGCAGGGCGCCGCCATCGTCATGCCCGAGGACAAGTACGGCTTCAAGCTCGACCCGGCGCAGATGACCTTCGGCCAGTGGATCAACCACGCGACCGAGCGCAACTACGTGGACTGCTCGACGCTCCGGGGCGAGGTGAACCCCCTGCCGAAGGCCAAGGTCGACATGCTCACGTCCAAGGCCGACATCGTGAAGAACCTCCAGGAGTCGTTCGCCTACTGCGACGCGGCCTTCGAGCGGATCGACGACAAGAAGATCCTGTCCTCGCCCGAGATGGTGATTGCCTTCCTGCACACCACCGTCCACAACAACGAGATCTACGGCAACGTCGTCGGCTACATGCGCGCGAACCACATCGTGCCGCCGTCCACCGAGATGATCCAGGAGATGCAGAAGCAGAAGAAGACGCCGGCCGAGATGATGAAGGAGATGATGGACAAGTACAACAGGAAGCCCGGCCACTGATCCGGAGGACGGGTGCCGGGATGGACGGCGGGACGGCCCGCCGGTCGGGGCGGGCGCGCGGCGGGGCGCGCCGGCGCGAGCTCGCGGCTGTGCTACGCTGGCCCGGAACCCGAACATCCCGGAGGCGGTATGAGGCCCTGGCGTGAGATCGGCGCGCGCATCGTCATGGTCGGCGTCGTAGCGGCCGCCCTGGCCTCGGATGCCACGGCCCAGTCCGCCCCGCGCGGCACGCCCCCGCCAGCGCCGCCGCCGACGGACTTCATGCTCGGGCGGCCCAAGGGGTTCATCACCCTCGAGGGCGGCTTCCTCTTCGCCAACGCCGGCAGCGATCTCTACGACTTCGTCACCTCGCAGCTCACGCTGGACAAGAAGGCGTTCAACGCGCCCGTCATCGGCGGCCGGCTGGGCTGGTCGGTCACGCCGTCGCTCGACGTGGCCGTGCTCTACGAACGGGCGCAGTCCAGCACGCCGTCCGAGTACCGCGACTTCGTGGACGGCGACCTCCTGCCCATCCAGCAGACCACCGAGCGGAAGGAAGACCACATCGGCCTCTCCGTCCGCTGGTCGCTCGTGCCGTCGGGCCGGCGCATCAGCCGCTTCGCGTGGATCCCGCGCGCGATCACGCCCTACGTCGGGGGCGGCGCCGGGGCGGTGAGGTACCAGTTCCGGCAATACGGCAGCTTCGTGGACTTCCAGACGCTGCGCGTCTTCGATGCCACCTTCGCGTCCGAGGGCTGGGCGCCGAGCGCGCACGCGCTGGCGGGCCTGGACGTGCGCGTGTACCGGCGGCTCTACGTGGGCGCCGACGCACGGTACACGTGGAGCCGCGCGACGCTCGGCGCGGACTTCGTCGACTTCGCGCCGATCAGCCTCGCGGGCCTCCGCGTGGGCGGCAACGTGAAGATGGTCTTCTGAGGGCAGTCCCATGATCATGCGAGGCCTCGCCGCCAGCTGCGTGCTGACACTCACGCTCACGCCGTCCCCGACCGGCGCGCAGACGCCCGGCCCGGCGTCCGCGCTCTCCGATCCGCACTGGGCCCCGTTCCTGGGTTGCTGGCGGGCCGAGGGTGATCGGTCGGGCACCGGCGCGCGGCTCTGCGTCACGCCGTCGGGCGAGGGCGTGACCGTCACCACCGTCATCGCGAACCAGCAGGTGAGCCAGGAGACGCGCGTCGCGACGGGTCTCGAGCGGCCGGTGCGCGAGCAGGCCTGCGACGGCACCGAGACCGCGCACTGGGCGCCGCGCTCGGTGCGGCTCTACCGCTCCGCGACGGTCCGCTGCGACGCCGGCCCCGTCCGTCAGCTCGACTCCGTCTCGTTCCTGCTGGACGACGACACATGGGTGGACGTGGAAGCGGTGACCGAGGGCGCGGCCGTCAACGTCCGCGCGAGCCGGCTGGTCCGGGCCACGAACCAGCGGCTGCCGGACGGCACGTCGGCGGCGCCGGCCATCGCGGCGCCCGCGGTCGCGGCGGTGCGGTGGACGGTCGAGGACGTCATCGAGCTGGCGCACGAGCTGCCGACCGACGCCGTGCAGGCGGCGATCTCCGAGGGACCGGCCAACTTCCGCTTGAACGCCCGGACGCTGACGGCGATGGCCGACGCCGGCGTCGGCGAGCGCGTGATCGACCTCATGGTGGGCCTCACCTACCCGTCGCGCTTCGTCGTGCAGCGCGCGGCCGCCGCGCCGGTCACGGCCTTCGGCTCGGGCGCGTTCGGCTGGGACCCGTTCTTCGCGCCCCTCGTCGGGCCCGCCGCCCTCTACCAGTGCTACGCGCCGTACGGGTGGGCCTCGTCCGCCTACTGGTCCAACTGCGCCGGCTACAACCGCTCGATGTTCGTCGCCTATCCCGGCTACTACGCCGGCTACTGGGATCCGTACGGCCCGGCCTGGGTCCTCACCCAGGCGGGTGGCGGCGGCGGCACGCCGGTGCCCCAGGCCGAGGGCCGCGTCGTCAACGGCCGCGGCTACACGCAGGTCCGACCGGTCGAGGCCCTGCCGCTGGCGGGCGGCGGATCGTCGTCCGGGGGCACATCGTCCGGCGCGTCGTCGGGCTCGTCGGGATCGGGCTCGAACTCGAACGGCGTGAGTTCCGGCGGCTACTCCGGCGGCGGCTCTGCGGGCGGCGGCGATCGCGTGGCCGTGCCGCGTCCTCCGCCGGGCGGCGGGCGCTGAGCGGCCGACGGACTCCGCTCAGCGGCTGACCAGCACGCCCGCCAGGGGCGGCTGGACCACGGCCGACGTCACGCCGGCGGCCTGCCAGCGATCGGCCGTCGGCATCTCGGCGACCAGCCGAGGCGCCAGGTCGATGAAGGTGTCCACCAGATCGCGGTCCATCTTGCCGGACGCCACGTCGGCCCGCAGTTCTTCGAACGCGCGCTCGAGCCCGAGCGAAGCCCGGTACGGGCGATTGGTGGTCATCGCGTCGAACGCGTCGACGACGCCGATGATCTGGGCCAGCAGCGACACGTCGCGGCCCTGGAGCCCATCGGGATAGCCCGAGCCATCCAGCCGCTCGTGGTGCTGGCGGATGATCGGCCGGACGGGCGCCAGCGACCGGAGGCCCGAGCACAGGCGCTCGCCGATCACGGTGTGCGACTTGACGATGTCGTACTCGTCCGGGGTCAGGCGTCCCTGCTTCAGCAGGATCGCGTCCGGAATGCCCACCTTGCCGACATCGTGCAGCAGGCCGCCCTTTCGCAGCGCCCAGAGCTCGTCCGACGCCAGGCCGAGCGCCCGGCCGAGCCCGACCGCGTAGCTCGACAGGCGGTCGCAGTGGCCTTCCGTGTAGGCATCGCGCGCCTCCACGGTGAGCGCCAGGCTGACGATGACCGACTCGGCCGACTCGAGTTCGTCGGTGTAGCGCTTGAGGCGCGAGAGCGACCGGACGCGCGCGGTCAGCTCCGACGAGTCGAACGGCTTGTTCAGGAAGTCGTCGGCGCCGGCCTCGATTCCGGCCAGCCGGTGCTCGCGCCCCACGAGGCCCGTCAGCAGCACGACCGGAATAAGGCGGGTGACCTCGCTCTTCTTGAGGCGTCGGCAGATGTCGAACCCGCTGGCGCCCGGCAGCTCCACGTCGAGCAGCACGACGTCGGGTGCGAACTGCGCGATCGCCCCTTCCACCGCCTCGCTGTCGTGGACCACGTCGGCCACGAAGCCTTCGGCGGTCAGGAGGCGCCGCAGCGCATCGGTGAAGGCAGGCGAGTCGTCGACGACCAGGACACGGCGGGGCGTGGTGTCGCGGATCACGCTCAGTGCCCCCGCAGGTCGCGCAGCAGCCGGGCTTCCTTGACGACGACGCGGTTCTTGCCGTGCCGTTTCGCCGAGTACTGCGCGCCGTCGGCCCGCTCGTACAGGCTCGCCGCGGTGTCGCCCGCCGAGTACTCGGAGATGCCGCAGCTCAGCGTGGGCACGTAGTCCGGCCGGCCGTTCTCGCCCGCCTTGCCGCAGGCGATCCGGGCCAGGACGTTGCCCAGCCGCGATTCGGCCTGCCGGAGCGTGAGCCCGGTCGCGAGCACGGCGAACTCGTCGCCGCCCACGCGGGCCACCAGGTCGTCGGAGCGGAACGACTCGGTGAGGCACCGCGCCACGTACTTCAGCACCTCGTCGCCGGCGGCGTGGCCGTGGGCGTCGTTGATCAGCTTGAAGTGGTCGATGTCGAGGATGGCGAGGATGAACGACGGACGCGACTGCCCCATCCAGCGGTCCAGCGTCTGGTCGAATCCACGGCGGTTCGCGACGCCCGTGAGCGGATCGGTGGAGGCTTCGCCCTTGACGGCCGAGAGGTCGCGCTCGAGGGCGGCCACGCGTTGGGTGAGGCCCTTCGCGGTCTCCTCCCAGGCCTTGCGCCGCGACGCGGCCACCTTCTTCAACGTCAGCACCTCCGCCATCAGGCGGAGCTTCATCTGCCGAGGATCGGAGAGCTTGCCGATGGCCTCGAAGCGTTCGGTGGACTGCGTGATGCTGGTGTGCATCGTGTCCATCTCGACGCCCATGGTGGCCATCACGTCACGCAGGGCCTCGACGACGGCGAACGACTCCTCGAGCCGCTGCGCCCGCGCCTGCTGGAGCTGGTCGATGAGCCCGCGCCCCTCGGCGAGGCATTCCCGGGCGAGTTCTTCCACCTCGGCCGACGGCCCGCTGACCGCGAGCATCGCGCGGCACGCCTCGAAGTGCTGGCCGAGGAGCGTCCACCCCTCGTGCTCGTCGGAAGCCAGGAAGTCGCGCGCCCACGCCAGGATGTCGTCCAGCAGCCGCATCACGACGGCGAGGTCGTGGTCCGGGCCGAAGCGGCGGATATCCAGCGAGATGACGGCGTTGTTCGCCATGAATCGTGTCCGGCAGGCGGCCGAGGCCGACGCCTCAGGACGCCTCCAAGGGATGAATCGGCTCCCCGTCGTCGTGCTTGAGCCAGAGGTGGGCCAGCACGTCGGCCGCCGACGCCTCCTCCGACATCGAGAGGCCGTCGCCGTCGCACAGGCCCCGCACGGCGTCGATGACCCGCGCGGCCGCCAGGGGCCGGGTGATCGAGGCGGCGTGCGGCCGGTGTGGCGCGAGCGCCACGGCGCGGGCCGCCTCGTCCGACGTGCCCAGGATGCGCAGATCCGGGTGCGCCTCGAGCCAGGCGGCGCCGGCCTCCGCCGTGTCGCCGGCCACGCGGTCGGTCACGAGCACGGCGTCGGGGTGCAGCGCCAGGTAGGGCTCGGCGTCGGCGACCGACTCGGCGGCGTCCACCTCGTGCCCCTGGCCGCGCAGGACGGCCTGCAGCAGCCGCCGATGGGTCGCGTCCTGCTCCACGACCATCACCGACCGGCCGGTGGGCTGCGGCGTCGACGTGTCGCGCGGCTTCAGGACCGTCATGCCGTCGGACGGCAGCAGCAGGCCCACGGTCGCGATCCGCACGCCGTCGGTGTCGACCACGATGCGGCCTCCGGCGCGGCGCAGGGCCTCGAGGGCGGTGACGCCGGCCTCGTCCACGTCACGGCGCCGCGGCGGCGCCGGCGCGGCCGGGGTCGCCGTCTGGTAGCTCACCTCGACGCGGACGTAACGTCCCGGGCGGGCGGCGACCGGGGCGCCTTCGTGGCGGCGGCCGACTTCCACGTTCATCGTGCGGAAGGTCAGCGTGCCGCCGTGCGGCATCGTCTCGACGGCCTCGGCCGACAGCGCCGCGAGCGCGTGGTGCACGACGGCGCGGTCGATGGCGACGGTCCAGGGATGCGGCGCCGGCTGCACGATCACGCCGAGCCGGTGCCCGAAGGTCCGGCGCAGGTCGTCCTGCACGGCCGCGAGCACGGCATCGATGTCCACGGCGCGGCCGGGCCGGCCCGGCGCCTGGCCCAGGGCCCGGACCTTCACCGACACCTGCGCGGCACTGGCCACCGCGCGCCGGATCGCGTCGACGGCGCCGGCATCGCCGGGCATCGCGGCCAGGCACTCGGCGTGCCCGCCGATGATGGCCAGCAGGTTGTTGAGCTCGTGCGAGAGCTGCCCCGCCTCGTCACGCTGGACCGGACGGGCCGGCGCGCCCACCGGCTGCGGCCAGGCCGAGAGGGGCTTGATCGAGACCCGGACGCCGGACAGCGCCCGCGGTTCGTCGAAGGCGGCCACGAGATCCACCATCGACGGCAGGGCCTTGCCGTCCACGCGCACGAAGTCCGCGTCCCACCGTTCGAGGCGCCCGGTGACGGCGGCCGCGCCGAGGGCTTCCGCGAGGCGCTCGGCGTCGCGGCAGAAGAGGCTCAGGTGAACGCCCAGCGCCTGCGCCGGGCTGGCGAGACCGAAGAGCTCCGCGGCGGCGGGATCGCACTCGACGATGCAGCCATCGGGCGCCACGACGAGCTCGGGCACTGGCGCGAACGGCGCGGCGGCGGTGAGGGACGCGGGAGCGGCGGACGCGAACGTGTGCACGGCTGGCATGGGCACCTCGTGGGAACTCCGGACCTGCGCGCCGGTGCGCGCCGTGACCGTCGACCTCCGGGTCGATACAGGCTCCCCGATGAGCAATCGGCGCTCGCGGCGCGAGCTTGAATCAGTGACGGACCGCGGCCGACGCGCCCGGGGCGGCCGCGTGGCCGGCCTCGGCCGCCGCGACGGCGGACGGCGCGGAGGGCGCGTGATCGGCGCCGGGCGCCGGGCGCGGCGCAGGCGCGGCGTGGCTGGCCTCGGCGTCGTCGACGCCAGCGTGTGAATGGCTGCGCACCACGATCGACACGCGGCGGTTGCGCGGGTCGAGCGGGTCGGACGGGATGCGGAGCTGCGTCGCCGCGAACCCGCGGACGCCGCGCACCTGGCCCGGGACGAGCCCGACCGCCTCCATCACGCGGCGGGCGGCATTGGCGCGATCGGCGGACAGCTCCCAGTTCGAGTACTGGCCGCCGGCGCCGAAGGGCCGGGCGTCGGTGTGGCCTTCCACGACGACGTCGTTCGTCATCGCGCCCAGCTCGCGCCCGATGATCGTGAGGATGCGCACGCTGGCGCCCCGGAGCACGGCGCTGCCCGAATCGAAGAAGCTCGAGCCGTCCTTCTCGAGCAGCTCGATGCGCAGGCCCTCGTCGGTGACCGTGAACTCGATCTGCTCGCGCAGCTCGGCCAGGTCCGGGACCTCCGACAGGCTCTCGCGAATGGCCGCGGCCGCCGCCTCCAGCCGCTGGCGCTCGGCGGTCAGCGCGGCCGGATCGGGCAGCGCGTTGACCTCGGCGGCCCGCCCCTCGTCGACGCCCTGCATCCCGCCGTTGAACATGCCGACCGACTTCTCGTAGTCGAACACCCCGGGATCGCGGAAGTAGCCGGCCACGGACTTCTTCACGTCCGGGCTCGACGAGACCAGCCACATGACGAGGAAGAACGCCATCATCGCGGTCACGAAGTCGGCGTAGGCCACCTTCCAGGCGCCGCCGTGGTGGCCGCCGTGGCCGCCGCCCTTCTTCTTGATGATGATGACCGGCTGGGTGGGCTTCATGACGCGCCCTACGCCGCCGCCGCTTCAGGCTTGCCCGCCGCCTTGCACAGCTTCTCGGTCTCCTCGAAGCTCGGCCGCACCTGGTGCGGCAGGACGCGGCGGGCGAACTCGATGGCGATGGCCGGCGGCAGCCCCTTGAAGGTGGCCAGCACGCCCGCCTTGATGCACTTCTCGTAGTTGCCGTCGTCGTCCACGCGGGCGTCGAGCTGCGAGGCCAGCGGCCCGAAGAAGCCGTAGGACAGCAGGATGCCCAGGAACGTGCCGACGAGCGCGGCGCCCACCTTCTCGCCGATCTCCGACGGCGGGCCGTCGATGGCCTGCATGGTGATGACCACGCCGAGCACCGCGGCCACGATGCCGAGGCCCGGGAAGGAGTCGGCCACCTTGGCCAGCGCCGCCGCGGGCGCCTTCGCCTCGTGGTGGTGGACCTCCAGGTCCTCGTCCATGAGGGCCTCGAGATCGTGCGGCGCCATGCCGCCGACGATGATGACCTTGATCGAGTCCGACAGGAAGTCGAGCGACTCGTGGCGCGCGAGGAACTTCGGGTACTTGGAGAGGATCGTGCTCTCCTTCGGGTTCTCGAAGTGCCCTTCGAGCGCCATGATGCCCGTCTGCTGCGCGAGGCGGAACAGCTGGTACTGCATCGCCAGCAGGTCCGCGTAGTCCGACTTGGCCAGGCCGGGCGCGATGATGCCCGTCAGCTGCTTGATCAGCTTCTGGATGACGGGCATCGGCGTGGCGATGAGCATGCTGGCCAGCGCCGCGCCGCCGATCACGACGAACTCGGCCGGCTGATTGAGCAGGGCGAGCTTGCCGTGCTCCATCAGGTAGCCGCCGATGACGGCGGCGATGACGCCGACGAACCCGACGATGACCATCATGGCCGGTCACCGTGCGCGCGGGCCGCGGGCCGGGCGTCGGGAGAGGGCGACAGGCGGCCGGGGCGGCGGGCGGCCGGGGTCGGACGAGGGTGAACGCACCGTCGAGTCATGAGGCTACGGGGGCAATCGGCGGGCCCCTGGAATCCTTGAAGCCCCGAAACATTCGAGAAAACCAGGGCGAGACGCCCCGTGAGGTGACGGCCGGCGCGACATCCGCGTGTCGGTCCCCCGACACACCCGCGCGCGGCGCGCAGCCCGCCGGGAGGAAATCGGCCGGCAAAGGCGCGTCATGAGCGCGCCCTCGCCGGCGCGGCCGCCCGGCACCATCCTTGCCGACCCCGTGAGCGCATGCCCGTCGTCCTCGCGCACCGCGGCAACGCGCACGGCCCCGATCCGGCCGGCGAGAACCGCCTGCCGGCGCTCACCGCCGCGCTGGCGCGCGGCTGGGGCCTCGAGATCGACATCCGGCGCGCGGCCGACGGCCGCTTCTACATCGCGCACGACCCCCAGCCCTCCGCCGACGCCATGCCGGCCGAGACCGTCTGCGCCGCGCTTCGCCGTCACCCCGACGCCGCCGTCGCGCTGAACCTCAAGGAGTTGGGCGACGAGGCCGCGCTCCTGGCGTTCCTCGAGGCCCAGCAGGTGACGGCCCAGGTCTGCCTGTTCGACATGGAGCTCCTCGAGCCGGTGCCGGGCGCGACGGCGCGTGCGCTGCGCGCCCTCCACCCGACCATCGCGCTGGCCGCCCGCGTGAGCGACCGGGGCGAGCCGATCGCCCGCGCCCTCGCGGTCGACGCCGCCGCCACCATCTGGCTCGACGAGTTCGACGGCCCCTGGGCCACGGAGGCCGACGTGGCGCGGCTGACGCGGGCCGGACGCCGCGTATGGGCCGTCTCCCCTGACCTGCACGGCGGCAGCCTGGCCGACGCCGAGCGCCGCTGGCGCGACCTGCTCGCCTGGGGCGTGGACGGCATCTGCACCGACTATCCCGAGGCGCTCCAGGCCCGCCTGGACGCCGCCCGTCCTGGAGTGGCCGTATGACCCATCAACGCCTGTCGGACATGATCGGCGGCTGGTTCGTCGGGGATTTCGAGCCCACGTGCCTCCGCACGGCGGCGTGCGAGGTCGCGTGCAAGTCGTATCCCGCCGGCGCGCGCGAGTCCGCGCACGTGCACCGGGTGGCGACGGAGCTGACCGTCGTCGCGTCGGGCCGGGTGCGCATGGCGGGACGCGAGTTCGGCGCCGGGGACATCGTGGTGCTCGCCCCCGGCGAGCCCAGCGACTTCGAGGCACTCGAATCGACGATCACGGTCGTGGTGAAGCTGCCCAGCGTCCGCGGCGACAAGTATCCCGCCGTGCTCGACCGCCCGGGCACCGCCGACGGCCTGGAGCAGGAGGCGACGCGATGAACGGCATCCGCGCCGTGCTGTTCGACCTGGACGGCGTGCTCGTCGACGCCACCGAGTGGCACTACGAGGCGCTCAACCGGGCGCTGCGGCTGTTCGGCTTCGACATCACGCGCTACGAGCACCTCTCGAGCTACAACGGGCTGCCCACCCGGAAGAAGCTCGAGATGCTGTCGGTGGAAAAGGGCCTGCCCGTGCCCATCCACTCGATGCTGAACCGTCTGAAGCAGGTCTACACCCGCGACGAGATCCTCACCAAGTGCCGGCCGGTCTTCGAGAAGGAGTACATGCTCCACCGGCTGAAGCGCGAGGGCTACCGCCTGGCCTGCTGCTCGAACTCGATTCGCGAGACGCTCGAGCTGATGATCCGTCTCTCCGGCGTGGACCCGTGTTTCGAGTTCCTCATGAGCAATGAGGACGTGTCGGCGCCCAAGCCCGACCCCGAGGTGTACGTGAAGGCCATGGCCCGGCTCGGCCTGCCGCCCGACGCGGTCCTCATCGTGGAGGACGCCCCCCACGGCATCGAGGCCGCCCGGCGCTCCGGCGCCCACGTGTGCCCGGTGGGCGGCTTCGGCGACGTCGACTACTTCCGCGTCCGCGCGGCCATCGACCGCGCCGACCGCGAGACGAGGCTCGTCGCATGACCCGCATCGTCGTGCCCATGGGCGGCGACGGCCGCCAGTTCGCGGAACGCGGCTACACGTTCCCCAAGCCGCTGGTCGAGATCGCGGGCCAGCCGCTCGTCGAGCTCGTGGTCCGGAACCTCACGCCGGCCGAGCCGCACCAGTTCGTCTTCATCTGCAAGGCCGAGCACGTCCAGAAGTACGCGCTGGGCGACGTCCTGCGGCTCGTCGCGCCGGGCTGCACCCTCGTCACGATGGCCAAGGCGACGGCGGGTGCGCTCTGCAGCGTGCTCCTCGGCATGGAACACCTGGCGCACGACGACGAGCTGGTGATTGCCAACGCGGACCAGTGGATCGACGTGCCCATCGACCGCTTCCTGGAGGCGGCGCGGGCCGGCGGCTGGGACGGCGGCATCATGACCTTCCCGAACACGCACCCGCGCTGGTCCTACGCCCGTATCGAGGACGACCGCGTGGTGGCGGTGGCCGAGAAGCAGCCCATCAGCCGCCACGCGACCGTGGGCATCTACTACTTCCGCCGCGGCGCCGACTTCGTCCGGGCCGCCGAGCGGATGCTGCTCAAGAACGCCTCGGTGGCCGGCGAGTTCTACGTCGCGCCCGTCTTCAACGAGCTCGTCCTCGACGGGAAGACCGTCGGGCACTTCCCCATCGCCGCCGCCGAGATGCACGGCCTCGGCACGCCGGAGGAAGTGGAGCGCTTCCAGTCGCGGGTCTACGTGTCCGCGCCCTTCGCCCCGCCGCCATGCTGAACATCGTCCTTCCGATCGCCGGGCGCGGCAGCCGCTTCTCCGACGCCGGCTACCGCCTGCCCAAGCCCCTGATCCCGGTCCACGGCATCCCCATGATCGAAGCCGTGGTGCGCAACGTACGCCCCTCGTCGGCGCACCGGTTCGTCGTGATCGCGCTCAGGGCGCACCTGGATCACCTGGGCATGCGCGACGCGATCGAGCGGGCGGCCCCCGGCGCCCTCGTCGTCCCGGTCGACGCCGTCACCGAGGGCGCCGCGTGCACGGTGCTCCTGGCGCGCGAGCACATCGACTCGGACGCGCCCCTGATGCTGGCCAACAGCGATCAGTGGGTGGACGTCGACATCGACGAGTACCTGGCGACGATGGAGGGCGCGCGCGCCGACGGCCTCATCATGACGATGTCGGCCGACGACCCGAAGTGGTCGTTCGTCGGCCTCACCGAGGACGGCTTCGTCACGCGGGTGGTCGAGAAGGAAGTCATCTCGCACGAGGCCACCGTCGGCATCTACAACTTCCGGCGCGGCGCCGACTTCGTGCGCGCCGCCGAGGCCATGATCGCCAAGGACCTGCGGGTGAACGGCGAGTTCTACGTCGCGCCCGTCTACAACGAGCTCATCGCCGAGGGCGCGCGCGTCGCCGTCCACAACGTCGGCCGCGAGGGAGCGGGGATGTACGGCCTCGGCATCCCGTCGGATCTCGAGCGCTTCCTGGCCGACCCCGTGTCGCTCAAGGCCGTCGCCTGACCGGCGCCCCGCGATGAGCGACCCGCTGCCCCACGACCCCGCCGCCGCGCCCGGACGCCCGGACGCGGCCTGGCCGCTCACCCGCCGCCGGCTCGACGACGCCCAGCGGGCGCTCTTCGATCGGCGCATGCGGATCATCGGCTGGGGCACCGGCAGCGTCTTCGACTACTTCCAGCGGCGCTTCCCGGTCCGTCTCGACTACCTCGTGGACAACGACGCGACGCGGTGGGGTGGGACGCGCCAGGGCGTGCCCATCCACGCGCCGTCGATCCTGACCGAGGAAACGGGCCGGGACGCCCTGGTCATCGTGTATTCGAGCGCCTGGCCCGAGATCCAGCGCCAGCTCGCGGCCCTCGCCGATCTGCCTTCGCTGCCGGCGAGCGCCGCCTTCGCCGACGCGCCGGTCCGAGCCACGCTGGCCACGGCCGATCTCCTGGCCGCGGACGCCCCCCGCCGGGAGGGCCGCGAAGGCCGCGACGCCATCGTCGTGCAGGGGCCCGTCGTGCCCTACACGACCGCGTACGTGGTCCGGGCGATGAGCGCGCGCCATCCCGAGGCCCAGATCGTGCTCTCCACGTGGGACGACACGCCGCGGGAGGCGCTCGAGGCCGTCGCGCCGTGGACGGACGACGTAGTGCTCGGCCCGCGGCCCTCGAATCCCGGGATCCAGAACCGGAACCTCCAGATCGCGTCCACGCGCGCCGGCATCGCGCGAGCCATCGCGCGCGGCGCCCGGACCGTCCTCAAGACGCGGACCGACCTGGCGGTGCTGCAGCCGGAGGTCTTCCGGCAGGCCCGGTGGTGGTGCGCGCGCCTCGACCAGGCCCCGGCCCGCCGGCTCGGGCAACGCGGACGCCTCGTCGTGCCGTCGAGCTATACGCGCAAGTACATGCTCTATCACCCCTCGGACCTGGTGATGCTGGGCGCCGCCGAGGACCTGGAGCGCTACTGGTCGGCCCCGCTCGACGAGCGCGCCGGGTCCCTCCTGGCCGCCGAATGGCTCGACCAGCCGCTGGCGCAGGTGAACCTGGCGGGCAACCCGACGGAGAGCTACCTGGGCCTGGCCTTCTGCCGCACGCTCGGCCGGCCGATTGCGGGAACGCTCGACGACAGCTGGGCGTTCTACCGCGACTCCTTCGCCGTGGTCGATCACGCGTGGCTCGACCTGCTGTGGTGCAAGCACCTGGCGGTGCCCGACACCGGGCTCGTGCACGACGTCCGGGAGACCGTCACGCAGGCCTTCTGGCAGCGCCTGCAGCTCGATCCCGCCCTGCCCTCGACGCGCCTCGACCCCTACGGGCTGCCGCTCAGGGCCCTCACGGAGGCCGCGGCATGAGCCTGGCGACGCCCGCCGACTGGGTGGCCCAGCGCTTCACCCGCCACTACGACGACTGGCGCGCCCGCCGGGTCGCCGCGATCCGCGGGCACTACGGCGACGCGTTCTTCAAGGGCCGCACGCTGCTCGAGCTCGGGTGCGGCTACGGCGATCTCGGCGCGGCGTTCCAGGCGCTCGGCGCGGACGTCTGCTGCGCCGACGCCCGCGAGGAGCACCTCGAGGTCGTGCGCGCCCGCCATCCCGGGCTGCGCACCGTACGCGCCGACCTCAACACCGAGTGGCCGTTCGGCCCCGTCGACGTGATCTTCCACCTGGGGCTGCTCTACCACCTGGAGCCGACGCACGAGAGCCTCCGGCGGGCCTGCCGGTCGGCGCCCGTCGTCGTAGTCGAGACGGAGGTCTGCGACTCGGCGTCGCCCGACGCGGTGATCCCGGCCGACGAACAGGGGTACGACCAGGCGATCGACGGCCGCGGGTGCCGGCCCTCGGCCGCGAGGGTGGAGCGGGTGCTCTCGGAGGAAGGGTTCACGTGGACGCGGGTGGCCGATGGGCGCTGCAACTCGGGCATCCATGTCTACGACTGGGCCGAGACCGGATCGGGCCGCGTGGCCCAGGGACTGCGACGGTTCTGGTTCACGGAGCGCGCGGCATGACACCCACGACGATCGCCGGTGCGCCGGTGCGGTTCGACGGCCTCGGGGGCCGCCTGCTCGGCGGCCTCCTGCAGCTGCCCTTCGTCCGCTATCACCGGGTCCAGCTCGGCTTCGTCGAGACCCCGGTGGAGTACGAGGCCTTCCTGCGCGACGTCGTCGGACCGCGCCTCGACGCCCTGCCCGGCCGCCTCGGCATCTTCGGCGTCGGCGCGCACACCGACCTGGTGCTGAAGGTCCTGCCGGACCTGGCGGCCCGCCTCCACTGCTTCACGGACAACAACGCCGTGCACTGGCATCGCGAGCGGCACGGCGTCGCCGTGCTGCCGCCGGAGGAGGCCGCGCGCGCGTGCGAGGTCTTCTTCCTGTCGACGGCCGTCTACCAGCGAGTGCTGGAGGCGGATCTCAGGCGCGTGGCCTTCCAGGGACCGATCGTCGCGATGGACGACGTCGTCCCGCCCGCGTGGTTCCTCGGGAGGGCGGCATGACCCCGATGAGCGTGGTCGTGCCCACGCACGGCCGGACCGATCTCTTCCTCGCGACGCTCGCGAGCCTCCGCGGCCAGACGCTCGAGGACTTCGAGCTCGTCGTCACCGACGACTCGGCCGACGCCGGCGACCGGGTGACGATCGCGGACGCCGTCGAGGCCTACGCGCGGCAGACCGGCCGTCCGGCCCGCTACCTCTTCACCGCGCCCCGTCTCGGGCAGGCCCGCAACACCAACCAGGGGCTCCGGGCCGCGCGCGGCGCGTTCGTGCGTATCCTGCACAGCGACGACCTCCTGGCCCCGCGGGCGCTCGAGGCCGAACTGGCGCTGCTGCAGGATCCGCGGCTCGGCCTCCGGATGCTCTTCCATCACGTCGAGCCCTTCAGGACGGCGCCGCGCTTCTCGGCCACGCCGTCGCTGACGCTCGTGCAGCCGTCGCTGCTCGCGCGCTCGATGCTCCACTCCGGCACCCCGCTGCCCTCGGCCACCGTCGTCTCCCGCGAGCTCCTGGACCAGGTCGGCGGCGGCATGCGCGAGGACTTCGACTTCCTCTGCGACTGGGACTACGCCCTCCGGTTCGTGGTGGCCGAGCACCGCCGCCACGCCTTCATCGGCCTCCTGAGCCCTGGCTACGTCGGCTGGCGCCTGCACGGCGACAGCACGACCGGCCGCCTGTGGCACCGCCACTTCCTGGAGCACGAGCAGCTGATGGCGGAGCTCGCCGCCGACGCCGGCCTGGCCGAGTCGCTCATCGGCGACGCCGGCACGCGGGACGGCTTCTTCGCCACGGCCGTGCGCTACCGCTACCGCCGGCTCGCGGCCGACGTCCGCGGCATGACGCCGCGGCAGCTCCTGAGGGCCGTGCCACGCATCGTCCGGTGCCTCGTGTCGCCGGCGTCGCTTCGCGCGCGCCTCACGCCCGCGCCGTGGACGCGAATCGGCATGCGACGGTACCCCGCGCTGGTGGTCCCGGCCGAGGTCCTGCCCGGCCACGTCGAGCGGCCCAGGCCGCAGGCCTTCGTCGAGCCGCGGCAGGGGCTCCGCTTCGTGGCGTCGGCCTACGCGTCGGCCGCCATCATCGGCTGGGCCAAGCGGCGCGCCGCGCGCCAGGGCGCCGCGCCCGTGACCGCGGGCTGCCAGGCGGCGCCCGACGCCCAGGGGCTCGTCGCGGCCGGCCGGGGGCTCGAGCTCAGGCCCACGATGGCGGGCCAGCCGGCCGAGCGCGGACGCGTGCTCGTGCTGACCGAATACAACAACTCGATGAACCTGTGGCCGCTCAGGCGCCTGGTGGCGGAGGCCGAGACCCTCGTCGTGACCGCCGTGAACGGCAACGCGTTCGCGGAGCCGGTCCTCCACCAGGCCCTGAAGTTCGTCGCGCAGGACGCCGTGGTCGAGGTGCCGATCACGGACAACCAGCACCTGACCAGCTTCGGCTTCAAGGCGCTCATCGACCGCATCGCCCCGGGCGAGTTCAGCTGGGACGCGCAGACGAAGGCAGGGCCCGTGCACCACGTGCTGCGGTATCGACGGCGTCGTCCCGCCCACGCGGCCTACGCCGCGCCGCACACGGGCTGGACGTTCGGCCTGCTCACGACCGGCGCGCGGCTGGAGAACGTGGAGCGCTACGTCGACTCGATCGCGGCCTTCTGCGACGAGCCCTACGAGATCCTCATCGTCTCGCCGGTGGATCTCGGCCCGATCGCGCGCCGGCCCCACGTCCGCGTCCTGCCGTTCGCCGAACGCGACGAGCTGGGCTGGATCACGCGCAAGAAGAACCTGATCTGCGAGCAGGCGCGCCACTCCGACATCCTGGTCTGCCACGATCGCTTCTCGCTCACGCCGGACTTCTGCCGCGCCTTCGCGGCCTGGGGCTACGCCTACGGCCTGGCGGCCGTCCGCGTGCAGCTGCCCGATGGCACGCGCGGCCTCGACTGGGCCGTCGTCAGCAGCCAGAACCACGTCTGGTCGAGCGGCGGGCTGCTCGACTACCGCGCCTACTCCCAATACGCCTACAACCCCGGCGGCGCCACCGTGATCCGGCGCGCGTACTGGGCCGACTTCCCCTGGAACGAGAACCTCTTCTGGAACGAGCACGAGGACGTGGAGCTCTGCCGCCGCGTGCAGCGCGCGGGCGGCCTCGTCGCCCTCGCCGACGCCACCCTCGTCGCCGCCGAGGACCGCTGGGTCCGCCAGAACCCGCTCATCCCCTACTGCGACCAGAACGAAGTGCTGTACGGCCGGCCCGTCGGCGAACAGCGCATCCACTTCCTGGCCCGGAGCGCCGCATGACGAGCCGCACCTACTTCCTGCACGTCCCGAAGACGGCGGGCATCACGCTGAAGGCGTATCTCGAGAACCAGTTCGATCGGAACGACGTGCTGGCCATCGACCAGAAGGTCGCGCGGACGCTGCCGCCGTCGACCCTCAACGCCTACCGCTTCTGGAGCGGACACTACGACGCCTCGGTACTGGCGGCGCTCGATCCCGCGCCGTCCACGGTGCTCGTCGTGCGCGATCCCGTGGCGCGCCTGCGGTCCTGGGTCGCCCACGGCCGCCGGCTGCGCGACCCGAAGTTGCACGCGCCCTTCGCCGGGACGAGCGTGCTGGACGTCGCCCGCCACAACATCGACGGGCACGCCCGCCAGGCCTTCTGGGTGGCCCGCGCGCTGGTGCCGGGCTGGACGCCCGCCCGGCTGCCCGAGGTTGCCGAGCTCGACGGCCTGCTCGACAGGGTCTCGCACGTCGGCCTCACCGAGGAGCTCGACCGCACGCTGCTCGTCCTGGCGTTCCACCTCGGGGGCGCGCTGCCGCCGATCGGCTGGCGCCTGAACCAGCGGACGAACGAAGCCTCCGACGACCGGGAGTCCCCGGAGGAGCGCGACGAGCTCCGGGCACTGCTGTCGCTCGACACCGCGCTGTACGAGCGCGCCTCCGCACGGTTCTGGACCGCGTACGGCCGCATGCTCGAGACGATCGCCCCCGCCGGCGCCCGCGACGCCGTCTCCGCCCCCGCGCGCGTGCCCGTCACGACGGCGCGCGAATGGCTGGCCGCGTGGCGCCGGGCGCGCCAGCGGACCGCGCCGCTGCAGTGGACGACGGCCTTCCGCCTGGACGGCGACGATCCCCAGAGCGGCGACGGTTGGTGGTGGCGCGAACATCCCGGGCAGGCGGGCTACCGTTGGACGGGCGCGGAGGGCCGGACCACGATCGACCTCGGCGCCTTGAGCCCGGCGCTCTCCTATTCCGCGACGATCGACATCTGCGGCGCGGCCGACTGGCCCACCTGGGATCGGTGGAGCCTCGAGCTCAACGGCCAGCCCCTGCCCGTCGTCCGCACCCGCGTGCCCCTGCCGAACGACCGGTCCGTGTCGCTGCGCGCCACGGCCACCCTGCCGGCCCACGCCGTGGCCGCCGCCGGCGGCCCGAGCACGCTGACCATCGTCGTCCCCGAACCCCATCCGGTGCCGGGCGCGCCGCTCCTGCACGAGTCGCAGGACACCGTGCGCCGCGACGTCCGCCACGTCGGCCTCGCGGTGCAGCGCGTCGAGGTGGTGCCGCACGTGAGCACGCCGGTCTCCACGGCCGTGCAGCCGGCGCCGGGGAGCCCCGCCGAGGCCGGGGCGCTCGCCCGCTACCTCGACGAGGGCTACCACCTGATCAACGGCTGGCTGCACCCGTCCGCCGTCGACGTCACGCTGGCCCTCGGCCGGCTGCTGCGGCAGTCGGGCATGACGGGACCCGTGCTGGAGATCGGGGTCTGGCAGGGGCGCTACCTGTCGCTCCTCTCCTTCCTCGGCCGGGCGGACCAGCCGCTCGTGGCCGTCGATCCGTTCGTCCACGTCCCCGAACGCGCCCGCCAGATCGCCACCCTGCGCGAGAACCTCGCGCGATACGCCTGGCGGCCGGAGCGCATCTCGCTGCACGAACGGTTCTCGGGCGAGATGACGCCTGCGGACCTGCTGGAGGCCGGCGGCGCGCCGTTCCAGTTCATCAGCGTGGACGGCGATCACACGATGCCGGGATGCCTGCACGACCTGCGGCTGGCCGAAGCCACCCTCGCGCCCGGCGGGATCGTGGCCGTCGACGACATCGCGAACATGTCCTGTCCGGGCGTGGTGGAAGCCACCGTCCGCCACGGCGTCACGCCGGGCGCCACGCTGGCGCCGTTCGCCCTGGCCGGGAACAAGCTCTTCATGACCCAGCGCGCCCACTGCGCGGCGTATCGCGAGGCCCTGCTCGCCATGGCCCGGGCCGGCCAGCTCGGCGCCGCGAGCCACGCCATCCTGAACTTCGACGCGAAGATGCGGAGCATCGGCATCCCGGTGATGATGCTCGACGAGCCGATCCTCATCGCCGCCTGACGCGGGGCGGCGGACCGGTCCCGACCGGGTGCAGCGTCGGCGACAGGACCGCGTCGAGCCCCGGTGGACCTCGTCCGGCGTGTCGTGGCCGGGGCCACCGCGCTGGCGCCAGGTGCGGCGCCACGCCGACGGGTCACTCGCGGTGCAACGCGTAGATCCGCCGGGCGAGGCCGGGGGCGGTGGATCCCGACAGCAGGAGGTGCGCGAGCCGCGGCGCGCCGGCGCCAAAGCGGCGCAGGGTCGCCGGGAAGTCCACGATCTGGACGTTCACGTCGACGAACACCGCGCCCAGGTCGGCCAGCACGAGCGGCAGGTCCGCCGGCGTGGTCCAGACCTCGCCGCGCCGCCCGGCGCATTCGGCGTCGAGGTCGTCGTAGGCCCAGGGGACATGAGCCTCGGGCACGGAGTCCGGCCCCAGGTCCGGGAAGTACGGCAGCTGGATGTGCACGCACCCGCCGGGACCCAGCGCCCTGGCCATCGCCGCGAGCAGCGCCCGGCGGATCGCCCGCGGACGCACGCGGTGGAAGGCGTGGAACATCGTCACGAGGTCGTAGCCGCCGTCCGGCGCCTCACCGCAGTCCGCGCCGGAGCTCAGGAACAGGCGGCTGCCGTCCAGCGCCGGGTCCGCCGCCGCCAGGGCCAGCATCGTCGCGCTGCTGTCGACGCCGTCCACGGCGACGCCCCGCGCACGCCATGGCACCATCGTCCGGCCCAGGCCGCATCCGACGTCGAGTACCCGCGCCGGCGCGTCCCCGCCCGGCCGGCGCCGGCCGGCCTCCTCGATCGCGAACGCGATCTGCGAGGCCGCCTGGCCCACCGCGAAGGCGTAGTCGGGATGGATCGCCCGCTCCGCGTCGGCCCGTGACGCCGGCGCATCCCAGGGCGCACGAGCGGCGGCCAGGGCCGCGGCTCTCCGCTCGAGGCCCGCGAGCGCCGCGCGCGCGCCGTCGACCGCGCGGTCCACGTCCTCCGCGCCGTGGGTCCCGGCGGCGAAGGCCGACCAGCGCTGGCGGGGCCATCCGTCCGGGTCCGCCAGCGCCGCGCCGAGGGCGGACGCCGCCGACGCCGGCGCCGCGCTGCGGCGATGCGCGCCGGCGAGCGTGGCGAAGGCCGCCGGCCGCCACGGCGGCGCGCTCGCGGTCACGGCCGCCACCTGGTCGGGCCCGGCCATCTCCAGGGGCCCGCCGTGCAGGATGCCTTCCCCGCCCGCGTTGAGCACGCGCCGCCCGGCGCCGCCCGCCACCCACGTCCGCGCGCGCGCCACGATCCAGTCGCGGAACTGCAGGAAGTGCGGCGCCGTCAGCACGTCGTTGCCGAGGACGTCGGGCGCCGGCCCGTGGTCGTGCGTGTCGAGGTAGCGCCGGAAGAGCGCCGCCCGCGACGCGTCGTCGGGACAGTCCTTCCACAGCGGCTCGTAGGTGGTGTTGCGGCAGTACTGCAGGCCGCGGGAGTACGCCAGGTCCGCGCCGGTGAAGACGATCGGCGCGCAGCCCATCACGCACGCGAGATCGAACGCCGTCGTCAGCACCGATCCCCACGCCTGCAGCCGCCCGCGGTCGCAGCCGCGCGCCGCCAGCCAGGGCCAGGGTTCGTGGTCCGCCACGCCGAAGGTGAAGGTGCGGCCGCGGAAAGCCTCGAACGCCGATGGGTGCAGGCTGGGCTCGGCCACGAGCCAGACGCCGGCGACGTCGCCCGGCGCGTGCAGATGGCGCGCGTTGACCTCCGAGGGATCGAGCGCCACGACGAGATCGGGCCTGACGCCGGCCGCGAGCAGCGGCCTGAGCGCGGTGTCGACGGCGATGACGAGCGCGCGTTCGGCCAGGTCCGCGACGAGCGCGAGGCTCCGGTCCAGTGACGGGCCCGCGCCGACCACCACCGCCGGCCGGCCCTCGCCCAGCGCCGTGAGCGCCGCGGCGTCGCCTTCGGTCGCGATGACCGGCAGGTTCTGGAGCGTGTGAATCAGATACCGGCCCGCGAACTGACGCCGGGCCTCGGCGTTGGCGGACGCGCCCGACACGATCCGTCCGGCCAGCCCCGTCGCCTCCGGCACGAGCTCGGGGCAGAGGCGATCCACCCACGGTCCGACGAAGACGAAGGGCGCGGGACCGGCCGGGTCGAGCCACCGCCAGGCCTCGGTGGCGCCGGGATAGGCGGGGCCGACGAGCAGGCGCAGCCGGCCCGAGGTCAGCCACGGCGTCCAGTCACGCCGCGCGAGCAGGGCCCGCGCGACGGCCGGGACCGGCTCGATCGCCACGACGCGCATGGCGGCGCCCCGGCGCTCGATCGCGTCCAGGAGATGGCCGAGGCCGAGCCCGATGGCGAGCACGGTGTGGGTGCCGGCCGCCTCGAGCTTCGCCGCCATCGCGTCGACGCCGGCGCCGCGAGTCCCGGTCACGAGGGGCAGCCAGCGGCCGTCCGCGGTCTGGAGCACCAGACGCTCGCCGTCACCGGCGGCGCGGGGGCCCGCGTCGTCCAGGACCGCGGCGCGCGTCGCCGGCGGCAGCGCCGCCAGATTCGCCGCGAGCACGGCCCCCGCCGGAGCCGCGGCGTCGGCACCCACGCCGGCTGGAGTCCCGTGCACGTCAGTGCTTCCGGAAGCTCCCGATCACGACGTCTCCGCGCGAGCGGCCCGGCAGCGCCGGCCCCGGCAGCCGCGGCAGATCGCCCGCCGGATGCCGGCGCGCGGCACGCGGCGGCTTTGCCGGTCCGTCGGTGCCGACGACGGCCGTGCACGCCCAGCGGAGGTAGGCGAGCCACTCGCCGCCCGGCATGGCGTGCCCATAGAAGTAGCCCTGGAGATCGTCGCAGCCGAGGGCGCGGAGCGCCGTGGCCTGCGCCTCGGTCTCCACCCCGCCGGCGCTGACCTCGAGCCCGAGGGTCCGGGCGAGCGCGACGATCGCGCCGGCCATCGCGGCCGCGTCGCGGCGGCCGGGCACCTCGCGCGCCAGGCCGCCGGCGATCTTCACGCCGGCCGCGCGCATCCGGCTCAGGACCCGCAGGGACGCGGCGCCGCTGCCGGCGTCGTCCACCACGACGGCCACGCCCAGTGACGCCAGTGCGTCCAGGACGCCGGCAATCGCCGGGTCGTCGAGGCCGATCACCCCCTCGCTCACGTCCACCCGCAGGGCCGAGGGAGGGACGCCCGCCGCGTCGATCGCCCGCGCGACCTCGCCCGCCAGGTCGCCCTCCACGATCTGCCGGCGCGAGAGATTCACGGAGATGGGCACGTCGAAGCCGGCGTCGCGCGTGGTGCGCGCGGTCCTGCAGGCCTCGCCGATCGTCCACGCGGCCAGCCGCGCGGCCAGGCCGGCCTGTTCGGCGGCCTCCAGGAACTGCCCCGGCAGCCACACGCCGTGCCCGGGCCGGCGCCAGCGCACGAGCGCCTCGCACGACGAGATGCGCCGGCGCGAGGCGCGCCACACCGGCTGGAAGTGCAGTTCGAACTCCTCCCTCGCGAACGCCCGGTCCAGCGCGGTCCCGAGCGCCGTGCGCGCGCGGGAGTGTTCGTTCATCCGCGCGCGGTAGTAGCAGAAGCGGCTCTTGCCGCCGTCCTTGGCCGCGTACATCGCCTGATCGGCATGGCGCAGGAGCGTTCCCGCGTCGGCGCCGTCGCCCGGGAAGAGCGCGATGCCCACGCTGGCCGTGATCGCCGCCGGCGTGCCGTCGAGATCGACCGGCTCGGCCGCGGCCGCCACGATCTTGGCCGCCACCGTCGCCGCGAAGCGCCCGTCGTCCAGGTCCTCCATCACCACGACGAACTCGTCGCCGCCCACGCGCGCCACGGTGTCCATGTCGCGCGTGCGTCCGGCGAAGCGCCGCGCCAGGGCCTGGAGCACGCGGTCGCCGGCGTCGTGCCCGTGCCGGTCGTTGACGGCCTTGAAGCCGTCCAGATCGACGAAGAGCACGGCGAAGGTGCGCGCGTGCCGGCGGGCCCGGGCCATCGCGTGGTCGATCGCCGTCTGCAGGGCCTGCCGGTTGGGCAGGCCGGTGAGCGTGTCGGTGACGGCCTGCGTGCGCAGCGTGGCCGCGTGGGAAGTGCGCTCGAGCGCGCACAGCGCGGCCCGGATCACGGCGGCTCCGCCGGCCGAGGCCGCCACGCAGTCCTCGGCGCCGGCGCGCACCGCGGCCACCGCGGCCTCGTCGTGGGCGGCGTCGCTCACGACGACGACGGGCAGCGCGGGATGGGCGCGCTTCAGCTCGGCGAGCGCGATCCTGGCCAGGTCGATCGAGCGCGCCTGGAGCAGGACGAGCGCGGCGGCGCGGTCGCGCAGCCGGTGCAGGCCGCGGCCGAGGCCGACGACCGCATCGAGCGACACCCGGCCGGCGCCGGCCTCGACGACGGCGCGGCCCAGCGCGCGGGCGGCGTCGTCGCCGGCGCCGACGACGAGATGGACGAACCGCAGGGCGTCCTGGACCTGTCCGCGGCGGCGGCGACGGGGCATGGCGATGGGCGTGGCCATCTCTAGTGCCTCCGCCCGTCGAACCGCGGCCGCGCCTCCGCGGCCGCCTGCAGCACGCCGGCGTGGACGGGCTCGATGGCCTCGGCGCCCATGTGGACGCGTCGGCAGCTCGGGCAGACGAGCGACGGCGCGTTCACGACGAGGAGGGTCCCACCGGTCGGGCCGGCGCCGTGCGTGACGAGCGTGTCGGCGAGATCGCTCTGCCCGAACCCGAGCAGGAACAGACGGCGCCGCCACCAGTCCTCGCCCAGCCGCTCGTCGAACGCCAGACGTCCGGGCACCGGTCGCCCGGAGACCTCCAGGATCAGGTGGTCGCGGCCGACGCGCGCGAGCTCCGCGACGGCGGCGCCGAGGTCGGCGTCGTCCAGGTGCTCGAGCCAGTCGGCCGACGCGATCACCGTGGAGAACACGTGGTCGGCGAACGGGAGCGCCATGGGCGTGGCCTTCGAGTAGCGGGTCCGGTCCGGCCGGTCCAGCCGCCGCGCGACGTCGGCGCCCCACGCCCGAAGGCCTGCCTTGGCCAGAGCGTCCACCAGCTGGCCCTGCCCCGCGCCCGCGTGCAGCACGCTGCCACCCGACGGCGTGATGGCGGTCACGACGTCGACGGCGCCGCCCACCGGCGTCGTCCAGGCGTCGTCTCGCCCGCCCAGCGCCAGGCTGGGCCGCAGGCGGGAGAACGCGTCGAAGGCGCCGCTGCGCGCGCGCCGGGCCGCGGCGTGCGAGGCGAACCACGCCCGCGCCTCGAGCGCGGCCGCGACGCGCTCGTCGAGCGGGAGCGCGGCATCGGCCGCGCGCGCCGGATAGCCCGGGGCCGCGTCCACGAGGGCGCGCGCCTCGTCCCCGGCGCCCAGCACGACGAACGGCACGCCGGCGGCCAGGGCCAGGCGGACGCCGTCGCGTCCGCCGGTGAGCACGGCCGACGCGGTGGCGAGGTTCGCCCGCGCGTGCGCCCAGTCGAGGGCGCTGCCGGCGGTGTCGAGGGGCACGTCGGCCACCAGGCCCGGCCACGCCGCGCGGACGGCCGCGAGCGCGGCCGTGAACTCCACGCGCCGCGCGGGCGCGCAGTCGATCATGACGAGGTGGTCGGTGAAGTCGCGGGCCGCCGTCTCGAGGAACGGAGCGGCGTAGAGCGCGTCGTCCACGAGGCGGTGCGGGATGCCGGCGTCGCGCAGGCGCCGCGCGCTCAGCGGGTCGGCGACGCTCAGGTCGGTCAGGCCGGCCAGGACTTCGTGTCCCTCGAGCTCCGGGCCGACGACGGCGCCGACGAGATAGGTCGCCAGGTCCAGGTGCTGGGCCGCGCCGAGGATCGCGAGCAGGTGGCGGGAGGGCCGCCCGGCCAGCGTGTCGCCGGCGACGACCACCAGGTCCACCTCGGCGAAGACGCGCCGGAGTGACGGGGATGCCAGCGCCGCGGCGATGGCGGCGTCGAGGGGGCCGTCGGCGAGGTCCTGCCAGTCGCCGCGCACGTAGGCGTGGCGGACGAGGCCGCCGGCCCTGGCGAGCAGCTGGCGCGTCGCGGCGGACGCGGCGAGGCTGACGACGTCGGGCGTGTCACCGCCGTCGTTGAAGAGACCGACGGCCAGCGGCTGGGGCCGCGGCGTGGGTCGCCCGCCGGCGCCGGACTCGAAGCCCGGAATCGGCGGGATCATGCGGGGGAGTGGTCGTTCCATGCCCTCCCCAGGGAGCAACGGCCGTGCCGGGCGGGCAGTGTCAGGCGGGCGTGGGCGTCGGTGTGCAGGGTGGGCGGACCGGATGTCGGCGGGCCGTCACGGGGTCCCGAACGGCGCGTCGCCGCGCCGACAGCGGCCGGTCAGGCCAGGCGCTGGTACTCGCGCAGGTAGCCGCTGACCATCCGGTCGATCGTGAACTCGAGCTGGTAGCGGACCCGCGCGCGCTGACAGAGCGCACGCAGCGCGTGGGGCGCGGTCCCGCGCGCCACCGCGATCGTCTCGGCGAGCGCCCGCGCGTCGCTCGGATCGAAGAGCCAGCCCGTCTGGCCGTCCTCGACGAGCTCGGTCAGCTCCGGCACGTTGCAGGCGACGACCGGCACCTGATCGCAGAACGCCTCGAGCACCGCCAGCGGCTGCTCGCCGTCCCCCGAGGGGAGCACGAGCAGATCGGCGGCGCTCGCGAACTCCCGGACGGACGCCCCGGCGCGCGCCGCGCGAACGCGTACCGGCCCATCCGACGGCCACGTCACGCTCGTCGTCTCCGGCCCGCCGAAGACCACGCAGAGGACGTTCAACTTCCCGTCCACGTGCGTCAGGGCGTTGGCCAGGAGGCGATGGTCGACCGACGAGCTCGTCGCGCTGACGTAGCAGAGCACCAGTCCCCCGCCCTCGCGCCACGCCTGCATCTCCTTCACGAGCGCCGTGTCGGAGGTGGCGGGCGGCTCGGGCGGGATGCCGTATGGCACCACGGCGAGCTGGCGGCGCACCACGCCCTTCGAGACGAAGTAGTCGGCCACCGCCCAGGTCGGCACGACGGCGCGATCCACCAGGTTCATCACCTCGAGGTCGTAGGGCTTGCGGCCGGCCGTGGGACGCGAGACCGTCCACTCGTGGGTCGTCTGGAGGATGGGCACGCGCTCGGCGGCCTTGCGCGACGCCGCGATCGCAATCACGCTCGGCACCGTGCCGTGCGTGTGCAGGACGTCGAAGGCCGAGGCCGTGCCCAGCCGCTCGTGGATGAACTGCACGACGTCGGCGTTCGGGCCCGTCTGCCGCGCGGCGAGCGAGTCCACGGCGTGGACGTCGACGCCGTGGGAGGCGAGCGACGACAGCAGCTCGCCGTGGTTGGCGAGACCGTTGGCGGCCGTCCTGGACGTGACGACGGACACGTGGTGCCCGGCGCGCTTCTGGCCGATCGCCAGGTCCGTCACCGCGTGCCCGGCCGCTCCCGAAAGGAAGCCCGTGAGGTGGAGGATGCGCACGCGCCTACCCCTCCGCCCCTCGAGGCGCGGGAGCGGACCCGTGAGCCGGCGGCTCCTCGGTTCGCTCGGTGCGCCCGTTGAGGATCACGACGTCGACGCGCCGGTTCCTGGCGCGCCCTTCCGCGGTGGCGTTGTCGGCGCGCGGGCGGAACTCCGAGTAGCCGGCCGCGGACAGCCGGTCGGCCGCCAGGCCGCCGTCGAGGATGAAGAACTCCACCACGCGCGTGGCGCGCGCCGTGGACAGATCCCAGTTCGACTCGAAGCGCGCCGTCCTGATCGGCCGATCGTCGGTGTGTCCCTCGACGCGCACGCCGTTGGGCAGCCCGGCCAGGACCGCGGCGACGCGGCCGAGCATCCGGGCCGCATCCGGCGTCAGGTCCGCCTGCCCGACGGCGAACGAGCCGGCCTCGGGCACCTCGATGACGAGGCCGCGCGGGTCGTCCACCAGCTGCAGGTAGCCGGCGGCGAGCTCGGCCTGGAGCGCGTCCTCGACGTGGTGCCGCAGCTGCTCCGCCTCGCCGGGCACGGGCGGGCCCTCGGGCGCGGGAGCCACGGCGGCCGCCGGCGGCGCGGGAGCCACCGCGGCCAGTGCCGCGCGGGTCTCGGCGAGCGAGCCCGCGTAGAGCGCGGTGAAGAACGCGCACAGGAGCGTCATGAAGTCCGCGTACGAGACGAGCCAGCGATCGCGCGACACGCGGGTGGCGGAGAGCTGGATGTTCATGACTTCACGAGCCGCGCGCGCGGCACCCTGGGCGGCGGCGCACCCTCGCGGGGCAGGCCGTGCCAGGCGATGAGCAGGCTGCGCAGGTGGCCGTCCACGAGCGTGGGGTGCATCCCCTGCTGGATGGCGACGGCGCCCTCGATCACGACTTCGCGGTTGAGCGCGGCCTGGCGGGCCAGGCTCCGCAGCCGCGTCGCGAGGGGCAGGAACACGAGGTTGGCGAGGCCCACGCCGTACACCGTCGCCACGAAGGCCACCGCGATGCCGGGGCCGACGGCCGATGGGGACGACAGGTGTTCCATGGCCTGGATGAGGCCGAGCACCGCGCCCAGGATGCCGAGGGTCGGCGCGTATCCGCCCGCCGCCTCCAGGACGAGCGCGCACTCGGCGTCGGCCTCTTCGCGGACCTGGCTGAACGTCTTCAGCGTGTGCCGGACGTCGGCGGCCGGGACGCCGTCCACCAGGAGCGTGATCGCCCGCAGCAGGAACGGGTCGTCGTGCGTGCCGAGCTCGCTCTCCAGGGACAGGGCGCCGCGCGTCCGTGCACGCGTCGCGTAGTCGGCCATCCTCGACAGGAGCGCCGTGTCGGACTCCGGCCGCCGGCCGAAGGCCGAGGCGAGGGCGCGGGCCGTCCGGACGAGGAGGCTGAACGGAAAGCTGAACACCACCGCCACCAGCGTCCCGCCGAACACGACGAGCGCCGCCGCCGGCTGGACCAGCGTCGCCAGGCGGCCGCCGTCCATCGACTGCGCGGCCACGACGAGTCCCACGGTCAGCGGCACGCTGAACAGGAACGCCGCGTCCGACGCGCGCCGGCGGGTCGTCATCGCCCGGCTCCCGTCTGGTCGAGCTCCACGGGCGGGCGGACGCGGTCGGCCGCCTCGATCAAGGCGGCGAGCGGCCACGGCTCCTGGCTCGGACCGGCCTCGTGGTAGACGCGGCGCATGAAATCGAGGTCCTCGGCCGTGTCCACCGTGAAGCGGAGGTCGGGCCGGCGCAGGTCCGACGGCGCCAGGGCGTCGACCGCCCGCGACCGTCCGTCGCGCCGGATGAACGGCGTGACGTGCTCGCGGTCGTAGGGGTCGGTCGCCAGCGCCGCGGCCCGGACGAGCGCCGGCATCGCGATGGCCTCGACCGTCGCACCGAGCGGCAGCCCGTAGTCCACGACGTAGTCGGCGCCGGAGCGCAGGAGGATCCCGAGGGTGCGCAGCGGCGAGTCCATGTCAACGGCCGGATTGTCGGCCGTCGCGCGGATGATGGCGGGCGTGCCCAGGAGCGATGCCGCGAAGGCGTAGCGCCCCAGCACGTCGTCGGCCGAGCCGCGGAGCACGGGCACGCCGAGCCGGTCGGCCTCGTCCACGAGGAGGTCGTCCTCGAGCAGCGTGGTGGTCGCCACGACCACCGGCAGTCCGCTGCGGAAGGCGAGCCGCTCGACCACCCTGGCAAGCAGCGTGCGGCCGGCGAGGGGCACGAGCGCCTTGCCGGGCAGGCGCGTGGAGCCCATCCGGGCCTGGATCACGATCGCGGCCGGCGCGCTCATGCCACCTCCTCGATCACGGGCATCGCCTGGTATTCGTGCAGCGCCACGCGGCTGCCCTCCAGGAAGACCGACGTCTCGTAGCTCGACATCCACAGCCCGTCGCGGAAGCGGCCGATGGACGGGGGCACGCGGAGGCCGGCGGCCAGGTCGACGAGCATCCGCGGCAGGTCGGCGCCCGCGTGGATCGTCAGCGGGATGCCGCCCGAGAAGCGCGGGTTGATCTCGAAGACGATCGGGCGGCCGTCCACTACGCGGCACTGGATGTTCACGGCGCCCGCGAACTGGAGCGTCGCGGCGCAGCGCCTGGCCACCTGGATGAGCGACGGGTCGTTCACGGTCCGGCCCCGGTCGGAGACGCCGGCGCGGATGACGTCGCGCAGCCGCGGGACGATGGACAGCGGCTGGCCCGAGAAGTCGCAGAGCATGTCGATCGTGTACTCGGGGCCGTCGAGGAACGACTGCACCACGGCGTCGGGCACGTAGCCGGCGAAGAAGTCCAGCTCGCGGCGCGTGCGCACCGCGTAGGCGCCCACGCCGCCCCGGCCCCGCCGCGGCTTGATGAAGAGCGGGAACTCCAGCGTCTCCGGGAGCGCGTCCGGCAGCCACGACTCGGCCGCGGCGATCCCGCGCTCGGTCAGATAGCGGCACGTCGCGAACTTGTCCTCGCACAGCTCCGAGGTCTGGGCCGGCGAGGCGGCGACGCGGATGCCGTGCTCGCGGAAGCGCGCCGCGGCCCGGCCGAAGAGCACCAGCTCGTCGTCGATCGTCGGGACGACGAGCGCCACGCGCTCGCCGACGCAGATCTCGAGGATGTGATCGATGTAGCCCGGGTCGGTCGAGAGCGGCACGCGGTAGGCCTGGTTGGCGGCGTGCACGGCCGGCGAGAGCGGGTTGATGTCGGTGACGATGACGCTCCCGCCGCGGTGGCGGGCCACGGCCCGCTGGAAGGCGCGGACGAGGGGCACGCGCCGCGAACCGGCGGTGATGAGGACGTTAAGCGACATGTTCGGATCCCTTGTCGGCGAGGCCGAGGTCCAGGAGGTCGAAAGGCGCGCCGGCGGCGACGTCGCGCGTCAGGCGCCGGCCGACGAGCTCGCGCTGCCGTTCGGCGCCGAGCCCGAGCGCCGGGCGAAGGGCAATGAGATCGTCGGCCGACACCACGTGGCCCGCGGGCAGCGCGCGCCGGGCGTGGAGCGACCGGCGGCTGGGCGCGAGGTTCGGACGCTCGGCCGGGAGGCAGGCCTTCAGGCCGGTGCCGAGCGCGGCGGCCGCGCGCGCCGCGATCTTGACGACGGCCGCGAGTTCCTCGGGCGTGCTCGACACGGCGGCATCGACGCTGCCGTCGCCGTGCTGGAGCACGAGGTGCCGCTCGTAGAGGGCGGCGCCCATCGCCACGGCCAGCGGCACGGCGAAGGTGTCGTGCCCGTGGTCCGACAGCCCCACGACGGCCGAACAGGCCATGCCGAGCGTCGCGATGGCGCGCAGGTTCTCGCTGCCGGTCGGCACCGGGTAGGCCGACACGCAGTGCAGCAGCGCGATGCCCCGGGCGCCGGCCCGCGCCGCCCACAGGACGGCGCGCTGCGCCTCGTCCAGGCCGGCCATGCCGGTCGAGAGGATCAGGGGCTTGCCGGTCGCGCCGGCACGCTCGATGAGGCGCGTCCAGGTGAGGTCGCCGCTGGCGATCTTGTAGGCGTCCACGCCCACGCGCTCCATCAGGTCCACGGCGGCTTCCGAGAGCGGGGTCGCGATGAAGGCCAGGCCGTGGCGGCGGGCGCGCTCGGCCACGCGCCGGTAGTCCAGTTCGCTCAGCTCGAAGCGGCGGAAGAACGCCACGAGGGAGGGCGCGTCCACGTGCACAGGCGCGGGGGCGCCGGGCGCGACGAGCGCCTCGGCCTCGAGCACCTGCACCTTGACGGCGCTGGCGCCCGCCTCGGCGGCCGCGTCCACGAGCGCGAGCGCCCGCTCGACCGAGCCGTCGTGGTTCAACCCGATCTCGGCGATGACGAACAGCGGCGCGCCGTCGCCGATCGGCGTTCCGCCGATGCAGAGCTGGGTCGCGTCAGGCAGCATGGGCCCTCCACTCGGGCGAAAACATCCGGGCGGCCACGCCCGGGACGGCGGCCAGCGAGGCCACCACGATGTCGGCGAGGCCGGCGGTCCGGTCGCCCGTCGGCACCGCGCGCGCGGGCAGCCAGATCGTCCGCAGGCCGGCCTCCCGGGCCCCGGCGATGTCACAGACGGGGTCGTCGCCGACGAAGATCGCGGCCTCGCGCGCCACGCCCAGCCGGCGGCAGGCCTCGTGGAAGGGCGCGCGATCGGGCTTGCCCTGTCCGGTGCCGTGCTCGGTCGCGTAGACGACCGTCGACACGAGCGCGCCGAGGCCGAGCGCCCGCACCTTCCGCGCCTGGATGTCCGGCCGGCCGTTGGTGACGATGCCCAGGCGCCAGCCCGGCGCCAGGGCGCAGAGCACCGAGCGGGTGAGCTCGGGGAGCGCCAGGTCGGGCACGTGCGTGCGCATCAGGTCCACCAGGCCGGGGACGGCGGCCGCGCCGAGGCCGGCGCGGCCGGCCAGCGCCTGGAGCTCCTGGCCGCGGGCCGCCTGGAAGGCGTCGAGCAGCACCTCCAGCGCGGCGCCGGCCGTGAGCGGGCTCGTGGTCGCCACGTGCGCCGCCACCGCCCGGAAGCCGCTGAGGATGAACCGCTCGTGCGCGTAGAGCGTGTCGTCCAGATCGAAGAGGACCGCGCGGGGCTCACGCATGCGCGCCTCCTCCCGCCGCCAGGGCGACGAGCGCCGCGGCGACGCGCGCGGCGCCCCGGCCGTCCACGAGGCCGCGGCCGGCGACCGCCATCCGGCGGCGGGCCGAGGGCGTCGTCAGGAGCCGGGCGGCCGCATCCGCCACGCGGGCGGCGGACCCGCGCGCGCCGAGGCTCCCCGCGTCGACGACGGCGCCTCGGGCGGCCATGGCCCGGATGGCCGGCCGCTGCGCCGGCACGACGGCCACGGCCACCGCCGGGACACCGAGCGCGCACGCTTCCTGGGCCGTCAGGCCGCCGGCGACGATCGCGACGCGCGCGGCCGCGAGCGCGGCGGCCAGGCGGGCCGGCGGGACCCAGCGCGCGCCGGGCAGGGTCGGGCGGACGCGGGCCGTGAACCCGGGCGCGACGCGGATGTCGGCGGCGGGCACCCTGGACGCCAGGGCGCGCACCACCGCCCCGACGTGCGGGAACACGTGGGCGCCGCCGCCCAGCGCCACCACGATCGGACCACGGCGCGGGGCACGGCGGCGGGCGCGGATGGCCGGCAGGCGCGGATCGAGGACCGCGAAGCGCGGGCCCAGGCACCGCCCGGGGCGCTCGTCGGCGTGTGTGCGGACGCTCCCGTCGATGACCAGATCGGCGCCCAGCGCGCGGGGCGAGGCATCGCGCACGACCGCCACCGGCACGCCGCGCCGGCGCGCGGCGGCCACCCAGATCCTGGCGGCGCGGGCGTCGGGATCGTCCACGACGAGCAGCCGCAGGCCGGGACGCGCCAGGGCGGTCACGCCGCGCGGGGCCACGCGCACGCCGAGGGCCCCGGCCGCGCGCGCCGTGCCGGCGCTCCCGCGCAGCGAGACGATGGGACGGACGCCCAGCGCACGGGCCAGGGCGCGGCAGCGCGCCAGGTGGCCGAATCCCACCCGTGGTCCCGCGGCCGCACGAAAGAGGACGCCCATGTCGCCAGTAATCGGCATCACCGCACCTGACCCGCAATTGCGCGGCGCAGCGCCTCGACCACGACCCAGGCGTCGTCGTCCGCCATGCCGCCCGACAGCGGCAGCGACAGGATGCGGTCCGACACGCGCTCGGCCACCGGGAACATGCCGCGCGTCAGGCGGAAGCGCTCGCGGTAGTAGCGCTGCAGGTGGAGCGCGCGGAAGTGCACGCTGGTCGCGATGCCCCGGCTGGCCAGGTGCGCGGCGAGATCGTCGCGCCGCCAGCCCGACTCCGGTTCGACGAGCACCGAATAGAGATGACGGGCGTGGACGTCGCCGGCGGGCACGGGCGCCGGCCTAGCGAGCGGCAGGTCCGCCAGGCCCTCGTCGTAGATGCGCCAGATGGCCGCGCGCCGGACCAGGCGGGTCTCGAGCGCCCGCAGCTGGTGCAGGCCGATCGCGGCCGCGATGTCCGGCATGTTGTACTTGAAGCCCGGGAAGAGCACGTCGTAGTGCGGGGTGCCCGTGGCCCGGTACCGCGCCCACCCGTCACGGCTGATGCCGTGCTGCGACGCGGTGCGGGCGAACCCGGCCACCTCGTCGGAGGCGGTCGTGAGCATGCCGCCCTCCCCCGTCGTCAGGTTCTTGGTGGCGTAGAAGCTGAAGCACGTGACGTCGGCCGTCGTCCCGATCTTGCGTCCCTGCGACACGGCCTCGACCGCGTGCGCCGCGTCCTCGATGACGACCAGCCCGTGCCGGTCGGCCACGTCGCGAAACGCCGCGACGTCGACGGGCCGGCCCCCGAAGTGCACGGGCACCAGCGCGCGCGTGGTCGGCCCGACGGCCGCGGCCGCCGCCTCGGGCGACAGGTTCCAGGTCACGGGGTCGATGTCCGCGAAGCGGGGGGTCGCCCCGGCGTGGATGGCGACGTTGGCCGTCGCGCAGAACGTGAGGGGCGTCGTCACCACGTCGTCGCCGGGACCGATCTCGTAGGCGAGGAGCGCCAGGTGCAGCGCGGCCGTGCAGGAGTTGAGGGCCAGGGCGTGCGGCGCCCCGACGTAGCCGGCGAAGGCCTCCTCGAACTGCCGCGCGCGCGGCCCGGTCGACAGCCAGCCCGACTCGAGTGCGGCGACGACCTCCTCGATTTCGGCCCGCCCGATGACGGGCGGCGCGAAGGGCACGGCCGTGGACGTCGTGGGGGCCATCAGTGCCTCGCGGCGCTCCGGAGCCAGGCCGGGCTCGTCGCCCGCGGCACCTCTGTGCCGGCCAGGAGGGCGGCCGTCAGGTGCACCTTCGTCCGGACACCCTCGATGCCCTCGATCTCGAGGACGGGCGCCCGCCAGGCCAGGCCGGTCGGCCGCCACGGCTGGCCGTCCGGCGCCTCGACCGTCACGCCGCCGACGACGGCGCCGTCGAGCTCGAGAATCTGCACGCGGCGGTTCCCGTAGTCGGCGACGGCGAGCCACACGGCGTCGGGCGTGTCGAGCGGCAGGCGCTCGCCGGCGAACTCGGGACGGACGAACGCCAGGTCCAGCGGCGTGTCGAGACAGCCCGGCGCGCGGCCGTACCCGCCGAACGCGCGCACGATGCGGCCCGCCTCGTCACTCACGACGACGCGATGGCCCACCGCGTCGCACCGATAGCGCAGCGTCATGCCGGTCGTGCCGTAGAAGATCGTCCCGGTGCCGGGGGCGGGGTGGGTGCACACGAGGCTCATGCCGCGGTCCTTTCGCGAATCGGCGACAGCACGTCTGTCCAGGCCGCCACGAGCGGCGCCAGCCTCAGGTCCAGGGCGTCGGCGGTCGCCGCGCCGTCCGCCCGGGCCTGCTGGGTGACCACGTCCTCCAGGGCGCCGGCGAGGCGATGCCCGAAGGCGGTCATCGCGGCATCGGACCCGCACGTCGTGCCGAGCGTGGCGTCGGCCGCCGTGGCCGCCGCCGCGGTGAGCGTGATCAAGGTCTGGAGCGCCGACACGAGCGCCGTCAGCTGCAGCGGCGCGTCGGGCGCGCCGGCCCTGAGCGAGGCCGCGGTGAGGCGGATGCCGGCGACGAGTTCCGGCACGCTGTCGGCGGCCGCATCGATCGAGGCCCTGAGCAGCGCCGTCGCCTGCTCGGCGTCCACGTCGATCCGTGCAACGGCATCGAGCGGCACGGCGGCCACGGCAGGGTCGCGAAATGACGGCTGGTCGACACCGTCGAATCGCACCGCCGTCACCACCCGCCCGTCGACGGCGAGCCGGCCATCGAGGCCGTCGAGCAGTTCCCCCCAGGTTTTCGGCCGGAAATCGAATCGTTCCGGCTCAAGGTTCACCAGGCACTCCGCCATGTGTCGTGTCTCCGGCAGGAGAGGGAGCCGGATTCGTGCCAGGTGCCGGACGGGCGATTCAAGCTCCGGCGGCGATGCCCGATTACTTCCCCGACGCGGGGACCGCATCGCAGCCCGCGCGAGCCGGCAGGGACGCCGGCCCGGACTCACGGAGGAGACTCACGATGGCTTCGTTCTCAGTTGTCAGCAACATCTCGGCCGCCAACGCCCAGGCCAACCTCAACACCACCAACGTCGGTCTGCAGAAGACCCTGACCCGCCTGTCGAGCGGCTTCCGCATCAACATGGCGGGCGACGACGCGGCGGGCCTCGCCGTGGCGAACTCCTATCGCTCCGACGTGGCGGTGCTCAACCAGGGCATGCGGAACGCCAACGACGGCCTGTCGACCCTGCAGATCAAGAACGGCGCGCTGGACAACATCAGCACGCTCCTCGACCGCATGGCGACGCTGGCGACCCAGTCGGCCTCCGCGGGTTTCACGGGCAGCCGCGCCACGCTGGACCAGGAATTCCAGGACGTCATCTCGGAAATCGGCCGTGAGGTCACGGTGGCCGGTCTCGGCTCTGCGCAGGGCTTCTCGGTGTTCGTCAGCTCCGGCGCGAGCGGCACGGTGGGCGGCACGATCGGCGCCGCCGACACGACCACCCTCGGCATCGGCTCGCTGAGCATCTCCACCGCGGGCGGCGCCAGCACGGCGGTCTCGGCCATCACGACGGCCGTCGCCACGGTCGGCACGGTGGTGGGCAACGTCGGTTCGCTCCAGAACCGCCTGCAGTACGCCGTCAGCCTGGCGCAGAACCAGTCGGTCAACACCCGCGCTGCCGAGAGCCGCATCCGCGACGCCAACATGGCCGAGGAGTCGGCGAACCTCACCCGCTACAACATCCTGACCCAGAGCGGCATCGCCGCCCTCGCGCAGGCCAACCAGCAGAGCTCGTCGGTCCTGTCGCTGCTCCGGTAATCGCAGGCGTCCGCGGACGCGGCCGGTGCGCACGTCGCGCCGGCCGGGCGCCGCGGTGACTGACGGAGCATCGTCACCGACCACGCACGGGCAGACGCCGCGTCCCACGGACCGGCGCACGGCCCGCCGCCATGGAGCGGGCAGGCGTCCCCACCGCCTGCCCGCCGTTTCACATGGCAAGGCTTTCGCACGGAGCATGGGGGCCGGCGCGCGAACGCGCCCGGCGAGGAGGTCCTGTGGGATCCCCGATCACGCTGAGCGGCTTCAACAACATCGACTTCAACCAGATCCTGACGGCGATCATGAGCCAGGAGAGCCAGCCTCTCCAGGCGATGCAGAGCCGCCAGAACGCGCTGCAGTCCCGGGCCAACACGTTCAGCCAGCTCGTGACCCGCGCCTCCGCGCTGGGCCAGGCCGCGGCGAAGCTGTCGACCACGACCGACATCAGCGGGTTCGCCGCCAAGAGCAGCAACACGGCCGCCGTGTCGGCCGATGCCACCGCCACGGCGCAGGCCGGCCGGTACGAGGTGGTGGTCAACCAGCTCGCCAAGGCCCAGGTCACGGCGTCGAGCACGACGGCGCCCGACGCCGACACGACCGTGGTGGCCTCCGGCGGCACCATCACCATTGGCGGCATCACCGTGTCGCTCACCGGTGCGGTGACGCTGCGCGGCCTGGCCGACGCCATCAACGCCTCGAGCAACCCGCCGGCCAGGGCCTCGGTCGTCCAGAGCGGCCCGGGCGCCTACCGGCTCGTCCTGTCGGCGAAGGACTCGGGCGTCGCCAACGCCTTCACGATCACGAACAACCTGACGGGCGGCGCCGGTGTCGCCTTCGGGGACGCGGACGGCGACGGCACCTCGGGCGACTCGGCGGCCGACAACGCCGTCCAGGCGAGCGACGCCTCGCTCCTCGTGAACAACATCCCCGTCACGAGCACGACCAACACGCTCACCGACGCGGTACCGGGCGTCACGCTCACGCTCTTCAAGGAGGACCCGTCCGCCACCGTCGTGGTCGACGTCGCGCCGGACGCCTCCAAGCTGAAGGACCGGATCACGTCCTTCATCACCCAGTACAACGACCTGGTGAAGTTCTCGAACGACCAGGTGGCGGCGGCGACGCGCGGCGACCAGTCCGCGATCGGCCGCGACCCGCTGCTGCGACAGCTGCGCGAGCAGCTGCGCGCGGCCTTCGTGAGCGACTACGCCACGGGCGGTGCCCTGACCACGCTCTCGCAGGCCGGCATCGAATTCACGCGCACGGGCACCCTCCAGCTCAACGAGACGACCTTCGCGGCCGCCACGGCCTCGGGCACGGCCGATCTCGAGAAGCTGTTCGTGGGCGCCGGCGGCGTCACCGGCGTGTTCGCGGGCGTCCAGCCGCTCATCGACACCTACACGGACTCGGACGGCCTGCTCCCGGGCGCCAAGAAGCAGCTCACGGACCAGGCGTCGCGGCTGAGCGACTCGATCGCGTCGATGCAGGAGCGCCTGGCGATCCGCCGCGCCGCCCTGCAGAAAGAGTTCATCGCGGCCGATCAAGCCATGAGCCTGCTGAAAGCCCAGAGCGGGTCGCTGGCCAACTTCGGCGCGCAGCTGTAGCCCCCTTCCCGGAGACCGACACGGATGACGTCGCAGCGTGGACTTTCGACCTACCGGCAGACCGAGGTGCAGTCGCGCACCCCGCTCGAGCTGGTCGTGATGCTCTACGACGGCGCCCTCAGGTTCCTGCACCAGGCGCGCGAGGCGGTGGAGCGCGGCGACATCGCCGCGCGGCGTGACGCGACCGCGCGCGCGCTGGCCATCGTCAGCGAGCTCCAGAGCACGCTGAACCTGGCCGAGGGCGGCGAGATCGCGCAGCGCCTCGACGGGCTCTACACCTACGTCAACGGGCGGATCCTGCAGGCGGCCGGCGACAACACGACGGCCCCGCTGGACGACGCCGCCCGCGTCATGACGTCGCTGCGCGACAGCTGGGCCTCCATCGCGACGCCCGCCGCCGAGACGCCGATCCGGGGCGCCGCGTGACCGACCGCGATCTCGCCGACGCGCTCGAGCAGTACCGGGCAGGCCTCGACGCCGAGATCGCGCTCCTGGAGCAACTCGCCCTGGTCGCCGCGCGCCAGCAGGGCGTCACCGCGCGCCGCGACTACGAGCAGCTGGGCGTCGAGGGCGACGAACGCGACCGCCTCACGCGGGCCCTCGTCTCCATCGAGGAGGGCCTGCAGCCGGTGCGCGGACGCCTGGCCCTCGCCCGCGACCGCGTGGCCACCCTCGCCGGCTACGGCACGGTCGTCGGCCTCAGGCAGCGCGCGGCGGCCCTCGTGGCCCGCATCCTCGCCACCGACGAGGAGTCGATGCAGGCGCTCACCGACGCGGAGCTCGCGCGGCGCGCCGCGGTCGCCAGCCTCGAACAGGGCGAGACGACGCTGGCCGCGTACCGCCGCGTGCTCACGCCGTCGTTCGGCCAGGCCTCGCTCGTCAATCGGCGCGGCTGAGGCCGGCCTGCCGCGCGTCCACGCGCGCGGCCGCCGCCGGCGTCCCGGCGCGGACGGCGGACACGAACTCCCCCACCTCCGCGAACCCGAGCCTCGCGTAGAGCCGCCGCGCGCCGACGTTGTCGCGCCCGACGAGCAGCGTGAGGCGTTGGCAGCCCGCCTGGCGGGCCCGCGCGGACGCCGCGGCCACCATCGCGGTCGCGAGCCCGGCCTTCCGGAACGACGGCCGGACGGCCAGCTGCGCCAGGTGCGCGGTCCCGTCGCCCACGACCGTGACGAGCGCCACGCCGTCGAGCGCCTGGTCCTCGCCGGGCACGGCGACCGACCAGGAGGGGCGGAACGTACCGCAGCCCGCGCCGAGCACGAGGTCGCCGACGTATTGCTGCCACTCGGCCCTGAGGCCGGTGGGGGCGAAGGGCCGGCTCGACTCGAGCGCCGGATAGCTCGCCCGCAGGAGGTCGGCGGTGGCGTCGAGGTCCCGCACGTCCCATGCCCGGCCGGGCGCCGGCCCGTCGGACGGCGGCGCCACGGGCAGCGGCGCTGCGAGGTAGGCATAGGACGAGCGCTCGAATCCCGCGGCGGCGAGTACGCCGTCGAGCCCGGGCGCCGAGGCGAACGCGAAGAGGACGACGCGCGGCCGCGCCACGCCGGCGCGCGCGCCGAGGACGGCCTCCACGAGTGCCGCGGTGGCCGCCGGCGAGTTCGCCGTCATCGCGCCGCAGTGCACCTCGCCGGACCGGATCACCCAGTACGCGTACCCCTGGAGGGTGCCGTCGGCGGCGCGGGCGATCGCGCCCGGCAGGCGGCCGTCGAGACGGGCGTGCTCGAGGGTGGCCCAGAGGCCGGCCGTCTCCCAGTGGAGGGCGGAGCGCCAGCGGGCGATCTCGGCCTCGCGGAGCGCGCGCATCTCAAGCGGACGGGCCGAGGCCCAGGGCTCGACGTGCGGCACGGCGCTACTCCACCGGCTCGAGCGGCGGGTGCAGCTTGAGGCGGCGGGCGATCGCCGACAGCTCTGGGACCGGCGCGCGGGCGGCCGTGCGGTTGGCCTGGCCGACCGCGTCGTACACCTCGCGTCGATGGACGGGCACGTCGGCCGGCGCGGTCACGCCGATGCGGACGGCGTCCTTCCCGGTGCGCACGATCCGCACCTCGATGCCGTCGCCGATGACGATCGCCTCGTCGCGCCGCCGCGTGAAGACCAGCATGGCGTCACGCCTCGGCCAGGCCGAAGTCGGTCGCATACGCCATGTCGGCGGCGACCACCTGCAGGCCGGTCATGCGGGCCGGGTGGATCACGACGGGCGCCCGGAGGTTGACCGTCGTGTCGCGATCGTCCACGTGCACGATCGCCAGCCACAGGAGCTGGTCGCCCGGGGCGGCCCCGAGGCGGGCGCGATCGGCCTCGCCGAGCGCGACGTCGTAGTCGGGCAGGACGCGGCGCGGGTCCACGGCGAGGAACGACGGCGCGGGCGCGTCCAGGCCGTGCAGCCAGGTGAAGGGCGCGATGTCGGGCGGCGCGACCACCACGAAGCGCCGGCACGCCTCGAAGCCCGGCAGCCCGTGCGCGAAGTGCACGACGTCGGCCGGGTCCACGACCACCCGGCCGGCCCGGGTCTCGATGTCCAGGGGGGCGGCGCCGCCGCTCATCGCACGTAGTCCAGGAGCGACGTCCGCGACGCCGCGCCGACGGCGCTGAGCGCCGCGCGGTAGGCGGTCTCGGCCCGCGTCATCTCGCTGATCGCCATGGCGAGATCGGCGTCCTCGTCCTTCGAGACGCGCGCCAGGGCGCCGAGGCGCATGGGCGTGATCTGCCCCTGTCGATCGGCCACCGCCGACTGATCGGCGCCGACGCGGCTCTGCGCGCGGGTGGTCCGGGCGAAGGCGCGGTCGAGCGCGTCCGACCCGGCGGCCATCCCCGCCTGATCGTTCGCGCGCACGGCCACGATCAGGGCCTCGAGCTCGTCGAGGACGTTGGTCGCGTCGGTCCCCTGCGCGACGGCCTGGCCGTCGGTGGTGACGTCCACCGTCTGATTGGGGCCGATGTCCACGCCGACGGGCGCGTTGTCGCCCTGGTAGGTCCAGCTCGCCCCCACCTTCACGTAGGACGCGGACGTCGAGGCCGCGCCGCTGAACAGGTAGACGCCGCGGACCGCGGTGTTGAGGTTCCCGGCGATCGAATCGCGGATGCCCTCGAGCGCGAGCGCGGCGGCGTCGCGCTGCTGCTGCGTGGCGACGGACCCGCGCACCGACAGCGTGGCCACCTTCGCCTGCGACAGCTGGTCGACGATGTCGCCCAGGACCGTGTCCATGGCCGTGAGCCGCGACATGGCGGAATCGCCCGTCCGCGTGTAGGTCTCGAGCGTCCGGATCTCGGCGCGGCCCTCGACCGAGCGCTGCATCGCCGCCGGATCGTCGCTCGGCTTCTCGAGCCGCTTGCCGCTCTGCACCTGCTGGCGCGCGCGCTCCATCTGCTCGGACGCGATGGTCACGTAGTCGAGCCCGCCGTACGCCTGTCTGAAGGTGAGCCGCATCACGCCCTCACGAGGTTCATCAGGACCTGCAACGTGTCGTCCACGGCGGTGAAGTACTTGGCATTGGCCTCGTAGGCCCGCTGGAACTTCAGCATCGACGCCGCTTCCTCGTCGAGCGACACCCCGGACACCTGATCGCGCAGCCGCCCCACTTCCTGGGCCACCGTGTGCTTCGCCTGCTGCTCGGCGCGGGCCGTGTCCACGTCGGAGCCGACGTGATACGCCAGCTGCGCCCAGCCTTCCGTGAAGGTCGCCGAGCCGCCGAGCAGGGTCTTCCTGTCGCGCAGGTCCGCCAGGGCCCGCGCGATGCCGTTGTCGCCGGGCGCGCCGGTCTGCGATGCCGCAATCAGGCTCGGGTCCGCCTGGACGGCCGCGCCGACCGAGAGGTTCGCGGCGGCCCCGGCCACCGCGGCCGGGGGTGTGAAGAAGTCGCCGCCTGCGGTGCCCGACAGGTCGAAGCCCGTCTGGTGCAGGGCGTTCACTTCCTGGGCCACGCCGTAGGCGAGCTCGTCGAGGCGCGTCTGATAGCCGGGGATGAGCGTGTCGCGGGCGTAGCTGAGCCCGCCGATCCGGCCCGTGGTGAACTCGGCGGTCACGTTCGCCGTGCCCAGCGTGAGCGTGGCGTAGCCGTTGGCGCCGGTCCCGACCTGCACGTCGTAGTTCGACGAGCCGATGACGAGCGCGCGTCCCGAGGGAATCGTCACGTCGACGCCGCCGTCCTTGCGTGCCAGCACGCTGACGGCGGTCAGCGTCGAGAGCTCCTCGATGGCCAGTGTCTGCTGGTCCTTCAGGCCCTCGATGTCCAGGCCGCCGCCTCCGCTGCCAATCTGCTCGTTGATCTTGGCGATCTTGGCGGCGAGCGCGTTGACCTCGTTCACGGCCTCGCGGACGCCGTTGTCGGCGGCGCGGCCGCTGTCGGTCAGCCGGCGGGCCACGTCGTTGAACGACGCCGTGAGCCGGCCGGCCTCGAGCACGACGCCGTCGCGTGCCGTCGCCGAGGTGGGGTCGACCGAGAGCGCCGACATCGAGTCGAAGAACGCCGCCAGCCGGGCGTCGATGCCCTGCCCGGGCGCGCCGATGTTGGTCTCGACGAGCGACAGCGCGTCGAGCAGGGCCCCCTCGCGCGTCTCGTCGGGGATCGCGGCGCGCACGCGCGAGTCGAGCACGCGGTCCCGGAGGGCGCGCGTGCCCGTGACCTCGACGCCCTTGGCGCCGTAGACCACCTCGGCGAGGCCAAGCCGGCGCCGGGCGTACCCGGGCGTGTTCAGGTTGGCCATGTTCTGGCCGGTCACGTCGAGGCCCGCGGTCTGGGCCTCGAGCGACCGGGCGGCCATCGAGAGCTGTCCGAAGAGTCCGGGCATCACGCCCTCGTATCGAAGTCGTGGCGGTGGGTGCCCTGCAGGGCGGGCGTCCCGTGCCGGTGATAGGTGTCGGCGTGCCCGAGCGCGTCGAGCGTCGCGCGGGCCACCAGGGCGGTGGCGGCGCCGACGGCCCGGCAGCGCGCCAGGGCCGACCGGACGTCGTCCAGGTGCAGGCCCAGGGCGGCCCGCTCGTCGGCGCTGAGGGACGACGGCGCGGCCCCGAACGGCACGAGCGCCGCGGCCAGCGCCGGCTCGACGGCCAGCACCGCCGCGGCATCGCCCGAGGCCAGAGCCTCGGAGAGCGCGGTGAGGGTGGCGCCCAGGTGGCGCGTGTGATCGACCAGAGCCGCGGCCTGTCCTGCCGGGGTCATGGCGCGGTTCAACCCTTGTCGAGCAGGTGGTCGATGAGGGCGTTGGCGAGGCGGTCCGGGTCGCGGCCGAGCTCGCCGCTGGCGAGCAGGGCCCGGCCGCGCTCGACGGCCTCCGGACGGACGTCCGGCGCGTCGTTCGCCGCGGACGCGGCGGTCGCCGCGAGCTGGCCCGTGCTGGACAGCCGCACCTGGTCGGCCCGCTTGTCCTGCACGGCGCGCTCGGCGGCCGCGGCCTTCTCGTCGCGGACTTCAGCGCCCCGCACGCCTTCGAACTGGTCGAGACCGGCGCGGTTCTGCTCAATCTTCATCGTCGTGTCCCTCGCCGGCTGCCCGGCGACCACCGCCGGCCCCGGTGCCGGCCCCCCGTCATCCCCGCGGAGCGGCGGGCTCCATGCGGCGTGTCACACATCCAATCGGCAATGGCCCCGGCACCATTAGGGGGTCGGCCGTCATTCGTCCGATTCCCCGACATCCGTGTCGGCTGTCCGGCCGTTCCAGGCGGCCGCGACGCCGCGCGCATCCACCGAACGCCCGAATTCCCGTGCCTCGAAGTGCAGATGTGGTCCGGTCGCGCGTCCACTTTGGCCCGACAGTGCAAGGCGCTGACCAGCCTCCACGGCTTGCCCCGGCTCGACCGCCAGGGCCGAGAGGTGCGCGTACAGGGTCTCACGGCCGCCGCCGTGATCGACCACCACGGTCAGGCCGTAGCCGGGCCGCTCCCCCGCCGAGGTCACGACCCCGGGGCCGAAGGCCCGGACCTCGCTCCCGTAGGCGGCCGCCAGGTCGACACCCCGATGGAACTTCGCATCGCCCGTGAACGGATCGTGGCGCCACCCGTACGGGGACGTCACCCGGACCGGCCCGGCGACCAGGTCGATCGATCCGTCGACGGGCGCCGCGGCCGGCAGCACGGGCGGCGCCGCGGGGGTCGCGGCCCCGGGTGCCACCGGCGCCGCGATGTCACCGGACGCGAGGGCGACGGGCGCCGTCCCGGCCGACGCGCCGGCGCCCGCCAGGGCCGGTGACCGCAGCAGGGCCGCCTCGAGCATCCCGCGCAGTCCGAGCCCGCCGGACTTGCTCAGCGCGAGCCCGAACTCGCCCTGCATCATGTCGGTCATCGTCGACCCGCCGAGCCCGAGGATGCCGTCCTCCTCGTCGCCGGCCTTCACGTCGCGCAGCATCTCGGTCAGGAGCATCCCCTCGAACTGCTCGACGAGGGTCAGCACCTGGAGCCGCTCCGCCTGGGCGGGGGTCAGCGACGCAGCGCCTTCTCCGACGGCCAACGATTCGAGGGTGGTTTTCATGGCATTTCCCATCGGGACCCGGGACCCGGGCCCCGCTAGATGATCACGATCTCCGCCTGCAGCGCCCCGGCGGCCTTGAGCGCCTGCATGATGGCGATGATGTCGCGGGGCGTGGCGCCGAGCCGGTTCAGGGCGTCGACGACGGCCTCGAGCGTGGTGCCGTCCTCGAGCGACACGAGCCGGGCCGTGCCTTCGCGGACGTCCACCTGGGTGTTGGGGACGACCACCGTGTCGCCCGTCGGCGCGAGCGCACCCGGCTGCGACACCTGGAAGCGGGTGCTGATCCGGACCGACAGGTTGCCGTGCGCGACGGCGGCCGACGAGATGCGGACGTTGGCGCCCACCACGATGGTGCCGGACCGCTCGTTGATGACGACCCTGGCCGGGACGTCGGCCGAGACGGTGAGGCCCTCCAGCCGGGCCATGAGCTCGGGCAGCGACTCCTTGTACTCGTCGGGCACGGCCACGGCGACCGTGCCGGGATCGACGACCTTGGCGCGGCCCGCGCCGAGGTCCGCGTTGATGGCCTCGGCCACGCGGGCCGCGGTCGCGAAGTCGGGGTCGTGCAGCGACAGCGGCACCACGTCCACGACCGGCAGCGTGCGGCCCGTGGACTGCTGGACCAGCGCGCCGTTGGGCACGCGGCCCACGGTGAGGTGGTTCACGGCCACCGAGTTGCCACCGGAGCCGCCACCGAAGCCGCCGATGGACAGCGGGCCCTGGGCCAGCGCGTACACCTGGCCGTCGGGACCCCGGAGCGCCGTCGCCAGGAGCGTGCCGCCCTGGAGGCTGCGCGCGTCGCCGATGGACGACGCGGTGACGTCGAGCCGCACGCCGGGACGCGCGTAGGACGGGAGCTGAGCCGTGACCATCACGGCCGCGATGTTCTCGACCACGATCTTGGTCGGCGACACGGCCACGCCGAGCTGCTGCAGCATGTTGGCGAGCGACTGGGTCGAGAAGATCGTCTGGCGCCGGTCGCCGGTCTTGTTCAGGCCGACGATGAGGCCGTAGCCCATCAGCGGCATGGCGTCGGGCCCCTGCAGCGACACGACGTCCTTGAGGCGGGCCGTCGTTCCGGCCGCCGCGGGCGCCGCGCCCGCCGCCAGCGAGGCGGCAAGAACGGCGGCGAGCACGCGAGAGATCGTCGTCATGTCAGAACACCTTGTTCAGGAGGCGCACGAGCCATCCCGGCGACATGCTGCTCTTGGTGAGCCCCTTGCCGAAATAGCGGATGCTGAGCTGCCCGAGCGACGCCGACGAGACGACGTTGCCGGGCCCGATGTCGACCACGCGCGCGATGCCGCTCAGCACCACGGTCTGGCGGTCGCCGTTGATCTCGATCTCGCGCACGCCTTCGAGCAGCAGGTCGCCGTTGGGCATCACCTGCGAGACGCGCGCGCTCATGATGGCCGAGAGCACGCTCGCCCGGGCCGTCGAGCCGCTGCCCTTGAAGCCCGTGTCGCCCTGGCTGGAGGCCAGGTCGCCGAGGCCGACCGACGCCGGAATCTTGCTCTGGAGCCCGAAGAGGCTCGTGATGCCGATGCCGGTGCTGGTGGACTTGGCAATCGACGCGTCGGTCGATCCCGTGGCCGCGATGCTCTCCTCGACGCGGATCGTGACGACGTCGTTCACCCGGCGGGCGCGCAGGTCGAACAGCAGCCCCTGCATCCAGGGATTCGCCTCGGCGGGCGCCGGCGTCCGCGCGGCCTCCAGGTACCGGGCCAGCGCCTTGTCCTGCGAGTCGGGCGGCGCGGCCGGCGCCGTCTGGGCCAGCGCCGCTCCGGGCCACGCGGCCGCGAGCGCCAGCGTCAGCAGGCCGGCCCGCGACGTCACGCTGTGGGTGATCGTCATCGCTCCACCTCCACCTCGCCCCGGCCGACGACGCGCGCCGTCAGGGTCCGCTTGCTCTCCGGGTGCCTGACGCGCACGCGCGCGCCGGGGCGTCCGGCATCGATCGCCACGAGCGCGGCCCGCACTTCCAGGCCGCCCATCCGCACGACGGCGACGACCTCCTCGCCGGCGCGCACGGCCGGCATCGGCGTGACCGCGCGGGCGGTCACGCACGCATCGGCCGCCAGGTCGCGCAGCGCCGCGCCGCCCACCAGGTCCGCCAGCGCCGGGGGCGGGTCGAGCGGCCCGTTGGTCAGCACGTGCCGGACGGGCGTCAGGTCGCCCTCCGTCACGGCGGTCCCGCGCGCGACCGCGTGGGTCGTGTGCCAGTGCGGCACCTGCACCCGCAGGCGCACGGTCCGGCGCGCCACCGGCACGAGCGCGGTCGTCCCCGCCCGCGGCATCGGCGCCCGGAGCAGCACGCGCACCGGCCGGCCCAGCGACGCCCGGGCTCCACCACCGCGTCCACCGCGTCCTCGACCGGGCCGCCGTCGTCGACGGCCTCGACCTCCACGTCCGCCTCCTCGCCCATCCGGGCGCGGACGGCGGCCACGACGAGCGCGCGCGTGGCGTCGTCCAGGGCTCCGGCGGCCGGGACCGGCACGCCGAGCGACGTCGTGAGGGCGAGGATCGCGAGGGTCATCGGACGATGTTGTTGACCTGGGACAGCATCTCGTCGGCGGCCTTGATGACCTTGGAGCTGGCCTCGTAGGCGCGCTGGCCGAGGATCATGTTGACCATCTCCTCGACCACGCTCACGTTGGAGTCCTCGAGGTACCCCTGCGTGAGCGTGCCGCGCTGCTCGGTCCCGGCCGGGCCGGTCTGCGGCTCGCCCGAGGCGCTGGTGACCTGGAACAGGTTCCCGCCCAGGGGCGTCAGCCCCGACGGATTCTGGAACGTCGTGAGCTCGATCACGCCGAGCTGCTGCGCGGCGCTCTGTCCCGGGATGGTGGCCGAGACGACGCCCTCGCGCGACACGGTCACGGAGGTGGCGTTCTCGGGGATGGAGATCTGCGGGTCCAGCAGGTAGCCGTCCACGCTCACGACCTGCCCCTGCGCGTCGCGCTGGAAGCTGCCCGCCCGCGTGAAGGCCTGCGTGCCGTCGGGCAGCGTGACCTTGAAGAACCCGTGGCCCTGGATCGCCAGGTCGAGCGGGCTGCCGGTGGCCCGGAAGCTGCCGGTGGTGAAGTCGCGCGAGGTGGCGACGACGCGCGTGCCCAGCCCCACCTCAAGTCCCGTCGGGGAGTCGCCGATTGAGGTAGCAGCCCCGGGGACGCGGGTGTGCTGGTAGAACAGGTCCTCGAACTCCACGTGACTCCGCTTGTAGCCCGCGGTGTTCACGTTGGCGAGGTTGTGCGCCACGTTGTCGATGCTGGTCTGCTGGGCGTTCATGCCGCTGGCAGCGGTGTACAGCGCGCGAATCATGTCGGGTCCTCTCGAAACGGGTTACCGTCGGCCGAAGGTGTCGATGGCGCGGCCGTCCACGTCGTTCATCAGCACGGACACCGCCCGCTGGAGCGCCTGGAAGCTGCGGTTCACGGAGGTGAGCTCGGCCACGCGATCGACGACCGAGACGTTCGACTGTTCGAGCGATCCGGTGCGGATCGCCGGCGCATCGACCGGGATCGGCGTCTCGTCGCCGCGCAGGAGCGCGCCGGTCTCGCGCACGAGGGCGCCCGGATCCTTGAACTGGACGACGGTGAGGCGTCCCACGGCCACGCCGTCGTTCATGACCGAGCCGTCGGGCTCGATCGAGACCGCGCCGTCCCCGACCGTGATCGGACCGTCCGCGCCGCGCACGACGGCTCCGTCGGCCGTGATGAGCGTGCCCTCGGGCGTGCGGCTCAAGTGCCCGTTGCGCGTGTAGCGCGCGCCGGCGGGCGTGTCGACCACCAGGAACCCGCCGCCCTCGATGGCGATGTCCAGGTCGCGCCCCGTCGGCTCGATGGCGCCGGGCCGGGCGTCGAGGCGCCGGGCGCCGAGCGACGAGTCGATGGCCGATTCCAGCGCCTGGTCGAACGCGGGCCGCGGCACGTCGCGATGGCCCGTCCGCTCGGCCTTGTAGCCGGCGGTCCCGGCGTTGGCCAGATCCGAGGCGAGCCGGTCGAGCTCGTCCAGCCGCGTGCGCATGCCGCTCAGCGCGACGTAGTGGCCGCCTGCCATGTCTCCGCTCCTTCCCGGGTGTCCGCGGGTGCCTGGTCGATGAGCAGGTCGAAGCCCACCCCCTCGCCCTGCAGCCGTACCCACACGTAGGGTCCCCAGCGCGCGTCGCGCATCCGGGCCTCCCCCGTCGCCATCACGACCTGCGCGAGACGCCGCGCGCCTTCCTCGGCGTCGCGCTCGTGCGCGAAGCCCATCGAGAGGTCCTCGCCGGCGCAGCGGCCGCGGGCGCGGGCCCCGTAGTGCTCGAGCAGCGCGAGCCAGTCCTCGTCGCTCACCAGGTACGGCTCGGGGGTCCAGCCGGTCTGCTGCCGGAAGATCGAGAGCTCGGTGCGGGGCACCGGGGCCGGAAACGCCACGCGGATGCGCCCGTCGTCGGGCGGGCTGATCGGCACGATGCGCAGCGCCTGGATGGCGTCGCGGCTGAGCCCGCCCGGCGCCTCGTGCACGCGCGTCGGATCGACGCTCGGCAGGTAGCTCACGCCGGCCTGATCGGCGAGCGCGCGCAGGAGCGCGTGCGGATCCAGCAGGCCCATCGAGCGCAGCTGCTCCCCGAGCCGCAGCCGGCTGGAGGCCTGCGCCTCGAGCGCCTGGGCGATGTGCTCGGGCGGCACCGCGCGGTGGTGGCGCAGGAGCGCGCCGAGCCGGACGGCCGGCAGGCGCGGCACGATCTGCTGGGCGGGCGGCGCCAGCTGGAGCCGGTCGCGGACCACGCCCTCGACACACGCCTGCGAGCACAGCCACGCGCCGTCGAGGGTGGCCCCCCGCGACTGGCGCACCCGCCACCAGCGCGGCGTGGACGTGCAGTGCTCAGACGCGCACGGCGGCATGGCGGGCGCCTCGGCCCCGGCGGGGCTTCTGCAGGGTGTGCATCCAGCGCTCGAGGTCGTCGAGCACGCCGGGCGAGGCCTCGGCCTCGGCGGCGGCCGCGGCGGCCTCCGCCGCGCTGGCGTGATCGAGCCCGAGGTGCAGCCGCACCTCGCTCTCGGAGATCGACTCGGTCAGGGCGATGTCTTCGAGCGAGCGCCCCTTCCTGGCGGCCGCGGCGATCCGCCGCGTCGTCGCGCGCCGGGTGGATCCCGTGGCCGGCGGCCGCGCCCCGAGGCGCTCGAGCTCGCTCGTCACGTTGACGAAGCCTTCCTCGGTGGTGTCGGTGAGCAGCTCCAGGGCGGCGGTCAGCTTCTCCACCCGCGCGAGCGCGTCGGCGGCGACGCGCGAGGACCGGGCGAGGCGCCACAGGAGGACCAGCTGGACGAGGCCGGCGAGCGCGGCGGCGCCGGCGGCGGCCAGCAGGAACGGGGACGTCGTGGACAGGACGGTCGGGGTCATAGCTCGATGGCCTTCAGCCGGTCTGCCGGGCTGACGAGCGACGTGATGCGCACGCCGTAGTTGCCGCTGACGACCACCACTTCGCCCTCGGCGATCACCTGGGATCCCACCAGCAGCTGCACCGGCGCATCCGGCGAGCGGCCCATGTCCACCATCGAGCCCGGCCCGAGCTGGGCGAGGGCCTTCAGGGACATCTCGGTGCGCGCGAAGCGCACGAGGAGCGGCAGGTCGATGTCGAGCAGGGCCGCCAGGTTGCCCGGGAGCACGGCGGTCCCGGGCGAGGCCGGGCCCGGGGTCGGGGCCGGCGCCGCGGACCGGCCGGAGGTGGCCGCGCCCGGCGCGGACGCGGCGGCCGTCACCTCGCCGCCGGCGCAGAGCTGGGCCAGGGCGTGCCGGTGTCGTCGATGAGCACGCCGGGCAGGGGGCATGGCACCGGCGGCGGGCGTGCCCACCGCGAGCTGGAGGCCCTCGAAGCCCTCGATGAGGGTCGTCGCCGAGGCCGCCTGGCCCCAGAGCTCCCGCAGCATGTCGATGACGACGGCGGGATCGGCGGCCTCCTCCAGTCCCGTCATCTGCCGGGAGATCGCCTGGACGCCGGCCTCGTCCACCCAGAAGGTGAGGGTGCCGTCGAGCACGCCGGTCGCGGTGACGGGCGTGCCCCAGCCCTCGCCGGACGGCGGAGGCACTTCGTGGGCCGCCAGGGCCGACCCGGTGACGGCCTCGATGGCCGTCCGGAACTCGCGCAGGACCGCCTCGACGAGGCCGGCGGTGGTTCGCGGCTCGCTCATGGCTGGCCCTCCGCTCCCTCGGCGACGCCGCCGCCGTCGGTCCAGTGCTGGATGACCACGCTCGCCCGCCCCTCGTGCACGGTCGGCCGGCCCCGGAACTTGAGCGTGCGGCCGATGCGCAGGTCGAGCGGCCGGGCCGCCGGAATCCCGAGGGACACGACGTCGCCCGCACCGAGGTCGACGAGGTCCCGCGTCGTGCAGCGCGACTCCAGCAGCGCCGTGACCGGCATGGGCACGCGCGACAGGTTCTCGTGGAGCCAGCCGCGTTCCTTCGCCGTCGGCTCGCGGCGGTGCCGGTCGAGCGCGCCGGCGAAGTGGCTGTCGGTCTTCTCGACGACGCTGGCCGGCAGGCAGAGGTTGATCATCCCCTGCGCGTCGCCGATCCGCATGTCGAACACGAGCATCACCACCGTGTCGTTCGGCGACGCCACCTGCAGCATCTGCGGGCGCGTCTCGCGGCCGCGGATGGCGAAGTTCAGGTCCACCACCGGGCGCCACGTCTCGGTCAGCGAGTCCAGGAGCAGCTTGACGACCGAGTCCACGACGTTCTGCTCGATGTCGGTCAGCGCGCGGTCCGGGGAGGCCGTCTTGCCTTCGCCGCCGAGCATCCGCTCCACCATCGCGAAGGCCACGGCCGGGTTGATCTCGAGGCCGCCGAGGTCGTCGAACGGCGCCAGCGAGATCGCGTAGAACGCCGTCGGGTCGGAGAGGGACATCAGGAACTCGGAGTACGCGAACTGTTCCACCGAGACCAGCGTGAGGTCCGTCATCGAGCGGAGGAACGCGGCCATCGACTGCGACACGTTGCGGGCGAAGCGCTCGTGCAGGAAGTGCAGGGCGTGGATCTGCTCCTTCGAGATGCGGTCCGGCCGGCGGAAGTTGTAGCGGATGAAGGACGCCGTCGGCGCGTCCTCCTGCCGGGTGACCGCGTCGGAGGCCCGGGGCGCCGAGAGGAGGGCGTCGATCTCGTCCTGCGAGAGGATCTTGGCCACGGAACTACGCCGCGTCCTTCCGGGTCATGCGCACGGACAGCGCCGACCGCAGCCGCGCGATGGCCTGGCTGCGGAGCTGCGAGACGCGCGACTCCCCCACGCCGATCACCTGGCCGATCTCGGCCAGCGTCAGCTCTTCCTCGTAATAGAGGGCCAGGATGTGGCGCTCGCGGTCCGGCAGGTCCGTGATGGCCGAGGCCAGCAGCCGCCGCATCTCCTCGCGCTCGAGGCGCGCGTGCGGGCCTTCGGACGGCTCGATCTCGACCTCGAGCATGGTGCGGCCGTCCTCGCCCACCGAGCTCTGGCGGATGGTGGCGAGTTCGGCCGACCGGAGCCGGTCCAGCATCCGCTCGTACTCGGTCTCCGAGACGTCCATGGCCTCGGCGATCTCGCCGGCCTCGGGTTCGCGTCCCAGCTTGAAGCGCAGGCTCGCGATCGTCGCGTCGACGTCGCGCCTGAGCTTGCGGACGGCGCGCGGGGCCCAGTCGAGGCCGCGCAGCGCGTCCAGCATCGCGCCGTGGATGCGCCGGCGGGCGAACGCGCTGAACGGCACGCCGAGCGACGGCCGGAACCTCCCGGCCGCGTCGATGAGGCCGAGGACGCCGACGCTGACGAGCTCGGACACCTCGACCTGCGGCGGCAGGCGGTTGGCGAGCCGGCTCGCCATGGCCTTCACCAGGCCGACGTGCTCCATCACGAGCTGGTCCCGGACCGTGTTGTCCGACTCGATGTGTTTGGCCGTCCGCATCGTGCTCTCCCCGATCTCGCTCAGCCCCGTCATCGCTACGACACGCCCATGGGCGCCGCGCCGGCCGTGTCGTCGCCGAGCATCGCGGCCGCCAGCATCTCGGGCGTCGCGCGCTCCAGGTCCTCGGGCACCCGCTGCCCCGTCGTCACGTACGACACGGGGAGGCCCACGCCCACCAGCCACGCGAAGAGCGCGGCCGGCGACTCGGCTTCGTCGAGCCGCGAGACGACCACGCGGTCCGGCCGGGCATCGGCGAAGCGGGCCAGGATCCGGCGCGCCGACGCCACCGAGGTGTCGGCCGGGATCACGAGGTGCGTGCGCACGCCGTCGCGGCGGCTCAGCATCTTGCGAACGTCGCGCAGGTCGTCGTCCTTCGGCGAGCGCCCGGCCGTGTCGACCAGGAGCGTCTGGCGGGCCCCGCCGATCGCCTGGTCCATCTCCTCGATGGTGCGGGCGGTCTTGAACGGCGCGCCGATGATGGCCGCGTAGGTCCTGAGCTGCTCCACGGCGCCGGCGCGGAACGCGTCGGCCGAGACCACGCCCACGGCGCGCTTCTTCCGCACGCGCTCCTGGGCCGCGATCTTGGCGATGGTGGTCGTCTTGCCGACACCAGGGGGCCCCACGAAGACCTCCACGCGGGCGAAGGGCTCCTGGCCGGCGGCCATGGGGGCCAGGTGCGCCGCCAGGTGGCCGCGCACGGCCTCCGCCGTGAGACCGCGCTGCTGGCGGGGCGGCACGCTGTCGCCGACGGCCTCGGCGAGCGCGGGATCGATCCCGGCGGCGGCCAGGCGGGCGGCGAGGCTGCTCGTGGGCGCCGGCGCGGTGTCGGCGGGCCGACGCTCGGGTTCGGCCGGCCGTCGCTCCTCCTGCGGCGTCCAGCCCTCGGGCGGGCGCGCCGTGACCTGCACTTCGCGCATCCCGAGCCAGCCGCGCCAGCCGCGCGCGCTCACGAGCTCGCTCGACAGGACCAGCGCATGCGGCCCGAATTCCTCGCGGATCGCCTGAAAGGCTTCACGCACCGTGGGTTGGCGGAATTGCTTGTCCTGCATGTCAGTCCAGCGTCGCAATCATCGAGACGTGCACCTGCGGCGGCACCTCGTTGTGCGACAGCACGCCGAGGTGCGGCAGCACCCGCGCGAACAGCCGCCAGACGTGCGGCCGTAGCGTCGGCGTGCACAGGAGCACAGGTTGTGCCACCGCGCCGGCGAACACCTCGCCGATGCGGCTGGCCAGGCGCTGCGCCTGCGTCGGGTCGATCGCGAGCACCGCTCCGCCCTCCGTCTTGACGATCGAGGAGACCAGGCGCTCCTCGAGATCGGGCGAGAGCGCGATGGCCGGCAGCTCGTCGCGGTCGGTCTGGTACGGCCGGCAGATGGACCGGCCGATCGCGCTCCTGACGGCCTCCGCCACCTGGTCGGCGTCCTTGGCGCCCGGCGCCGCGTCGGCGATGGCCTCGAGGATGGTCGTCAGGTCGCGGATCGACACGCGCTCGCGCAACAGCTGCCGGAGCACCCGCTGCACGTCGCCAATCGACGCAATCTTGGGCACGAGCTCCTCGACCAGCTTCGGCGAGGTCTGCGCCACCTTGTCCACGAGCTCCTTGGTGTGCTGGCGCGTCAGGAGCTCGGGCAGGAACACGCGGATGGTCTCCGACAGGTGCGTCGACAGCGCCGTCGTCGGGTCCACGACGGTGTAGCCGAGCTGAGCGGCCCGATCGCGCTGGTCGGCGCCGACCCAGAGCGCTGGCAGGCCGAAGGCGGGCTCCTTGGTGGGCACGCCCTCCAGGCCGCCGCCGGCGGTGCCGGGGTTGATGGCCAGGAGCCGGTCGGCGTAGAGCTCGCCCTTCGCGACCTCCACGCCCTTCACGAGAATCGTGTACTGACGCGGCCCGAGCTGCAGGTTGTCGGCGACGTGCACGGCCGGCACCACCACCCCGGTCTCGGTCGCGATCTGGCGGCGCACCGAGCGGATGCGCGCCAGGAGGGTGCCGCCCTGGGCCTCGTCCACGAGCGGCACGAGCGCGTAGCCGACCTCCACGCTGAGCGGGTCCACGGTCAGGCCGCCGTCGAGGGCGTCGGGGGCCGGCGCCGGCGCGGCCGGTGCGGCCGCGGGCGCGGCCAGCGAGGCGCTCCTCGTCAGGTACGCGGCGCCGCCGAGCACGGCCGCCACCGCCACGAACGCGAGCTTCGGCAGGCCGGGAATGGCCGCGAGCGCCAGGAGCGCCAGGGCCGCCGCCGCCAGCGGGCGCCAGCGCGCGAGCAGCTGGTCGGCCACGTCCTCGCCCAGGTGCGACTCGGACGCCGCCCGGGTGGTGATGAGGCCGCCCGACATGGAGACGAGCAGCGCGGGGATGGCCGTGACGAGGCCCTCGCCGATGGTCAGGATGGTGTAGGTCTGGGCGGCGGTCCCGAGGTCCACGCCGTGCTGGAGCACGCCGATGACCAGGCCGGCCGCGATGTTGACGGCCGTGATGAGCACGGCCGCCAGGGCGTCGCGCTGGGTGAAGCGGATGGCGCCGTCCATCGCGCCGTAGAAGTCGGCCTCGCGCCGGACGCGCTCGCGCCGCGTGCGGGCCTCGGCCTCGTCGATGGCGCCGGCGTTCAGGTCGGCGTCGATGGCCATCTGCCGCCCGGGCAAGGCGTCCAGGGTGAAGCGCGCGGTGACTTCCGAGATGCGGACCGCGCCGTGGTTGATGACGATGAACTGGATCGCGATGAGCACCAGGAAGACCACGATGCCCACGACGAAGTTGCCGCCGACCACGAACTGGCCGAAGGCCATGATGACGTGGCCCGCCGACTCGACGCCCTCGTGCCCGTGCATCAGGATGAGGCGCGTGGCCGCCACGTTCAGCGACAGCCGGAGCAGGGTCAGGAGGAGCAGCAGGGACGGGAAGACCGAGAACTCGACCGGCTGCTTCACGTAGACGACCGTGAGCAGCAGCACCACCGCCAGCCCGATGTCGATCGACAGCAGCAGGTCGAGGACGATCGGCGGCAGCGGCACCACCATGAGCATCACGACCGCCAGGAGGGCGACCGGGACCAGGAGCTGCGAGGGACCGCGATTCGAGGCGAGCGACATGGACACCTGCCGTTACAACATCAGCTGACGCACGCGCACGAGGTAGGCGAGCACCTCGGCCACGGCGCCGAAGAGATCCGCGGGAATGACGTCGCCGACCTCGGCGCCCTTGAAGAGAGCCTGCGCGAGCGGCTTGTTCTCGACGATGGGCACGCCGTACTCGCGCGCCAGGGCCTTGATCTTCTGGGCGAGCAGGTCCTGCCCCTTGGCGACGACCTTCGGCGCCGCCATGCCGCCGCGCCGGTACTCGAGGGCGACGGCGAAGTGGGTGGGGTTGGTGACCACGACGGTGGCGGTCTTCACCGCCGCGAGCATGCGGCGGCGGACCATCTCGCGCTGGATGCGCCGGATCCGCGCCTTGACGTGCGGATTGCCCTCGCTCAGCTTGGCCTCGTCGCGGAGCTCCTGCTTGGTCATCTTCAGGCCCTGGTAGTGGCGCCAGCGCTGCCAGAAGACGTCGGCGCCGGCCAGGAGCACGAGCGCCGTGCCGCCGCGCACGAGGAGTCGCCACAGCCAGCGCGCCGCCTCCATCGCCGCCGCCGACGGCTCCATCCACGCCAGTTGCGGCGTGGCGGCGAGCGCCTCCTGGCCCACGGACCAGAGCACGGAGGTCACGATGGTCACGGCCACGATCGCCTTGACCACGGTGACGCCGGCCTGCGAGGGCGCGAAGCGCTTGATCCCGGTCGCCGGGCTGAGCCGCGACCAGTCGAACGACACCTTCTCGAGCGCGAACACCCAGCCGGACTGCACGACGTTCCCGGCCAGGCCCGTGAGGGCGGCGACCACCATCAGCGGCCCGACGATCGCGGCCAGGACGAGGCCGTCGTGCCGCGCCAGGACGGCCAGCGATTCCGGCGTCACGGTGCCGTGGGCGCGGGCGCCCAGGTCCTGGAGCGATTCGGTGAGCAGGCCCAGCAGGCGCTGGATGCCCACGGGCCCGGTCCGGGCGAGCGCCGTCGTGACGGCGAGCAGCGAGAGCGCGGCGACGAGATCGGCGCTGCGCGGGACGTTGCCCTTGTCACGGGCTTCCCGCAGCCGTTTCGCGGAAGGTTTTTCTGTGCGCTCGTCCGAGGACTGGCCGGCCACGGTCCCCTCACCTGAGCCCGCTGGCCGCGCGCAGCGCCAGGTCGGCGATGCCCGACGAGGCGGCGCGGACGATCGACGGCACGAGCGGCACCATCGCCGCCATCGCCACGAGCCCCACCGCCATCCGGAGCGGCGGCGCGACGACCATCAGGTTGAGCGACGGCGCCACGCGCGCCATGAAGGCCGTGCCGACCTCCACGAGGAGCATCACGACGACGATCGGCGCCGCCAGCCGCACGCCGAGGATGAAGATGACGCCGAGGAGCTCCACCACGGCGGACCCGAGCGTGGGCCCCACGGCGCCGGTGCCGATGGGCAGCGCCTCGTAGGAGGCGGCCAGCGCGCGCAGGAGCGCGTGATGGCCGTTCATCCCGAGGAAGGTGACGAGCGCGATGTTGGTGTAGAGCGTCGCGGTGATGTTGTTCCTGACGCCGCCCTGCGGGTCGATCACCGACCCGTACGACAGCATCAGCTGGCTGCCGGTCAGGTGTCCGCCCAGGCCGGCGCCGGTCAGCACCGCGCGCAGCGCGAGCGCCATGAGCGCGCCGATGCCGATCTCGCGGGCCACGATGAGGCCCAGCCCGGCCGACGAGGCCAGCGCCGCGTCGGGCACCGCCGGCATCGCGAAGATGGCGATGGCCACGGTGAGGCCGAGGCGGACCTGGGTCGGCGCGAACGCCCCGCCGAAGACCGGCGCCAGCGCGACGAGCGCGCCGGGGCGGGCCAGCAGGATGCCGAGCCGGGCCAGGACGTCGAACTCGGTCACCGCACGAGCTCCGGCAGCCGCTGGATGAGGCCGGTCGAGAAGGCCGAGACCACGCGGAGCATCCAGGGGAAGGTGACCGCGAACGCGAGGAAGATCGCGGCGGCCCGCGGGATGAACGCCAGCACGTTGTCCTGGATGGACGTGACGGTCTGGAACACGCTCACGAGCACGCCCGCGACCAGGCCCGCGGCGAGCATGGGGGTGGTCACGATGACGGCCGTCTCGATGGCCTGGCGCACGATTCCGACGACGAGGGCGTCCGACATGTCAGTGGGTCTCCGGCCGCGGGGCTCAGACGAAGCTCCGCACGAGCGAGCCCACGAGCAGCTGCCAGCCGTCGATGAGCACGAACAACAGCACCTTGAACGGCAGCGAGATCATCGCGGGCGGGAGCTGGAGCATGCCCATCGACAGGAGCGTCGTGGACACGACGAGGTCGATGAGGAGGAACGGGACGAACAGGAAGAACCCCATCTGGAAGCCGGTCTTCAGCTCCGAGATGGCGAAGGCCGGGATGACGACGCGCATCGGCAGGTCGGCAGGCGTCGCGGGACGCGCCTCGCGGCTCAGCTCGACGAAGAGCGCCAGGTCGGTCTGCCGCGTCTGCTTCAGCATGAACTCGCGCAGCGGCGGGGCGCCGCGTCGCAGCGCCTCGGTCACGTCGATCTGCCCGGCCATGGCGGGCTGCAGCGCGTCGGCGTTGATGCGCTCGCCCACCGGCGCCATGACGAAGAACGTCAGGAACAGCGTGAGGCCCACGAGCATCTGGTTCGAGGGCATGTCCTGGGTGCCGAGCGCCTGCCTCAAGAAATGGAAGACGATGGCGATTCTCGTGAACGAGGTCATGATCACGAGCGCCGCGGGAATGAACGTCAGCAGCGTCAGGAAGACGACGATCTGCAGCGGCGCCGAGACGGTGCCGACGCCGTTGACGGTGAGATCGAGCTGGTTCATGGCCGGGACGGAGGTTCGAGCGAGCGGTCGAGCGTCTCGGCGAACGACTGCCGGAGCTCGGTCACGAGGGACACGCCGCCCTGGGACACGCCGAGCAGCAGCCGGCGTCCCTCGACGGACACGATGACGAGCGAGCGCTTGTCGCCCAGCGACAGCGCCGTTTCGATGGCGAGCAGGTCCTTGCCCCGGCGGGCCGCGCCCACGCGGCCGAGGGCCCAGACGGCCCCGCCCAGGAGCGCCGCGACGATTGCGAACGCGGCGGCGGTCCGGAGGCCGAAGCCGCTGGAGAGTGCGGCGTCGGCGGCGGCGCCGGACGCCTGCATGGCGAGGACGATCATTCCCAGCCGACCCCGGCCGGCACGGCAATCCGCGTGATGCGCAGGGCGGCGATGTCGTCCACCACGGCCACCTCGCCGTAGGCGATGGCCACGCCGTTCACGCGCACCTCGAGGTCGCTGCCGGCCGGCTGGCCCAGGCGCAGGACGGAGTGGCGCGCGAGGTGGAGGCAGTCCCCCACCGTCATCCGGCTCGTGCCGATCACGAAGTCCACGCCGCAGGCCACGTCGGCCAGCGCCGCGAGCGCGAACGACGGGTCGCCCGGCTCAGAACTGGACGACGAAGTCTGAGAAGAGGACATCGACCACCTCGATCTCGTGGAGGGCGTCGGCGATGCGCTCCGCGATCGCCTGGCGCAGCGCCACCTTGCCCTCGGGCGTGACGAGCGTGTCGGCGAGCTGCGTGCCGAGCAGTTCGAGGATGATCGCGCGCGCCTGCATCTTGAGGACCGGCGTCTCGCTCATCTCCAGCCCTTCTTCCGCGGTGCCCACGACCAGCTGCACCGTGACGCGCACGAAGCGGCGCCCCCCCTCGTCGGCGAGGTTCGCCACGAACGGGTCGAAGGACACGAGGCCGCGCTCCTTGGGCGAGACCGAGTGCTCCTTCGGTGCTTCCTCCTCGCCCTCCGCGTGCGCCGCCTGCGTCTTGTAGTAGTAGCCGCCGCCGGCCAGCGCGAGCACGACCGCGCCGATGATCATGGGCTTCTGTTTTCCGCCCTTCGCCTTCGCGGCGGCGCCGTCGGCGGCGGGTTCGGCCTTCGGGGCGCTCACGCGCCCACCGGCAGCCACTGCCAGGCCACGCCGCCTCCGGGATAGGCCCCCTGAATCACGTCGATCGGGCCGTAGCCGTCACCGAAGTCGATCTTGTCGAAGTCGGTCTGCTTCGCGTCGAGGCCCTGGGCCTTCAGGCGCTCCACCACCGCCGGGAGGCTCTCGGGCATCGGCGGGTAGTCCTGGAAGATGCGCGCCGCGATGTACTTCGACGTGCCCGCGCCCTGCAGCGTGGGGTTGTCGAGCTTGGCGAAGTCGAAGCCGGCGAGGCGGCTCCGGTACTGGCCGGTGCCTTCCGAGGGGTCCTTGCCGACGGCGGCGTTCGCCGCCGCCGTGCCGCCCGTCGCGCCGAGCAGCCCCGTCAGGAAGCTGCCGAACTCCTGGCTCGTCAGCTTCCCGTCCTTGTCGCCGTCGTACTTGTCCATGACGCGCGAGACGAGCTGGCTGATCGTGTCGACGCCGGTATTCGGAGTGAGGGTCATGACGGTTCGGTCCTTTCCTGCCTACGGGGTGAGTTCGAACGGGCGGTCCTGCCCGTCGTCGGGCCTGCGGCGCGGCCGCTCCCGCGGCGCGTCCTGCTGGCGGCCGCGCTGGCGGCCCTGGCGGTCGGGCTCCGCGCCCTCGCGCGGGGGCTCGGCGACCTCGAGGCGATCCAGGCGCAGGCCGTGCTCGACGAGCGCGTCGCGCAGCGTCCCGGCGTTGGCTTCCATCCACCGCCGGACTTCCGGCGTGTCGGCGTGCAGGGTCGCCGTCACGGTGCCGCGTTCCACCGTGATCGACGCCGTGACCTGGCCGAGGAACTCGGGCTTCAACGTGACGCGCGCCTCGCCGAGGCTGCCCGCCCACTGCATGCGCAGCGACCGGACGATCTGGCCGTGCACGGCGTCGCCGGTCTGGCGGTCGATCTCGGCCGGCGGACCGGCGTGGACGGCGGGCGCGACCGCGGGAGCCGCGGGCGCGCGGTCGGGCACCTGCGCGAGCACGTGACCCACCGCCTCCTTGAGCGCCGTTCTGGCGGGCTCCGCCGCGCCGTGGACATCGCCGGCCGCGGCGGCCGCGAACGCGGCGCGCCACGCGGCGCCCGCGCCGGGCGCGGATGTCGAGGCCTGGCCGGCGCCAGCGCCGGCGCTGCCCTCGGCGGCCTGGTCGGCCGGCGCAATCGCACCGGCCACGGGCACGGACGCTGCGGCCAGACCCGGCGCCGGCGTCTGGGCGACCCAGCCGCGGCCCGGGCGACGGCCGGCCCCGGCCTCGTCGGCCGCGGCCTGTCCGGCGCCGGTCTCGGCGGGCGGCACGACGAGGCGCGCCGCCTGGGTCACGAGGCCCTGCGCTTCCCCGCCCGCCTCGGTGCGTCGGGCGAGCGCGCGCTGGAGCGCGGCGGCGCGTTCCGCCATGCCCAGCCCGCCGCGCGGCACGGGCAGCGCGGGTGCCGCCATCTGCCCGGACACGGAGGCCGCCTCGGGCGAGGCCTCGGGGGCCGGGGTCCCGGCGTCGGTCGCTTCGATCCGACCGGACGCGGCGGCGTCAGGGTCCGACGCGGCGGAGCCAGGCATCGCGATGCCGGCGCGCACGGCGGCGGCAAGGCGGGCGGACGCGTCATGGCCCGGCCCGGTTCCACGGCCGTGCCGCGCCGCGCGGGCGGGCGGACCGTCGGCACGGCGCGTGTCGGGGCCCGGGCCCTCGGCCGGCGCGCTCAGGACGTCGGCGACGGAAAGCTCGCCGGAGTCCTCCAGCGGCACGTCCACCGGAGGCACGTCCCCCGGAGGCACCCCGCCGGAAGCGCGTCCACCTGGAGCGCGTCCACCGGCAGTGCGTCGATCGGCGTCTCGACCGCGGGCGCGGCCGCCACCGGCACGCGCGGGATCCTCGGCAGCGGCTGCGACGGCGCGGCGCTGCCGCTGGATGCGACGCCCCCCTGCGACGGGGTCGGCGATTCGGCGAGGCTCGTGCCGTCGCCGGGGGTCACGACGCCGGCGAGCGCGTCGCTGGCCGGCACTGCCACGGGCTGCGGCAGGATCAGCACCGGCACCACGACGCCGGTGAGCCCGGCCACGAGGCCGGCGGGGTCCGCGTCGGCGTCGTCCCCGGCCGCGTCCTCCGAGGGCGCGTCCGACGGCGCCGGCGCACTGGCCGGGTGCGCCTCGGCGACGAGCGCGAGCAGCGCGCCCGTGAGGTGTCCGAGAACGTCCTCGAACTCCGCGCCGAGCGCGGGGCCGACGCCCGCGGCCTGGGCGGCGGGCGCCCCGGCGGACGGTGCGCCCAGGCCCGCCGGCACGATGCCGCCGAGCCCGGCGGGCGACGACGAGGGGATGCCAATCACGGCCGTCGGCCTATCGCTTCAGGTTGAGGGTCTCGACGAGGAGCTCGTCGGCGACGGTGATGCTGCGCGAGTTCGCCTGGTAGCCGCGCTGCGCCAGGATCATCTGGGTGAACTCCTGCGCGATGTCGACGTTGGCCTGCTCGAGCGCGCCGCCGAAGACGCTGCCGCGCCCGCCCGCGTTGGCGATCCCGACGTTCGGGATGCCGGACGCCTGGCTCTCGGCGAAGCGGTTCGCGCCCAGCTTCACGAGCCCCTGCGGGTTGTTGAAGTTGGCGAGCGCGAGCTGCGCGATGACGATCGTCCGGCCGGCGCCGATCGTCGCCTGGATGTTGCCGTCGGCGTCGATCGTGATCGGGTTGATGGTGCCGGCCGCGTAGCCGTTCTGCGTGATCGAGGAGGTCTGCGACGCGGCGGCATAGCCGGTGAGCGCGGCCTGGCCGTTCGCGTCGAACAGATCCCAGGTGAAGTTCGTCGCCGCCGCGCCGTTCGCCCACGCGGGGCTCGTGATGACCACGTCGGCCGCCGGTGCGGTCAGCGCGCCCGTGGGCCCGAACGTGACGTTGCCGGTCGCGATCGAGAAGGGCGTGCCGGCCGTCCCGCCGGTCACGTCGGCGCCGTCGACGCTGATGTCGTAGCCCCACGCGCCGGGCGCGGTGTTGGTGTAGGTGATCGTGGCGACGTGCACGTCGCCGAGCGCGTCGTAGATCTGGACCGACGCCGTGAAGGTGTCGCCCACCGCCGCCGACGCGTCCAGGTTGCTGGTCGTGCCGAACTGCGTCGTCGGACCCGGCGCGCGGAGGATGCCCGGCGGAATGATGATGTCGGTCGGCTGGCCGGTCGTGACGATGAGGCCGGTCAGCGGGTCGATCTGCGTGTAGCCCTGCACCGGCAGGCCCTCGGCCGACACCATCGTGCCGTTGGCGTCGAAGGAGAAGTCGCCGGCGCGCGTGAACGAGCGGTCGTTGCCGCCGCTGCCCACGATGAAGAAGCCGCGGCCCTGGATGGCCACGTGGGTGTTGACGCCCGTGTTCTCGAGTCCGCCCTGGGTGAAGTTGGGCGAGATCGCGCCGGTCGTGACGCCCAGCCCGATCTGCATCGGGTTGGCGCCGGACCCGCCGACGTTCTGGCTGACGAGGTCCATGAACTGCACGGAGCTCGCCTTGAACCCCACGGTGTTGATGTTGGCGAGGTTGTTGCCGATCACGCTCAGCTTCTGCTGGTTGGCGTTGAGGCCCGAGAGGCTAGCCGAGAATCCCATGAGTGTCCGTCCTCCAGTGGTCCGCGCAGGTCACGAGGCCGCGTCAGTCGCGGGGATCGCCGTGTGCGCGATACAGCCGATCCGGGGAGAGCGCCGAGCGGCCGCGCGCCAGGGCATCCACCCGGAGACGCGCGGCGATGAACGCATCGACGGTCCGCCACTCCCAGTCGCCCGACATGAGCGCCTGCGGCGGGGCCGCCTCCGCGTTCCCATCCCGGGAGCTGGCGCCTTCCAGCGTCAGCACGTGTGCCTCCTGTCCCGGTGCATGCCGGGGGGACTTCAAACGTGGTGCCACCTGTGGGGCCGGACGCTCAAGCCCGGCGCGTCACGGCCGATTGCCCTGGGATCGCCCGCGTCTTCACGCTTCTCGCGGTCGGCGGGGCTGGCGGCCCCCGGCGGACCCGGCGCCCGCGGGCGCCAATCGCGTCGCTGGACCGGCCGGTGTGTCGTGCGGCCGACAGGGGCGCCGGCGTCTGGTCGACCGGATCAGGCCGGTCGTTCGCACTGCAAGGTGATGACGGTGAGAGGCGGGATCCGCGCGGCCGACGGGCCGCGCGGGTGCAGGAGGACGACGCGCGGAGGCCGGGCGCACCGGTGGCGCCGCCGCGCGACCGTGCGCGGCCTCAGCCCGCGGGAGCGCCGGCGGCGCTCAGGGAGTCGTGGTGTCGCCGCTGATGAGGCTGGTCAGCGCGTCCAGCTTCTGGTTCATCAGCTGCAACTGCTCGAGCGTGCTGAACTGGGCCAGCTGCGCCAGGAATTCGCCGTCCGCCTGCGGCTGCGTCGGATCCTGGTGCTGCAGCTGCGTGACCAGCAGGTTCAGGAACGCGTCGCGGCCCAGCGACTTCTCAGGGTCGAGCGCCTGGGCGGTCTGCGTCTGGGTCTGCGTCGTCTGCGTCGCGGTCGTGGGCGTGACTGTCACTGGTGCCTCCCTCGAGGGCCCGGTGCGCGAAGCGCAGCGTGGCCAGCTGATCCATCTCGCGAATCTCGGCGCGATCCCGTTCGACCGAGTACGTCCGCCACGCCCGGTCGCGCAGGCGCTCGAGCACCCGGCGGCGCTGCATGGCCCGGCCGAGCGCGGCAGCCGCGACGGCCGTGGCGCGCTCGGCCTCGGTCGCGGCGTGCGCCGCGACCTGGACGCCGATCCGCAGACGGACGATCCAACTTCGGTGCCAGGTCAGCGTGCCGTGCGGCGTGCCGGCCGACGCCTGGGCCTGCAGGGCCTCGCCGGCCCGCGCGACGGCCGCGTGCGCGGCCGTGAGCGCGTGCTGGGCGCGTTCCGCCATGGCCCGCTGCCGCGCCAGGGCGTTCTTCGCGGCCTCTTCCTCGCGCCGCCGGAGGTCGAGCACCGCCTGGGCGCGGAAGCGGAACGGCTTCACGGCCAGGACGCGCCGGGCCGCCGGCGGTCGGGCGATGCGTCCGCCCGGACACGGTTACAGGGCCTGGAGGGCATCCACCGCCTCGCCGAACCCGACCAGGGTGTCGGACGGCTGACAGAGGAACGACATGACCGCGTCGCGGCGATCGAGCGCCTTGTCGATCCGGGGGGTCGATCCTCGCACGTAGGCCCCGACCGAGACGAGATCCTCGGTGTCGCGCAGGGTCGCGAGCCAGTCGCGCACGTCGGCCGCCCGCTGGCGGTGCGCCACGTCGGTCACGTCCGGCATGGTTCGGCTGATGCTGGCCAGGATGTCGATCGCCGGGTAGTGGTTGCGGCCCGCGAGGTCCCGCGACAGCACGATGTGCCCGTCGAGGATGCCGCGCACGGCGTCGGCAATGGGCTCGTTGGTGTCGTCGCCCTCGACGAGCACCGTGTAGAGGGCCGTGATGCTCCCCCGCCCGCGGACGTTGCCCGCGCGTTCGAGGAGGCCCGGCAGCAGGGCGAAGACCGACGGCGGATAGCCCTTCGCGGTGGGCGGCTCGCCGGCAGCCAGGCCGACCTCGCGCTGGGCCATGGCGAAGCGCGTCACCGAGTCCATCATGAGGAGCACGTGCTTCCCGCGGTCGCGGAAGTACTCCGCCAGCGCGGTCGCGCCGTAGGCCGCCCGCAGGCGGACGAGCGGCGGACTGTCGGAGGTGGACACCACGACGACGGAGCGGGCCAGGCCGGTCGGGCCCAGGTCGTGCTCGAGGAAGCTCCGGACCTCGCGGCCCCGTTCGCCGACCAGGGCCAGGACGACGACGTCGGCGGCCGTGCCGCGCGCCATCATCCCCAGGAGGGTGCTCTTGCCGACGCCGCTGCCGCCGAAGAGGCCCATGCGCTGGCCGCGGCCACACGTGAGCATCGCGTCGATGGCGCGGACGCCCGTGCCCACGGGCGCCACGACGGGGTCGCGGTCGAGCGGGTTCAGCGCGGCGGGCCTGAGGGGCGCGCGGTCGGGGACGTCCAGCGGGCCGAGGCCGTCGAGCGGGCGGCCCAGGCCATCGATGACGCGGCCGAGCAGGGCCTCCCCCGCCGGCAGTGACAGGACGCCGCGCTGCGAGACGATCCGGTCGCCGGGCCGGATGCCGGAGGTATCGCCGAGCGGCACCGACAGGAGCCGGCCGTCACGGAAGCCCACCACCTCCACCGGCAGCGGCGGCTGCCCGTCGGCGCGGCGCAGCTGGCACACGTCGCCGACGCGCGCGCGGGGCCCCTGCGACTCCACCACCAGGCCGACCACCCGCGTGACGTGGCCGAACACCGGCACGGCGTCGGCGTCGCGCAGGCGCGTCAGGTACGGCGCCAGTCCGAGGGCCTCAGGCGGCATCGTCGCGCCGCTGTTCGAGGCCCGCCGGGTGGCGGCTGTCGCCGAGCAGCGCCTCGGTGAGTTCGTCGATCTGGGCCGTGAGGCCGACGTCCACGGCGCCGGCGTCCGACTGCACGATGCAGCCGCCGCGCCCGACCGTCGGGTCGGCGACGACCTGCACGCCGTGGCTCGTCATGGCGGCGCCGCGGCCGGCCATGGCCGCCGCGTAGTCGTCGGGATGGAGGCGGATGCTCGCCGTGGTCACGTCGGCCAATCGGTCCAGGGCGACGCGCGCCATGGCCCACACGAGGTCGCCATCGAGGGCGAGCTCCCGCTGCAGGATCTTCTTCGCGATGGCGAGGGCGAGCTCGACGACCTCGCGCTCGGTACGCCGCACGAGGTCCTTGCGGAGGCCGCGCAGTTCGTCGAGGGTCTGGGCCAGCCGGCGCAGCATGGCCTCGGCGCGGGCCGCGCCCGCTTCCGTACCGGCGCGCTCGCCCTGCTGGTAGCCCTTGGCGAACGCGTCGCGCTCGACCGCCGCCGGATCCACCACACGCTCCGGAACCGCGGCCGCGACGGGCTCGGGCGCGAACACGGCCGGCTCCTCCGCGACGGCTCCGCCCCAGGCGAAGCGCTCGGCCACCACCGACGGCCTGACGCGGCGCGCCCTAGACGACATACGGCTCCCCGGCGCCCGCGCCCGTCGAGATGACGCCTTCCTCCTCGAGCTTGCGCGCGATGGCGACGATCTCCTGCTGGGCCTTCTCGACCTCGCGCAGGCGGACCGCGCCCATGATCTCCATCTCTTCCTTGAGCATCTCCACCGCACGCTTCGACATGTTGTTGTAGAAGCGGCTGCGGATCTCCTCGCTCGCGCCCTTGAGCGCGACCGTCACGGCCTTCTTGTCGGCGCGGTTCACGATCTCGCGGATGCCGACGTCCTCGACCTTGGCGAGGTCGTCGAACACGAACATCAGGTTCCGGATCTGGACGGCCAGGTCCTGGGACTTCTCCTCCACCAGCTCGAGCGCGCGCTGGCTGAAGCTGCGCTCCATGCGGTTGAAGAGCTCGGCCACGGCCTTCACCCCGCCGTGCTGCTCGCGCGACGGGCCGCCGAGCGACTTCAGGCGCTGGTCGATCACGCTGGAGATGCGGCCGATGACCTCGGGCAGGATCTCGTCGATGCTCGCCATGCGCACGATGACGTCGGCGCGGAGGTCGTCGGGCAGCTGGGAGACGAGCTGCGCGGCGCTGCCCGCGTTCATGTGGGCCAGGATGACGGCGATCGTCTGCGGGTGCTCGCCGAGGATGAACTTCGAGAGCTGCTGCGGGTTCGCCTTCTCGAGCGACGCGAAGCCCTTGGAGGTCGTGAAGGACCGCACCACGCGGTCCAGGATGCGGCGAGCCGACTCGGGCCCGAGCGACTTCATCAGCAGGCGGCGCGCCTGCTCGACGCCGCCGGTGGCGATGTTGCTCACGGCGTCGGCCATCTCCGTGAACTCGGCCAGGACGTTCTCGCCCACTTCGGCCGACACGTTGCCGGCCTGCGCGACCTCGCGCGCGAGCGCCTCGATTTCGTGTTCCTGCAGGTGCTTGAAGACCTGGGCCGAGCGTTCCTCGCCGAGGGCCATCATGACGATCGCGGCCTTGCGGGCCGGCGTGAGGGGGGTGGACGACGTCGTCACCACGGCTTACCGCTCCTCCTGCGACAGCATCGCCCTGACCAGCTGCGCCACGTGCTCCGGCTGCTGTTCGGCCCGCGCCGCGAGGTTCTTGGTCAGCGCCGGGACGCGCCCCACCTCCCGCCGGGACTCGATGGCCGCGTGCATCTCGCCCTCGAGTTCGGCGACGGTCCGCGGCGCCGCCACGGCGGGCGCGGTGGCGGACGCGGCTTCGGGCAGTGCCGCCGCCGGCGCCGGCCCCGCGCCGAGCGCGGCCTTGGCCATCGGCCGGATCACGGCGAACAGGGCGACCAGCGCCAGGAAGCCCACAAGCGCCCAGCGCAGCAGGTCGCCGACCGTGACGCCGAGCGTCGTGTTCACGGTGGGCGCCACCTGCTTCCACCACGGCCCCGGCGCCTCGACGGGCTCGACCGGTTCCTCGAACGCGATGTTCTCGACCGTGAGCTGGTCCCCGCGCTCGGCGTTCAGGCCGACCGACGCGGCCACGAGCCCCTTGATGCGCTCCATCTCCGCCGCCTCGCGTGACTTGTTGGTGGCGGGCTTCCCCTCCTCGCCGGGCGTGCGCAGGTCGTCCACGATGACGGCCACCGACAGCCGCGCGACCTGGCCGCCGGGCTCCAGGGTGTGGCGGGTCTTCTTGCCGATCTCGTAGTTGGTCGTCTCGGTCGTCCGGCCGTTGGTGGCCTCGGTGCCCGCGACCTGCACGGCCTGGGGGTTGGCGGTGCTCGCGTCGGGCGGGGCGTTGGCGCGCGCGCCGGCCACGCCCCCGGCCAGCCCGCCCTGCTTGGACGAGTTCATGAGCGAGGTCGTGGTGTCGGACGACTTCTGCTGGCTGCGGACGACCGAGTTGGGGTCCCAGGTCTCCTCGGTCTCCTCGGACGTCCCGGCCGTCATCTGTGCGGAGACGTTCACGCGCACCCGCCCGGGGCCGACCACCGGCTCCAGGAGCGACACGACCTTCAGGGTCAGGTCCCGTTCGAGCCGCTGCTGGCGCTCGAGCGTCGGGCCGGCCATGTCGCCGTCCGCGTCCTCGGACGGACGCGTGAGCGGCCGCCCGAAGGTGTCCATGATCACGACCGACTCGGGGCGGAGGGACTCGACCGAGGAGGCCATCAGGCCGGCGATCGCGGCCGCCGTGGCCGGCGCCAGCGGGCGCGAGTTCCGGAGCTTCAGCACCACCGACGCCTTCGCCGGCTCGGCCTCGGTGGTGAAGAGCGAGTCCTTGGCGAGGGCGATGTGCACGCGCGCGCTCGCCACGTCGCGGATGGTGGCGATCGTGCGCGCCAGCTCCCCTTCGAGGCCGCGGCGGAAGTTCACCTTCTCCAGGAACTCGGTCGTGCCGAACGAGGTCCGGTCGAAGATCTCGAAGCCGATGCGGCCGGCCGGCGGCAGGCCCTGCGAGGCGAAGTCGAGCCGGAGCTCGTCCACGCGCGTGGACGGCACGAGGAGCGTGGCGCCGGCGTCCTCGAGGCGGTACGGCACGTTGCCGGCCTTCAGCTTCGACACGACGGCGTTGGCGGACTCGGGGTCCAGTTCGCCGTACAGGACCGTGTAGTCGGGGGCGTTGGCCCAGTACGCCGCGCCGACGACGACGCCGACGACGGCGACGAACGCGGCGGCGAGGCTCGCCAGCTGGCCGGTCGACAGGGTCGACCGGAGCCGCGAGACGTGGGCGAGGAGCTGCTGGGGATTCACGGGCTACCGGGGGCGGGATCCTAGATGGGCATCCGCATGAGGTCCTGGTAGGCCTGGACCAGTTTGTTGCGCACCTGCACCGTGAACTGCATGGACACCTCGGCCCGCTGCAGCGCCAGCATCGCCGAGTGGACGTCGCCGGTGCCCTCGGCCATCGCGGACACCGCCTGGTTGGCCTCCCCGGCCGTCGATTCGACCGAGTGCAGGAGCGCCTCGAGCGAGCTGCCGAAGCTGCCCGCGTCGGCGGTGTCGCGCGCGCCGGCACCCGGCGTGGCGAGTGCGGGCGGCGTGGAGATGGGTGTGATGGCCATGGCTCAGACTCCCGGCGCTAGCGTCCCAGCTCGAGCGCGCGCTGGATGGTGTCGCGAATGAGGTTGATGGCCGTGAGGTTGGCCTGGTAGGCGCGCGCGGCGCCCAGCATGTCGACCATCTCCTCCGGCACGTCCACGTTCGGGGTCGCGACGAATCCCTCGGCGTCCGCGTCGGGATGCGAGGGCTCGTAGCGTCGGCGGAACGGGGCCTGGTCTTCGACGATGTCCTGCACGGTGACTCCAATGGCGCCGGCGCGGTCCAGCGCGCCTGCGAACGGCTCGATCGGCTCGGCGCCGAGCACGACGTCCCGACGGCGGTACGGCTGTCCGTCGGGACCGCGCGTGGACTCGGCGTTGGCGATGTTCGAGACGGCGACCTCGATGCGCGCGCGCTGCGCGTCGAGGGCGCTGGCGCTGGCGGAGAGGGCGGTCGAGAGCGGCATGGGGTGCTATCTCCCCTCGTTGATGGCGTAGCGCACCAGGCGGAACTTCGCGGCGAGCGCCGTCTGCGCCTTCGAGAAGTCGCCGGCCGCCCGCGTCATGGCGAGCAGCTCGCGATCCACCTGCACGTTGTTGCCGTCGCGCCGCGACGCGAGCCCCTGCGACTCGGCCACGTGTTCGGTGTCCGGGTCGGGCTCGCCGAGGTGCCGGTCGTCCGTGCGCGACAGCATCCCGAGCTGATCGTCGAGCGCGTCGTCGAACGACACCTCGCGCGTCCGGTAGCCCGGCGTGTCCACGTTGGCGAGGTTGCTGGCGGCGACGGTCTGGCGCGCCACCGCCTGGTTCAACTGACGGCCGAGAGCCGCCAGGATTGCCGCGTCGCTGATGTCAGGCACGCCGCAGGGGTGAGCAAGACCGATGCCCGCCGCGCCGTGGCGCGCGGTGATCGGGATTGCACGGGGGCGACTGCCACTCCGTGTCGGCGATCCGACACTCAGCGTCGCTCGAACGTCCCCGCGGGCACCGGAAGGCCGAGCGAGGCCTCGATGCGCTCCAGCGCCCCCTCGATGCGGGAGAGACGCGCGTCGAGGTCCGTCCCGCCCGCCGGCGCACGCGCCGGCCAGGGCGACGTGTCGGCGTGGAGCAGCTGGCGGTTCTCGCGTTCCAGCGACTCGCGGTCGACGATCCTGCGCAGGATGACGTCGAGTTGCCCAAGCGAGAACGGCTTGGTGAGGTAGTCGTAGGCGCCGTGGCGCACGGCCGCGATCGCCGAGTCGAGCGACGCATACCCGGTGACGATGATGACGTAGCACGAGGCGTTGGCCTGTCGGGCGGCCTTGAGCACCGCCAGGCCGTCGGCGCCAGGCAGCCCCAGGTCCGTCACGACGACCTTGAAGCGTCCGCGCGCCCGCTCGATCGCGGAAATCGCTGATCGGCCGTCAGTTGCGCCCGTGACCGTGAGTCCGAGCTTGGTCAGGTACGAGCTGATGACCTCGCGGACCGCCTCGTCGTCGTCCACGACGAGGGCTTCCATTCTCAAAAAGGGCTCGGATGGCATGGCGGTTGCTAGGCTGGCTCGACGTTGATCTTCCGGATCAATCGGCAATCCGCGCAAAACCTGTGGAGGGCCGGCACGCCTCGACCGAGACATGTAGTGCACGCTCCTCCGTGCAAGGACACCGCCTGACACCATGACCCAAGCACCACCTCCGACCGTGCTCGTCGTCGAAGACGAGGCCACCCTCCGCGAGCTCATCGCGGAATCTCTCGAGGCCCAGGGCTTCGCCGTCGCCCAGGCCCAGGACGCCGCCGACGCGCTCGAACGGCTCGCCGGCTTCGCGTACGACGGGCTCGTCGTGGATCTCAGGCTGCCCGACGCCGACGGCATGGACGTGCTCGACGCCGCCCTCGACCGCTACCCGGAGCTCCGGTCGGTCGTCATCACCGGCTTCGGCGGCGTGGACGAGGCCGTGCGCGCGATCAAGCGCGGCGCCATCGACTTCCTGATCAAGCCCTTCCAGCTCGGGCAGCTCGCGCACGTGCTGCACGCGGGCATCACCGAGCGGCGCCTGCGCATCGAGAACGCGCAGCTGCGCGCGCAACTGCACGACCGCTTCGGCTTCGACAACGTCGTCGGCCGGAGCGCGGCCATGCAGCACGTCTTCTCCACCCTGGAGCTCGTGTCGCCCATGAACAGCGGCGTCCTCATCCAGGGCGAGACCGGCACGGGCAAGGAGCTCATCGCGCGCACCATCCACTACAACAGCCCGCGGCGCGACCAGCACTTCGTGGCCTTCAATTCCGCCGCGATCCCCGAGAGCCTGGCCGAGGCCGAGCTCTTCGGGCACGTGAAGGGCGCCTTCACGGGCGCCGTCAACGCGCGCGTGGGCCGCTTCGAGCTCGCGCACAAGGGCACGCTCTTCATCGACGAGGTGGGCTCGATGTCGCTCGCGCTGCAGGCCAAGCTGCTGCGGGCGCTGCAGGAGCGCGAGGTGGAACGCGTCGGCGAGTCGAAGGCGTTCAAGTTCGACATCCGCGTCATCGCGGCCAGCAATGTCGATCTGCGCAAGCTGGTGAAGGACGGGGCCTTCCGCGAGGACCTGTTCTACCGCCTGAACGTGGTGCCCATCACCCTGCCCCCGCTGCGCCAGCGCCGCGAGGACGTCGCCCTCATCGCCCAGCACTTCCTGCAGAAGTCCTGCAAGAGCAACGGCCTCACGGGACGCGTGCTCGGCCAGGCGACCCTCCGGGCGCTCATGGACTACCCGTGGCCCGGGAACATCCGCCAGCTCGAGAACGCCATCGAACATGCCGTCGCCATGAGCGGGGGCGAGCGCGAGATCACGCCGGCGATGCTGCCGGAGGACGTGCGCCAGCCCGGCCAGTCGGCGCTGCTCACGCCGGTCACCATTCCCGACGAGGGTCTCGACTTCAGCACCGTCATGACCCAGCTCGAGCGCGAGCTCCTGCGGCGCGGCCTCGAGAAGACGGGCGGCAACAAGCGGCAGGCGGCGCGCCTGCTCAACCTGAGCCGTACCACGCTCATCGACAAGCTGAACCGGCTCGGCGGCGACGAGGCCGTCACGGCGGCCTAGACTCCCCCGCGGCCGGGCCCTGCCCCTGACCGTCGCGGGGCCGTGATAGCCTCGCCGCCATGACGCTCGGGGACCTCGCCGGCACGTCCTGGCACGGCACGGCGGCCTTGTGGCTCGATCCGCTCGGCGATCGCGCCGAGACCAGCCCGTGCCTGCTGCACGTGGAGGCGGACGCCGTGCGCTACACGTGGGCGTGGCAGGACACGCCCCACGAGGGCCGGATCACGGTGGGGCCCGCCGGCGGCACGTTCACCGACACCTTCCACAGTCGCGATCTGATGCCCTGCGCCCCCGGGCCCGGCACGTGGGCCCTGCTGGACCTGGTGGGCACCTACGGGGTGGCGCCGGGCCCGCCCTGGGGCTGGCGGATCTTCGCCTCGCTCAGGCCGGCGGACGGCGACGCGCCCGAAGCGCTGGTGCTGCAGATGACGAACATCGCCCCATGGGGCGAGGAGACGCGCGCGGTCCGGATGATCGCGCGCCGCGGCTGACGGCGGCGCGCCGTCAGGACGACAGACGGGGCAGGTCGAGGACGGCCCTCAGGCCGCCGCCCTCGTCGGGCCCCAGGGTCAGCGTCCCTCCGGCGTCGGCCACGAGGGCGCGGCTCACGCGAAGGCCGAGGCCCAGCGCCCCGGCAGCCTCCCCGGGGCGCGGCGGCCACGCGAACGCAGCCTCGGCCGCCCGCGGGTCCAGGCCCGGCCCGTTGTCGGTCACCACCACGCGCACGAGGTCGCCGGCCGCGACCTCGACTCGGATCCGCCCGTCGGTCACGCCCGCCAGGGCGTGCTCGGCGTTCAGGAACAGGTTCAGGATGACCTGGTGCAGTCGATGGCTCGCCACGGCACACATCGCGCCCTCGTCGCCCTCCACCGTGACGGTCAGGCGCGCCTTGCGGATGGCGTGCTGACGGGCCGCCACCACCGCGCGGGCCACCGTCAGGGGCCGCGCCCCGTCGGCGGCGCTGCTGGTGGCCCTCACGAACGTGGTCAACGCGTGCAACGCCGAGGTCGCGGCGACGGAGTGGGACACGATGGCCGTGGTTCGCTTGGCGACGGTGGCAGGCGTGGGGTCGAGGGCGAGCACCTCGGCGGCGCCGCTCATCACCTGCAGGATGTTGTTCACGTCGTGGATCGTCGCCGCCAGGAGTCTCACGGCGAGCGACTGCCGATTGACGAGGGCGAGCCACTCGTCGGGGGGCGGAGCGCCCCTGGCCGGGGCCACGTCCACGGGCACGGCCCTCAACCTTAGCACGACTCGGCCGATTTGCCAGGAAACAGGGGCACGCCGCCCCAGGAGCCGCTATGCGCTTTCTCGTCGTCGACGACTCGAGCACGATGCGCCGCATCATCATCAACACGCTGGGAAAACTGGGCCACACCGAGTGTCGGGAAGCCGGCAACGGCAAGGAAGGCCTGGATCAGCTCGCGGCAGGCCCCGTGGACATCGTGATCACGGACTGGAACATGCCCGAGATGAACGGGGTCGAGTTCGCCCGGGCGATCCGCGCCAACGACGCCACCAAGCAGCTCCCCATCCTGATGGTCACGACGAACGCCGCCGAGGGCGACATCGTCGAGGCGCTGAAGGCGGGCGTGAGCAACTACGTGGTGAAACCCTTTACGCCGGCTACGATCAAGGAAAAGATCGAGTCCGTCCTGAAGGCGTGAGGGAGCCACGATGAGCGTCCCCACGGTCATCCTCGACCACCTCGTGTCGGCCACCGAAGAGGTGTTCGAGACGATGCTGTTCACGCCGCTCGAGCGCCGGCCGCCCATCACCGGGTCGCTCGAAACCCCCGCCAACATCGTGGCGAGCGTCGCGTTCGCCGGGCACCGCAAGGGGCTGGTCGCGGTGTACGCCTCGACGTCCGCGGCCACCCGGATCACGAGCGGCCTGCTGGGCATTCCCGCCCAGGAGGTGAACGGCGAAGTGCCCGACGCCATGGGCGAGATCGCCAACATGGTCGCCGGGACCTTCAGGAACCGCCTGGCCCAGTCCGAGCCGTCGTCGGAGATCGCGGTCCCCACCGTCACGATCGGCACCGACTTCTGTACCGTCTACTCGAGCGCCGCGTCGCGGGTCCGCTGCCCCTTCCTGATGGAGGGCGAGGCCCTGTCGGTCGAGCTCATCCTGATGGGCGAACAGCCCGCCGCCTGACACGCCCGCCCCGCCTGGCCGCCGGCCCCGCCGGCGGCCCGAACCACTCCTGTCCGCGTCGCACGTTCCCCTCCGCCCGATCGCATCACCACGCGCGGCCGCCCGCGCGGGCCGTCGCCGTCCGGACCGTCTGGAGGGAGCGCGGGCGGGCGCCTGAAGGGCCTACGCGGCCTGCTGGGTGTTGACCTGCCCGCGCAGCAGCACGGGAGCGCCGAACCCGGAGAGCTCGAACGCCTGGGCGAAGCCCGCGCCGGGCGCCGCGTCCTGGAGCGCCTCCCCTGGGGAGAGTGGGCGCGTGGCCGGGAGCGTGACATGGCTGCCGAGCGACTTGCCCTTGAGCCACGCATCCAGCCGGCCGCTGACCATGTTGGCCAGCTCGCTCACCGTGGACGATCGGGCGTCGTCGTCCACCTCGTCCTTCTCGCAGCCGAGCAGCCGCGTGCTCACCTCGTCGGCGACGTCCTGCGGCAGGACGAGTTCCAGGTGCAGGTTGAAGCGGCCGTCGATGTCCACGGTCACCTCGGACATGATGCCGGAGGGCCGCACGGCGGAGCCGTCGCCGGAGGGCGCCACTTCCAGGCCCCCCATCATCCCGAACACCTGGGTGACGGCCGACGACAGGCACGCGTCGAACTGCGGCGCCAGGCTCTCCAGCGCCGACAGGGGGCCCTGCAGGCGCGTGAACGGGCGGATTTCCTCGGTCAGCGTGTCGGGGATGAAGACGCGCCCCATGCGGGCGTCGAACCAGCCGTCCTCCTCGGTCGGGCCCACGGCGACGATGCGCGTGTAGGACACCTCGACTTCCCGGATCTTCTTGACGAGGACCTGCGGCCCCATGATGCCGAGCTGCTGCCCGACGAACACGAGGCTCACGGGCGAGCGGCGGTAACTGGCCAGCGCGTCGGCGCCGGACTCGGCCACGATGACCGGGCCGAACTGCCCGGCCACGCTGGCGAACGTGTGGCGGAAGTTCTGGTCGCCGTCCACCAGCAGGGCCGGCGAGTCGGCCTCGAGGCGGATCTCCTTCAGCGCCCGCGCCGCGACCTTGCGCGTGGCGCGGCTGGCCGTGAGGATCGGGCCGATCCGGCCCAGCACGGTGCGCTCGCGCAACGGCTTCAACAGGTAGGCGGAGACACCCAGCGCCACGAGCTTGCGGACCACCTCCTCGCGGCGCTCCTGCGAGAGCACCACGACGGGCAGTTCCCGGGTCTCCTCGTTGCCGCGGATGGCCTCGATGACCTCGACGCCGTTGAGGCGCGGCAGGTCGAGGTCGATGAGGGCCAGGTCGAACGGCTGGACCGACAGGATCTCGAGGGCGCGGACGCCGTCTTCGCAGTCGGTCACGTTGCAGCCGAGCGCGCTGGTCAGCCAGCGCTTGGCCACGAACCGTGCCGCCGGATCGTCGTCACAGACCAGCACCCTCATGACTGCGCACCTCGGCCGGCTGAGAACGGGAAGTACCGGCGCCCCACGCGCCCCGGCGTGCCGAGCGACGTGTCCCGTGCATCGCTCGCGCGGGTCGAAGCAGTCCTCATGCCACCTCTGAAATCGACCGTCGGACGCCTGGCTTGAACCGCCCCGGTGCCGACTCGGCGGCACGAAAAGCGGCCTGATTCAGATAGACGGCCCGGTCGCCGATTTTTTGGAAAGAACCTCGCACGTCACGAAATTGAATCCGGGCGCGACTCGGCCGATTACCGGACCGCCGCGGCCGAGCACCGCCGTCTGCCATGACCATCGAGACCTTCGCGCACATCGTCGCGCACGACCTCAAGGCGCCGCTGAACGGCATCGCCTCGATGGTCGATTTCGTCGTCGAGGACTACGCGGACCGTCTGGATGCCGACGGCCAGGATCAGCTGCGCCTCATCCAGGCGATGGCGACGCGCGGCGTCGCGATGGTGGACGGCCTCCGCGCGCTGACGCGGGTCTCCACGGCCGAGGTCCGGTTCCGTCCGCTGGACCTCGAGCCCCTCGCCGCCCGGGCCGTCGCCGATGCGCGGGTGCGCGAACCCGAGGCCACGATCGAGGCCACCATCGCGCCGGCCTTCCCGGCCGCGTGGGGGGACCCCACGCTGGTGCCCATGGTCGTCCAGGCGCTCGTGGCGAACGCGGCGCGGTTCCACCGCCAGCCCGTGCGGCGCATCGGCATCGGGCCGCTGGCCGCGTCCTCCTCGCCGATCGAGGAGGGCTTCACCGCCTTCGCCGTGAGCGACGACGGCATTGGTATTCCCGAGCGCGAGCGTACCGCCGTGTTCGACATCTTCAAGCGGCTCCATCCGGTCGACGCCTTCGGCGGCGGCGTGGGTGCGGGCCTCGCCATCGCCGCGTGCGCCGTCGGGCGTCACGGCGGGCGCATCTGGGTGGAGTCGGGCGAGCCGGGACGGACGGTCGTCGCTTTCACCCTGCCAGCGGCGCCACCCGCGTCGCCGGCGCCCGGGGAGTGACTACGCCGATGCCGCAGCGCCGCCGCCTCCTGTTCGTGGACGACGATACGCCCATCCTGCGGGCGCTCGAGCGCATGATGCGGTCCTACCGGACCGAGTGGGAGTGCCACTTCGCCGACGACCCGATCAAGGCGCTGGACGACGTCGGCCGGCTGGCGCCCGACGCCGTCATCACCGACATGCTGATGCCGGGCATCGATGGCGCCGAGCTCCTGGCCGAGGTGGTGCACCGCCAGCCGCTGTCGGCCCGGTTCATCCTGTCGGGCGAGGTCGGCGAGGGATCGCTCGTCCGGATGGCCCGGGGCGCCCACCAATGCCTGGCCAAGCCGTGCCGCGGCGACGTCCTGCGCAGCGTGCTGCAGCAGGCGCTGCTGAATCCCGACGACTTCACGACACCGGCCGTCATGCAGGGCCTGCTGCGCCTGTCGCGCCTGCCGGTCGCGGCCCCGCACTTCGAGGCCCTGCGAAGGACGATGGCGCAGCCGGCCAGCGACGCGCGGGACGACCACGCCATCGCCCTCATCGAGAGCTCCGGAGGCATCGCGGCCAAGGTGCTGCAGATCGCCACCTGGGCCCGCCTCGGGCTGGGGTCGCCGCCGACCGACGCCTACGACGCGTATTTCCAGCTGGGGCCCGACGCGGTCTGCGCGCTCCTCGAGTCGGATCTCCTCCTGCCCGTGCCTCCGCAGGAGACCACGCCGCTCCAGCGGGACGGCTGGCTGCGCGCGGAGCGCGCGGCCCGGGTGGCCGGCGCCATCGGGCACGCCGAGGGGTTGTCGGCGGACGAAACCCGGCGCGCCACCCTCGTCGCCCTCTGGACGGCCAGCGGTTCCCTCCTCCTCGACGCGGCCTGCCGCGACGACTACGCCCGGCTCGCCCGGCCTGGCAGGGGCCCAGGGGAGACGTCGGCCGCCGAGCGAGAGGCGTTCGGACTGTCGGCCGGGGCGATGCTCTCGAGGATGCTCAGGCTCTGGGGCCTGTCCCCCATCCTGGCCGGACCGGTGGAACGCAGCGACGCCGCCGGCGGCCTGCCGGTGGACGCGGCCCTTTCCCACCGTATCGCTTTCGCCGCGCCGTTCCTGGTCGACAACCCGGACGGCGGCCCCCTGCCGGCCGACGTGATGGCATGGCTCGCGCCGCTCGACCTGGGCGGCCGCCTGGACACCTGGCGCCGCGCCGCCGGCCGGGTCCTGGAACCGCCGGCAGCGGCATAGTCGGGCGGCCCGTCGTGACGCCGATGCCACCGCCCTCCTCCCTCGACGACGCGGCCCGCCTCGCCGAGCGCCGGAACTTCGAGGTGCTCGACACGGCCGCCGACGCCGACCTTGACGCGCTCGCCGCGCTCGCGGCTCACGTCTGCGGCGTGGGGATGGCCGCCGTCTCGCTCGTGGACGGCGACTGGCATCGGGTGAAGGCGCGGTACGGGTTCCCGTTCCCCGAGGAGTCGCGGGAGGCGATCTTCTGCGCCCACACCGTCCAGCAGGACGGCGTGTACGAAGTACCCGACGCCGCCGCCGACCCTCGATTCGCGGCGTCGGCCCTGGTCACGGGTCCGCCGTACGTCGCCTTCTACGCGGGCGCGCCGCTGACGACCGACGCGGGGCAGACGATCGGCGCGCTCTGCGTCATCGACCGCCAGCCACGGCGGCTGGGCACCGAGCAGCGCCAGACACTCGCGCTGCTGGCGCGCCAGGTGACCCGCCGGCTCGAGCACCAGCGCGGCGTGCGCGCCTTGCAGCGCGCCAGCGAGGAAGGCCGGGCCCACGCCGACGACATGCGGCGGGCCGCCGAAGCCGCCGCCTTGAACGAGCAGCGGATGACGCTCGTCCTGAACTCGCTCGGCGCGGGCTACTTCGACTGGGACATGAGCAGCGGTCTCGTGACGTTCGACCCCCGCTTCGCCGGGCTGCTGCACCTGCACCAGCCCAGTCCGCAGCCCCCCGACATCGTCTTCGCCGCCATCGACGATCCCGAGTTGGCCGAACTGCACACGGCGCTCGCCGATCTCTTCGCCGGACGTGCGACCCGCGTCCAGCTCCAGTTCGCCGTGCGGTCGCCCGACAGCGATCCCCGCTGGGTGCGCCTGCACTGCGACATCGCCGTCCGGACGCCCGCGGGCGACCCGCTCCGCACGATCGGGCTGCTCGTGGACATCACCCACGATCACCAGCGCGACGATCAGCTCCGCACGGCCCAGAAGCTCGACGCCATCGGCACCCTGGCCGCGGGCGTCGCGCACGAGATCAACACCCCCCTGCAGTTCGTCAGCCACAACCTCGACTTCGTGGCCTCCGAGATCGGCGAGCTGGGCACGACGATCCGGGCCGCCGCCCCTGACGCCGACGAGCACCCGTGGCGCGACGTCGAGCTCGCCGTCGCCGAGTCGATCGAGGGCCTCGAGCGCGTCACCGAGATCGTCCGGGCCCTGAAGGAGTTCTCCCACAACGGGCGGGGCGGCCGCGAGCGCGTGGACATCAACCAGATGGTCCAGAACGCGATCACGCTCACGCGCAACGAGTGGCGCAACGCGGCGACGGTCGAGCGCCATCTCGCACCGGGCCTCCCGCCGATCGCGGCGGCCTCCAACGAGTGCGGCCAGGTGCTCATCAACCTGATCGTGAACGCCGCCCACGCGATCCAGGCCGCCACGCGGCCCGGCCAGCGCGGGCTGATCGGCATCACGACCCGGCTCGTGGACGGCCAGGTGGAGATCAGGGTGGCCGACAACGGCACGGGCATCGGCCCCGAGATCCAGCCGCGCATCTTCGAGCCGTTCTTCACGACCAAGGCCGTCGGCCGCGGCTCCGGCCAGGGCCTGGCGACGGCCAAGGCGGTCGTGGAACGCTACGGCGGCACCATCGGCTTCGAGACCGAGGTGGGCCTCGGCGCCACCTTCATCGTGCGCTTCCCCGTCCTGGGCGCGGCGTCGCAGGCGGCCTGACCGCGGCCGACCGCTCTGGCCGGCGGGGCGCGGGAGCCGGGCATCCGAAAAAGTGATGTCACGCGCCTCACGGCTGTGTAGCATCTAGGCCGCGGCGGCACTGAGGCGCCGCGTGGACTGCGGCCGCCGTGCGCCCCTCCCGCCCGGATTCGGCCAGGAGCGGCACGTGCGCGGAGTCAGGGCGGATGCAGCGGACAGGACGGAGTTTGGACGGACGGGGGACGCGGCCATGACGGCCGCGGGGCATCACGGCGGTGACCCGGCGATCTCGACGGAGGCCTTCCAGGCCCTGTTCGAGGCCAGCCCGCTCCCGCTGCTGCTCACCGACGCCGCCACGGGCGAGATCCTCGACGCCAACGCGTTGGCCCTCGCCGCCTGCGGCTTGCAGCCGGATCAGATCCGGGGCCGGTCGGTCTACGAGTTCGGCCACTACCGCGATGCGGGCGATCGGCAGGCGCAGATGGACGCGCTGGACGGCGCGGCGGGAGCCGGCCGCGAGGTGCAGCTGACCACGTCGTCCGGACGGCGTCTGCGGCTCCTGGCGCACACCAGCCGGATGCGGCTCGCCGGGCGCGCCTGCCTCCTCACGGCGTTCACCGACGTCACCAGCCTCGGGCGCCTGGACGAGCAGCTCCTGGCGGCGCAGCGCATGGAAGTGGCGGGCAAGCTGGCGGGCGGCGTCGCGCACGAGTTCAACAACCTGCTGACGGTGATGCGGGGCCACCTCGACGCCATGACCGAGGACGCACCGGACGATCCGGCGCTGCAGGCGCGCGTCGCCGCGCTCGGACGCGCGGTGGACCAGGCCACGCGGATCACGTCGGGCCTGCTCACCTTCTCCGGCCGCAACCCGACCCCGGCCGCCACGATCGACCTGAACGACGCCCTCACGGGCCTGAAGTCGCTCATCGCGGGCACCATCGGGGAGACGATCGAAATCCATTGGCAGCTCGACGCGCCGGAGGCGACGGTGCGCATGGGCGAGACCCAGATCGCCCAGGTGGTCCTGAACCTGGCCCTGAACGCCCGCGAGGCGATGCCCGAGGGCGGCAGCATCACGATCGCCACCTCCTTCGAGCCCTCCACCCTCGACGGCGACGCGGTGTCGGGCCCCTGGGTGTGCCTCAGGGTGTCGGACACGGGCTACGGCATGTCGGACGACGTCCGGCGTCGTGCGTTCGAGCCCTTCTTCACCACGAAGGGTCCGGGCCGCGGCACGGGCCTGGGCCTGCCGATCTGCCAGGGCATCGCGGAACAGGCGAGCGGACACATCGAGGTGCACTCGGCGGAAGGCCGGGGCACGTCCGTGCAGGTCTCCCTGCCGTGGGTCCGGCCCCTGGCCGGGAGCGCCCTGCCCCTGGCGACACCCCAGAAGCCGCCGGCCCGCACGGGCCGGGTGATCCTGCTGGTCGAGGACGAGGCCGACGTCCGGATGATCGTGGCGGAGATCCTCCGCCGCGCCGGACACACGGTGCACGCGGCCGACGGCGCCGCGGCGGCCGAAGCGCTGCTCGACCGGCTCGACACGCCGCTCGACCTCCTGCTGAGCGACCTGGTCCTGCCCGGGGCCAACGGCGTCGAAGTGGCGCGGCGCGTCCAGGCCCGCCATCCCGCGGTGCCGGTCCTGTTCATCTCGGGCTATTCGGAGGACGTCTTCGCCGGCGGCGCCCGCGTGGAACACCTGCTGCAGAAGCCGTTCACGTCGCGGGAGCTGCTCGACACGATCGCCGACCTGCTCGCGGACTGACGGCGCGGCACGAGGTCCCGGGACCACCGGCCGGGGCGGATTCAAGGCGCACCCCACCGGGCCGATTCTCCCGGTGGGCATGAGCGTCACCACTGACCAGTTCCACGTCGCGCGCCAACCAATCCTGGACGCCCGTCAGCAGGTCTTCGGCTACGAGCTCCTGTATCGCGCCAATGCCGAGGATCAGTCGGCCGCCGACGACGGCGTCAACCGATCGGCCAAGGTCATCGGCGACGCCCTGCTCGGCATCGGCTTCGAGGCCCTGACCGACGGCCGGCACGCCTTCATCAACCTCGACATCCACACGCTGCTGGCCGACGCCAGCGGCGTCCTCGACCCGGACCAGGTCGTCCTCGAGATCCTCGAATCGGTGGACGTCACGCCCGAGGTCGAGTCGATGTGCGCGTCGCTCAAGGACCGCGGCTACGCCATCGCCCTCGACGACTTCGTGCCGGGTTCGCCCGCCGAGAAGCTGGTGCCGCTCGCGCGGTTCGTGAAGCTCGACGTGCTGGCGCTCGGCCGCGCGACGCTCCCCGCCACGATCAAGCGGCTGCTCGGCGCCGGCGTGACCGTGGTGGCTGAGAAGGTCGAGACGGAAGAGATCTTCCAGCTCGCGAAGGGCGCGGGCTGCTCGCTCTTCCAGGGCTACTACTTCTGCCGCCCCGTCACCTTCTCGGGCAAGGCGCTGCCGGCGAACCAGCTGGCGCAGATCCAGCTCGTGGCGGCCCTCAACCAGCCCTCGGTCTCCCTGGGGACGATCGAGGACCTGCTGAAGCGCGACGCGTCGCTCTCCTATCGTGTGCTGCGGTCGGTGAACTCCGCCGGGTTCGGTCTGCGGCGCGAGATCCACTCCATCCGCGAGGCGCTGCTCCTGCTGGGCCTCGACCAGGTGCGCAAGTGGAGCTCGATCTGGGCCCTGGCAGGCCTGAACCGCGGACCGTCGGAACTGGTGACGATGACGGTCATCCGCGCCCGCTGCTGCGAGCTCATCGGGCGGGCCCTCGACAGGCCCGACGGCGGGGCCGCCTTCTTCCTGCTGGGCCTCTGCTCCCTGCTCGACGTCCTGCTGGGCCACCCCATGGACCAGGTCGTGAAGGACCTGCCGCTGGACCCCGAAGTGGAGGCCGCGCTGACCGGCGGGACCAACGAGGCGCGCCGCGTGCTCGACGCCGTCGTCCAGTACGAGCACGGCCAGTGGGACAAGGCCGACGAGACGATCGCCACGCTGGGCCTGCCGGACGGCACCCTGCCCGAGTCCTACGCGGACGCCCTCGTCTGGGCACGGACCCTGACCCAGATGAGCAAGCAGGGCTGAGCCGGCCCGCACTGTCTTGCACACAGTTTTTCGCCCGCGGGCGTGAATCCTGTGCAATAGGGTGCGATTATCGGGAGAAGTGGCCGGGTTTGCAGACCCGGCCGCAGAAGGGCCGACGTGAACAGTTCTTCTCCGGGCCGGCGCGCCGCCCCTCCCGCGGCCAGCCGGACGGTGCTCGTGGCCGGGGGTGGGGCCGACCTGCTCACCCCCCTGGCCCGGCTGCTCGACAACCAGGGCTGTCTGCTCGACGCCGTCGACGAGGCCGGCGCGACCTTGCCGGCGCTCGTGGCCCGGGTGCCCGACGCCATCGTCCTCGTCGACGCTCCCCCGCGGCTCGATGCCGTGGCCCTCGCCCGCCGGCTGCGGGCCCACAACAGCCTCAGGCGGACGCCCGTCGCGGTGCTGGCCGACGTGCCGGTCCCCGGCCCGTCGGAGGCGGACGTGCTGCCGCCGGACGCCCCGGCCACGGCCGTCGCGGCCTGGGTGGCCGCGCGCCTCCCGGCGGACGCCTCGCCCGAAGAGCAGCTCCGCATCACGCTGGCGCGCGCCGACGACGAACGGCCCGCCGTCACCGGCGTGGACGTGGACGCCGTGTCGTGGCGGCGTCTCTTCGATCACCTGCCGCACGGCGCCGCCGTCCTGGACCGCAACGGGATCGTGATGGACGCCAACCAGGCGTTCGCGACCCTGCTGGGGCTCGCGTCCGCCGAGGCCTGCCGCGGCCAGCACCTGCTGCAGCTCTTCCCGGCGCCGCGCGCGGCCGAGGGGCCGCCGGAGGCCGGCGTCCCGATGTTGTCGGCCACCGTCGAGGTGGGCGGCGCCGCCGTGCCGGTCGACCTCGCCTTCACGCCGGCCGGCACCGGCGACTCGCGCCGCGTGTTCGTGACCGTCACCGACCAGCGCTGGCGCAAGGCCGCCACCGACGCCCTCCAGGCGAACCACGACCTCACCGAGCAGCTGCGCCGCTCCCAGAAGATCGGGGCCCTGGGCCGGCTGGCCGGCGGCGTGGCGCACGACTTCAACAACCTGCTGCAGGTGATCGGCGGCTACGCGGAGACGCTCGGGGCCGAGGGGCTCGAGCACTCGGCGCGCCGCCGCCTCCTCCAGCGCATCCAGCGCGCCACCGACCGCGCCACCTCGCTCACGCGCCAGCTGCTGGCCTTCGGCCGCCGCCAGGTGCTCGTGCCGCAGGTGCTCGACCTGAACGTGACGGTGCTGTCGCTCGAGCACATGCTGGGCCGCGTGATCGGCGAGGACATCCAGTTCGTGAGCACGCTGGCCTCGGACCTGAACCGCGTGAAGGTCGATCCGGGCCAGATCGAACAGGTGCTCCTGAACCTGGCCATCAACGCCCGCGACGCCATGTCCGAGGGCGGAGCGCTGGAGATCGCCACCGCCAACTTCCCGCTCGACCGCGACTGGAGCCATCCCTCCCTCCCCGTGCCGGTGCCGGCCGGGGACTGGGTGCTGCTCTCGGTGGCCGACACGGGCTGCGGCATGGACCCCGACACGGCCGGCCAGGCCTTCGAGCCGTTCTTCACGACCAAGGACGCGAGCCACGGCAGCGGCCTGGGCCTGTCGATGGTCTACGGCATCGTGAAGCAGAGCGGCGGCTTCACGTGGATCGACACCGCGCCCGGGGCCGGGACGAGCGTGCACGTGCTCCTGCCCGCGGTGCAGGAGGCCCTGGCGCCCACGGCCCGCGACGAAGCCGCCCCGCACGGGCGCGCGGACACCCGGGGCGGCACGGTCCTGCTCGTCGAGGACGATCCCGAGGTGCGCACGCTCTTCACCACGTTCCTGCGCGACGCGGGCTACGAGGTGCGCGAGGCCGCCGACGGCGAGGAAGCACTCCAGATCTTCGAGCGCTTCGGCGCCGACATCGACGTGGTCATGACCGACGTCGTCATGCCCAACGTGAGCGGCCCGTCGCTGGCCAGCGCCCTGCGGGCGCGCAAGCCCGACATCCGGGTGCTGTTCGTCTCCGGCTACACCGATCAGCTGCAGATTGACGGCAAGGATCCCCTGGCCGGCCACGTCGCCAAGCCCGTCACGCGCGGGGTGCTCCTGAAGCACGTGGCGACGCTGCTGGGCCACACGCCGCCCTGAGCCCCTTCCGCCGGATCGGGCGGCTCGCCCGACGCCCGCCGGCGCCCGCTGCAGCGGCGGCGGGACGTGCCGATTGAAGGGGCGAGCCTGTGGAGTTCAACGGACACCCCTCCGATCACGCAACGGCGACGGGACGCTTCGCCCCGGTGGCCAAGACGCGCCTCCTGCGCCGGAACTGTGAACTTCCGCCCATTCCGGCGGTCGCGGTGCAGCTGCTCGGCCTCCTCGCCAAGGAGGACGTGGCGCTCGGCGAGGTGGCGTCCACGGTCGGCGCCGACGCGACCATCGCGGCGGAGGTGCTCCGGGCCGCGAACACCGCCTACTACGGCATCCGCGGGGAGGTCACGAGCATCCGCCACGCCACGACCCTCCTGGGCGTGGCGCGCATCCGCACGCTGGCCGCCACGATCGGCCTCCGCCGCTTCCTGGGCAGCGCCCTGAAGGTGCCGGCCGTCGAGCGCTGCTGGCGGCACAACCTCGCGTGCGCGGCCACGACCGAGCAGATGGCCCTGCGCCTCGGCGGCAACGCCTCCGACGCCTACGCGGCGGGGCTCCTGCACGACATCGGGCGCCTGGCGCTCGTCGTCGCGCACCCGAAGCAGTACCCGGCCCTCCTCGACACCGCCGACACGCGCGGCGAAGAGATGCTCGAGCTCGAACGCGAGCTGATGGGCATCGACCACTGCGAAGCCGGCCAGTGGTTCACGCAACAGCTCCTGCTGCCGCAGGTCTTCCAGGACGTGGCCGGCCACCACCATCATCCGGCCGCCGTCGGACCGACGGACACCCTCGAGCGGGTGGCCGTCGCCTGCGAGATGGCGGAGTGGATGGGCTTCTGGGTGACGCCGCGGTCGCTCGCCGAAGACGGCACGGCGGAGCAACTCGACGGGATCCTCCAGCGCCTCCCCGTCACGGCGCGGGCGACCATCGCGAGCGAAATCGACGACTTCGTGGCCGACGTGCGCGAGCAGGTGCAGGCCACCGACAGCATGTTCCACTAGCCGGAGCCCCTGGAAGGACCCCCTGGCCGCGTTTCCCCCTACGACTCTCGGTGCCCGCCACGGCGATCGCGACGGCGTCCCGGCCCCGGAGGCCTCGCGCACGCCGCTGGCGGCGCCCCCGTCCCCGCCGCCAGGCGAGTCGGGCCGCGGGCGGACGATCCTGGTCGTGGAGGACGACCCCGAGGTCCGCGCGCTGTTCGTGAGCTTCCTGTCACACGCCGGCTATCACGTCATCGAGTCGCCGAATGGCGCCGACGCCATGGACCTGGTGTCCCGCCACGGCCTCCACATCGACCTGCTGCTGACCGACGTGGTGATGCCGCGGGCCGGCGGTCCGACGCTGGCGGCGGCGCTGGCGGTGCGCCAGCCGTCGCTGAAGGTGATCTACATCTCCGGCTTCCCGCCG